>JAWKLZ010000003.1:567419-927339 GCA_041392475.1 Chitinophagales bacterium | reverse complement strand
ACTATTTCTATCAAAATTTGCAGCAAGGAATGGATAAAGCTGAAGCTTTGGCTACTGCAAAACGAACTTTCATCGAAAAACAAACAGACAAAGCACATCCTTACTTCTGGAGCAACCAAATTTTGTTGGGCAATCCGCAAAACATTGAGCATCCTATTCAAGACATCAATTGGACTTTGTGGGCACTTGTAGGAGGTAGTTTATTATTGCTATTAATTGGCGGTTGGATTGGCACCAATTTAATGAAAAACAAAGACTCTAACCCATCATCGGAATCATCTTCTACTTACAACAAAGTATCATCTACCTTCTCCAACCAAGCCTCTGCTTCTGCCATCACCTCCACCAAAGTAGTTTCTTCAAATGGAGAACGCAATTTGGCCAGTTTTACCAGGTTCAAAAAGGACTGACTTCCTCCCGCTTTGCACAAGCGTGTGTAATCTTCCATTGCCTTTTCTGGATTTTCATTGTATCGTTTCCAAAACTGTAATGCACAAACCTGTGCTAAGGTGTAGTCTATGTAATAAAATGGGCTTTTGTAGATATGTCGCTGTTGCTGCCAAAACCGCCCACTTTCCAAATACCCAATTCCATTGTACACCCTGTGGGGCATGTATTTTTGTTCGATTCGTCTCCACTCCTTGTTTCGTTCTTCAGGACTTATATTGGGGTTTTCGTACACAAAATGCTGAAATTCATCTACTGCAACGCCATAGGGCAAGAAGGTAATAGAACGACTTAGATGAGAAAATTTGAACTTATCGGTATCTTCTTCAAAAAAATAGTGCATCCAATCCCAAGTGAGTAGTTCCATACTCATCGAGTGAATCTCGGCTGCTTCCATAGTCGGGAAATTGTATTCTGGCGTGATAAGGTCAATGCTCGAATAAGCCTGAAAAGCATGACCAGCCTCATGCGTCAGCACTTTAATGTCGCCGCTTGTACCATTGAAGTTCGAGAAAATAAAGGGGCTTTTGTATTTTTTGAAGACGGTACAGTAACCTCCTCCAGCTTTCCCCTTTCGGTTCACCAAATCCATCAATTCATTGCTTTTCATAAACTGAAAGAACTCATTGGTTTCAGGTGAAAGTTCCTCATACATTTTTTCGGCATTCGCTACAATCCACTCCGCATCTCCTTTTGGTGTAGGATTGCCAGAATTGAATTCCAAGGATTCATCGAAATGGTAAAAATCCTCCAAACCCAAGCGATTTTGTTGGCGTTTTCGAAGTTTAGTCGCCAAAGGAACTACGTGTTTCTCCATCATTTTTCGGTAGTGTGCCACATCTTCTGCTGTGTAATCTGAACGTTTCATGCGTGCATAAGCCATTTCCACAAAGTTTTTGAAGCCCAAAGCTTGTGCCATTTCATGACGAAGATGCACTAACTGATCGAAAATATCATCCAATGTATGCTGGTGTTCGGTAAAAAATCCATAATAGGCTTCTCGCACTTTGATCCGCATGGCTCGGTCTTTGGAATTGAAGAACTTACCGAAACCACTCAAGTTGCGAACTTCTCCTTCAAAGGGAATTTCGGCAGAAGCCAATAATTTGATATAGCGAGAAACCAGTTGGTTTTCTTTCTGCAAATAGCCAATAATGCTGTCGTCAAAAGACTTCAAAGATAAATCTGCTATGACAAACAATTGTTTACCCCATGTTTTCTCCAATTCTTGCCGGTACTTAGAGTTGACCAGTGCCTTGTAAAAACGGTTGGTCAATCCACTAAATGCCGGGCGTTCTTTATCCACATAAGACTGCTCAACAGTATAGGTATCATCTGTTGTATCAATATTGTGTCGAGTACTTGCAATCGAAAACATGGTCTGATAATCGCTGCGAAGCACATTGATTTTTTCAATGACCTCATTTTGTTCTGCCACTGCAGTGGCAGTGTTAAACTGGCTTATCAGTTGGTCAAACTTTGTTGCTACTGTTGGATAGTCAGGGCGTTTGTAAACAAAATTGCTGAATTTCATAGAAGAAAATATCTTGGTATAGATAAAAATTTAGATAAAGATACTAGTAAAAAACCCAATCAGGCACTAAATGTTTTGCCACACTCTATCAAAATAGGTAGCTTTGCCGATGATGAAAAAGAAAATTGTTATCGGTACTCGTGGCAGTGAATTGGCTTTGTGGCAAGCCTATTTCACTCAAGACCAATTGCAGCAATTGGGACATGAGGTAATATTGAAGATCATCAAAACCAAAGGCGATCAAATCCAACATTTGAGTTTTGACAAGATAGAAGGCAAAGGCTTTTTTACCACAGAAATTGAAGCCGAACTATTGGCAGGTTCTATTGATTTGGCGGTTCATTCTTACAAAGACTTACCGACTGAAAGTCCTGAAGGTTTGGTAATTGCAGCCAATTCATATCGTGCCAATCCTTTCGATTGTTTGGTAATTCACCCAGATGCACTTCGTCCTTCCCTCCCATTCCAACTCAAAGAGAATGCAGTTGTAGGTACTTCTTCGGCTCGTCGAAAATCTCAGTTGTTGGCACAAAGGCCTGACCTGCAAATTCTTGATATTCGAGGAAATGTCCCAACAAGGGTAAAAAAACTAGAGGGAGCATACGATGCTATTGTCTTAGCCGCCGCAGGTTTGGAGCGATTGGAGTTGGACTTAGGCGATTATCACCAACTTATTTTTACGCCTCAACAGATGATTCCTGCCGCTTCGCAGGGCGTATTGGCATTTCAAACCCGTGAAGAAGATGCAGAGATTCGGGCTATTTTGCAACACATTCACGATCCTATAATCGAAAAATCCATTGCAGTAGAACGTACGATTTTGAATCAATTAGGGGGCGGTTGTCACCAACCGATTGGTGTCTTTTGTCGGTTTTTACCTTCCCAAAATCACTTTCAAGTTTGGGCAACTTCGGCTAAAAATTGGCAGGATTTCCCAAAAAGAATTTTTGCGGAAGGTAAAAATCAAGCTGATTTGATAAAAAAACTACTGAACGGGCTGGAAGAAAAAACTCCAAAAAAAATATTTATTTCTCGTGATTTGACAAAAGATAGTTATTTCTACAAAGCTATGTCCAACAATGGCTATGATGTTAATGCTTTCTCTTTGATTGACTTTAATGGTGTAGCTTTTGATAAAAACATTGAAGCGGATTGGCTATTTTTTACGAGCAAACGAGGCGTACAATTCTTTTTTGAACAAAATCCTTTCCTACCAGAACGATTCCGAGTAGCTGCTTTGGGAGAAGGTACTGCAAAGGCATTACAAGCCTACAATTTCAAAGCAAGTTTTGTGGGGGGAGAAAACGATACGGCTGCGGTTGCAGAGGATTTTGGAAAAATAGCAAGGGGTAAGAAAGTGGTTTTCCCAATTGCTGAAAAAAGCTTGAGGGGGGTTCAGAAAATATTGGAGCGGGATTTTGACAAGATTAAAGTGCAAGACCTTGTGGTATATAGTAATCAAATAAAATCTGCTTTTGACATCCCAGTTTGCGATATTTTGGTGTTTACCAGCCCAATGAATGTGCAGACTTTTTGTAAAAAACACACAATCGAAACACATCAAATCATTGTGGCTATCGGTAATACTACGGGTAAGGCATTGGAGAAATTGGGTTATACCAATTATCGCTTGGCTGCAAGTCCTAATGAGGTTAGCTTGGCGGATTGTTGTTGGTAAATTTTCAATTAATCAAATCATCGGTGGACGAACATAGTACAAAATAGAAAAGTAATGACAAGCGGCTCCTGCAATGACAAATAAATGCCAAATAGCATGGTTGAAAGGGATTCGGTCAATCACATAAAAAATGATACCCACAAGATAAAACCCTCCTCCTATGAGTAACAACAATACACCCCAAAAATCAACGGTGGCCATAACAGGCTGTATGAAAAAAAGAATCATCATACCCAAACCTGCGTAAAAGGCAATACTGTAGAATTCATATTTGGATAGCTGATTGCGAATCACCCATTTAAAGATAATGCCTCCAATCGCTAAACTCCAAATAATCACTAATAAAGGTATCCCCCAACCCTCTCGCATATTGCCGAGCAAATAAGGAGTATATGTGCCTGCAATCATTAGGAAAATCGCTATGTGGTCAAATACTCTTAGTGTCTTTTTCCACTCAATGTGTTCGACCCAGTGATACATAGTAGAAGATAAAAAGACGGACATCATGCACAATCCAAATACCGCAAAACCTGCCAATACACCCATATCTTTGTAATCTAAAGCAAAATATATCAGCACAATAAACCCTATCAAACTGATGATTGCGCCAATGCCATGAGTTATGTAGTTTAATCGTTCTTCGAGTTCGCTGTAAAAGGGCGTTTTCATGGGACTAAGGTTTAAGAAGATTACAAAATTTTGTCCAAGGCTTATACTTTTTTGACTTGTCAAAAAGAGAGTAGTTTATTGTCGAAGGTTGCATCATTGCTCTTTATGCTAATTCTTAACACAACTTATGCATTATAGTTTTAATTCTTAGAAATCAAAAGTTTTCTATTACTAAAATCTTCTGTGAAGTGCCTATTTTTTTTGCAGAATCAAAGAAATAAGCTACATTTGCGACCCATTCCAAAAATAAAAATGGTTTTCCTATTCTTTAGGAATAAACATTTTTACTAAGGGTCATTAGCTCAGTTGGTTCAGAGCACTGCCTTGACAGGGCAGGGGTCACTGGTTCGAATCCAGTATGACCCACAAGTAAAAAGCACAACAAATTTTTATCTGTTGTGCTTTTTTGCGTTAAACCGCCACAGGCATTTTGATATGCGGATGTGGATGGTAATTTTCGATGGTAAAATCCTCATAATCATAATCAAAAATAGACGCAACACCTTCTCGAATCTTCAATTGCGGCAAAGCTCGCATCTCTCTTTTCAACTGCTCTTCAATTCCTTCCATTTGATTCACATAGATATGAGCATCGCCAATCGTATGAATAAACTCGTAAGGCTGCAATCCCGTTTGTTGGGCAATCATGGACAACAGCAGCGCATAACTCGCAATGTTGTAGGGAATTCCAATTGGCACATCAGCAGAACGTTGGTAGAGTTGGCAGGATATTTTTCCATCATTGACATAAAACTGAAAAAGGCTATGGCAGGGCACCAATGCCATTTTGGGTAAATCTGCCACATTCCAAGCACTGACAATCAGCCTACGAGAATGTGGTTTCTCTTTTAGGTCTTGCATCAATTGGCTTATCTGATCCACAGTTTCCCCGTTCCCACCATTCCATGACCGCCATTGTGAGCCATATATGGGACCCAAATCACCGTTTTCATCTGCCCATTCATCCCAAATTCGTACTTTATGGTCATTGAGGTATTGAATATTCGTATCACCCTTCAAAAACCACAACAATTCATAAATGAGCGAGCGTGTGTGAATTTTACGAGTCGTCACGAGCGGAAAACCCTCTTGCAAATTGAAGCGCATCTGATGGCCAAAAATACTCAATGTGCCTGTGCCAGTTCGGTCTTCTTTAAAATTGCCTTTGGCTATAATCTTTTGAAGTAAATCAAAGTATTGTTGCATGGTTCAAATTGTTGGATTGCTTTATTGTTCAATTACTGAAATGATTACTTTTGCAAAAGTAAGGATTCATTCCAAACTTCAAATTGAAGCTTGCACATAATTCACAAAGCAATTCAACAACAATGTCCAAAAACATCGGTTTATTTTTTGGTTCTTTCAATCCTATTCACGTAGGACATCTCATCATTGCAGAAACAGTGGTCAATTTAGACGATATAGATCAAGTTTGGCTAGTCGTTTCGCCTCAAAATCCCTTCAAACAAAAGCAATCTTTGTTAAACCAATACGATCGTTTGCACTTGGTAAACCTTGCATTAGAGGGAAATACGCAGATAAAACCCTCAACCATCGAATTCAATCTACCTATACCCTCCTATACCATTGATACACTGGCTTATTTGAGTGAAAAATATCCCGCCTCGAATTTTCACTTAATCATGGGAGAAGATAACTTGACGAATTTCCACAAATGGAAAAACTACGAAAAAATATTGGAGCAGTATCAATTGATTGTTTACCCCCGTCCGGGATATGAAAATGAGTTGTATATAGACCATCCCAAAGTTCATCGGTTATACGTGCCGAAAATTGAAATTTCGGCTACTTATATTAGAGAACTCTTAAAACAAGGAAAATCTATTCGCTATATGGTTCCTGAAACTGTCCTCGAATATGTTGATAAAATGAACCTTTATCGTTAAACAAAGAGTTTTTAAAAATAATTACGCTGTTTTCTATTTTTTTAAAAAAACTCACTTTATTCTTTTCACACATATCTCTAAAAATGAATTATTTAGAATCAATTAAATTGTCAAATCAATCTTATTGAGAGTTTTTTTACTTTTTTTTTTGGTCAAACCAACAAAATAGTTTTATATTTACATTGCTTTTTCATGGCTTTAGGTTTTTAGGGTTAAACAATTAGGGTTTTAGGCATAGCACTTCCTTGTGGGGTGCTATGTTCTTTTATAGACCACCCTAATTTTAATATTCTCCTCCTCTTTTCCTTAAGAACTCCCACTAAAGAATCCCTATTACAACAAAAATTAAATAACTGGCAGCTCTTTAGTATTCATACATCCATCCTATTTAAAAAACCATTTTTTTACACATTATCAGGTAAATTTAAGATTACATGATGTATGATTTTGAGTAGAACAATCTTTTAAGTTGCCACTTAACTTTTAGTACAAGCTGTACTGCTTCCACTTATTTATTCAATCTATATACAAAAAAAAAATCCTTCATACACTTGTAAAATAGTTTACTATAAGTGTATGAAGGACTTTAAACAAAGTGAATAGTAGTAAAAAACTAAATTACTCTTCAACTTCAACTTCCTGCTCTTCAATGATTTTCTGTGCCATTTCGATAATGCGGGTATCATCTAAATGAACAATACCTCCATCAGGACCTGGTTCAAAATGAACCCCTACGACTTGTCCTTCTTGGTAATTGTATCCACCAAAATAATTTCTAACTGTTTCTACAGACACATCGAGCGTTTCTGCAATTTGATGAATGCTACCATCGGGCAAACTATCTTTGATTTTTCTCAACTCATTAAATGTGATGTTCATACCTGAGATTTCCATACTCTTCAATTTTTGGTTAAATAATTGGAACACGATAAAGCTACTATATTTTTGCTTAATATAAAAGTTATTTTGAAAAAAAATTGCAGTTTTACTTGTTACTTTACAGCAAAAAACAGTATTGTTGATGCACTAAATCCTTAACAATAATCCTTTTTGCTTATTTTTATTTTGATTTTCAATTATTTACTTCTCATGTCAAAAAAATACATTCTTTCGCTTGACCAAGGCACAACTAGCTGCAGAGCCATTATTTTCGATAAAAAAGGCAACATTGTTGCTGTTTCTCAAAAAGAGTTTCCTCAAATATATCCCAAACCTAGTTGGGTTGAACACGATGCCATGACTATTTGGGAAACCCAGCTGAGTGTTGCTCAAAATGTTCTAAAAAGCAATCACCTCTCTCCTACCGAAATTGCAGCGATCGGCATCACCAATCAAAGAGAAACAACGCTGATATGGAACAAAAATACAGGAGAACCTATCCATAATGCAATTGTATGGCAAGACCGTCGAACAGCTTCTATCTGTGATACATTGAAGGAAAAAGGATTGGAGAACTATGTTCGCTCCAATACAGGATTGGTGATAGATGCTTATTTTTCAGGTACAAAAGTAAAATGGCTTTTGGACAATGTTCCCGATGCAAGGGCAAAAGCAGAAAATGGTGATTTATTGTTTGGCACAATGGACACTTGGTTGATTTGGAAACTAACCAACGGCAAAGTTCATGCTACGGATTACAGCAATGCTTCCCGCACCCTACTCTACAATATTCGTGAATTGAAGTGGGATGATCAAATGCTTTCAGAATTGGACATTCCCAAATCACTACTGCCCGAAGTTCGAGATTCGAGTGGTGATTTTGGTGAAACCAAGGCTTCTTTTTTCGGTGGAGTATCTATTCCCATTGGCGGAGTAGCGGGCGACCAACAAGCGGCTTTGTTTGGACAAACGTGCTTTGAAGCAGGCATGGCAAAAAATACGTATGGGACAGGCTGTTTTATGTTGATGAACACAGGTACGAAAATGATTGAATCCAAATCTGGTTTACTTACCACGTTGGCTTGGGGTATCAACAGGAAAGTTGAATATGCCTTGGAAGGCAGTGTATTTATTGCAGGAGCAGCGATTCAGTGGTTGAGAGATGGTCTAAAAATACTTGACCAAGCAGGTGATTCTGAATTTTATGCCAACAAAGTGGAGCATACAGACGGTGTATATGTCGTACCCGCTTTTGCAGGCTTGGGTGCACCTTATTGGGATATGTATGCAAGAGGAGCAATTTTTGGTTTGACCCGTGGCACAGGAAAAGAACATCTCATACGTGCTACTTTAGAGTCTTTGGCCTACCAAACTCGGGATGTTTTGGATGCAATGGAAAAAGATGCTGGCATCCAGCTTTCTGCCTTGAAAGTAGATGGAGGTGCTGCTGCAAATTCTTTGTTGATGCAGTTTCAAGCAGATATTTTGAATGTGCCTGTCAAACGCCCCAAAGTAATAGAAACCACTGCTTTGGGAGCTGCTTACCTTGCAGGAATAGCTGTTGGTTTTTACAAAAAAGAGGAATTGGTCAACAATCAAGAGTTAGACGCTTCTTTTGAACCTTCAATGGAATCCGAACAACGTGAAAAACTCTACAAAGGTTGGCAAAAGGCAGTGATACGCTGCATGAAGTGGGAAGACCAATAATTTAATAAATTTGTTATCGGTAAACGGAATTTTTTAACCCAAGTTATATATGTGTAAATTTATCACAAACTATTGTTTAGTTAGACTTTGGACAAGTAAATAGAGCTACAAGTCGATGAACCTGTTTCGTTTTCCGATTTTTTTTTATATTTTTCCCCAACTAAAGTAAAACCTGTATTTACCAATCTTTTGAGGTGTAGAAAACACAAATGAAATAAAATCAACAAGCTACCATCATGGCAAATAAAAATATTGAAGCGGCTGCAAAACGCCTGCGTGAAGCCGCTCAAAAAGGACTCACCTGCAAACCCATTCGTGATCTCATTGGAGAAACGGATTTGACAAAGGCTTATGCCGTTCAAGAAATCAACACCGCCTTGCGAATGGCAGAAGGGGCAAGAATCGTGGGCAGCAAAATTGGCTTGACCTCGCCCGTTGTGCAGCAGCATTTTGGCATCAATCAGCCCGATTTTGGGATGCTTTGGAGTGACAAAGAAGTGTGGAACAATGGCGAAATTTCGGTCAAAGAAATCATGCAGCCCAAAGCCGAAGCAGAAATCGCCTTTGTGTTGGGCAAAGATTTGACCTCAACTTCGCTCACTTCCATTGATGTCATTTCAGCGATTGACTACGCCCTTGCTTCCATCGAAATCGTGGGTAGTCGCATTGAAGGCTGGGATATTCGCATCACTGATACCATTGCAGACAATGCTTCGGCGAGTCATTTTGTGGTAGGGCATCAACCCGCTCGTTTGGAAAATTTAGACATGATCGGCTGCAAAATGGTGATGTACCGAAATGGTGAAATTGTTTCGCAGGGAAAAGGGGGAGATTGTCTCGGTTCTCCTATCAATGCCCTGCTTTGGCTGGCAAAAACGATGGCGAGATTGGGTAAGCCCATGCGGGCAGGTGATGTAGTATTGACGGGCGCATTGGGGCCGATGATTCCCATATCGGCGGGCGATTCTTTCAGAGCCGAGATTGAAGGATTGGGAGAGGTTTCAGTTAATTTTACGGAATAAAACACAAAAAAATATGCAAAAAACAAAAGTAGCCATCATCGGCTCTGGAAATATTGGTACGGACTTGATGATTAAGGTGATGCGTATGTCCGATGTATTGGAAATGTCGGTCATGGTCGGAATAGATCCTGAATCAGACGGTTTGGCAAGGGCCAAGCGAATGGGTATTGCTACAACGCATGAAGGCATTACAGGCTTGATGCAAATGCCTGAATGGAAGGACATCAAGATTGTTTTTGATGCCACTTCTGCAAAGGCACACCTGTACAATTGGAAATATGTGCAGCAATTTCCCGACAAACGCATGATTGACCTCACGCCTGCTGCAATAGGCCCCTACCTCGTTCCGCCTGTCAATTTTGACTTCAATATGGGGGCGAAAAATGTGAACATGGTGACCTGCGGCGGACAGGCTACGATACCGATTGTGGCAGCGGTAAGCCGTGTGGCAAAGGTGCATTATGGTGAAATTGTGGCTTCAATTGCTAGTAAATCTGCGGGCCCTGGTACTCGTGCCAACATTGACGAGTTTACCGAAACGACTGCTCAAGCGATTGAAAAAGTGGGCGGTGCGGATAGAGGCAAGGCGATTATTGTCCTCAATCCTGCCGATCCTCCTTTGGTGATGCGTGATACAGTTTTTACATTGAGCGAACAGGCGGATAGTGAGGCGATTCGAGAAAGTATTCACCAGATGGTGGCGGAGGTTCAGAAATATGTGCCTGGTTATTCGCTGCATCAAGCGGTACAGTTTGAAGATATTCCAGAAAACGAGCCTGTATTTATTGAAGGTTTGGGGCTTCGTCATGGCCTGAAAACGATGGTTTTGTTGCAGGTAAGAGGAGCAGGTCATTATTTGCCCGAATATGCTGGTAATTTGGATATTATGACGAGTGCGGCATTGGCGACGGGAGAAAAGTTGGTTAAAATTCAAACTCAAAATTCAAATTCGAACACATCATCATGAGCAACCTATACATTCAAGACGTAACCCTTCGAGACGGTATGCACGCCATTCGTCACCAATACACCAAGCAGCAAATCACAGACATAGCGGTGGCATTGGACAAAGCAAAAGTAGATGCCATTGAAATTTCGCATGGCGATGGTTTGGCAGGCGGCAGTTTTAACTATGGTTTTGGCGCACACACCGATTGGGAATGGTTGGAAGGCATTGCAGAAAAGCTGACCCATGCCAAACTGACCACGCTTCTACTGCCAGGCATTGGCACGATACACGATTTGAAGCGAGCAAGAGACTTAGGTGTTGAATCTGTGCGAATTGCCACGCATTGCACCGAAGCAGATATTTCGGCCCAACACATTGAAGCAGCCAAAAACATGGGCATGGATGTGGGTGGTTTTTTGATGATGGCCCACATGAACGAACCCAAAAAGTTGGCCGAACAAGCCAAATTGATGGAAAGTTATGGCGCAGATTGCGTCTATATCACCGATTCAGCAGGAGCTTTGATGATGGATGGAGTGGTAGAACGGGTGAAAGTCTATAAAGATATATTGAAGCCCGAAACAGAAATTGGGATTCACTGCCACCACAATCTATCTTTGGGAGTCGCGAATACGATTGTGGCGATGCAGCACGGTGCAACCCGTCTGGATGCCTCTCTCGCAGGGATGGGCGCAGGTGCAGGCAATGCACCATTGGAGGTTTTGATAGCGTGTTTGAAAAAAATGGACATTCACCCCAATTGCGATTTGTATCAGTTGATGGACTTGGCTGATGATGTGATTCGCCCCCTTCAAACCCGACCTGTGCAAGTGGATAGAGAAACGCTTTCGTTGGGCTATGCGGGTGTTTATTCCAGTTTTCTACTTCACTCTGAGAGGGCTGCAAAACGCTATGGCTTGGATACTCGAATGATTTTGGAAGAATTAGGTAAGCGCAAAATGGTGGGTGGACAGGAAGATATGATTGTGGATGTGGCTTTGGATATGTTGGAACAAGGGAATTAAAAGTAAAAAAGCCATCAAAATCAACTCATAGTAGAGGTGTTTTTGATGGCTTAAGATTGGAGTCTCGCTTCTCTCCTCTTACCTACTAATGCTTGTGTGCATCTTCCTGATGTTCGGCATTGAGGACATATTCCATTCCACAAACAGGGCATGAACCTGCCACATCACTTCCGCTACCTTCACAGTGCATCGGACATACATAAGTCGAACCATATTCCACACTTGTCATATCTACACCTGCTTCATGATCATGTCCTTCATGACTGTCATGGTCATGTCCATCATGGTTTTCTACTGCTTTTTCTTCCGTTGCGTGGTCGTGACCGTCGTCATGGCTCTGAGCAGTCTCACCCCCACAAGCCGTAAGTGTAAATGCAACCAAACCTATTGCTAAAAAACTGATTAAAAATCTGAAATTCATTTTCATGTCTATTAAATATTTAATTTGTTAATTGAAAAATGTTTTCACACGCAAAATACTTCAAATCCTACACTAAGGCCAATTCATTCTCACATTTTCTGAAAATTATTGCTTCATTCATCGAATGATGCACACATAAAAAAATGTTGGCTGAATCCCAATAGATCCAACCAACATCTCTATTTCTATTCAAGAGTAAATCAATCCTTAAAAGCCATAAGTCAAACCAACTGCCGTATAAGATTGTGTACTTGGAGGATATTCAAATTTAGCACCTCTAATTCCGTAAGTAAGTCCCACTCCAACGCCTTTCCAAAGATTGGCAATATTCAAAGAGTTGATCCATGTGTATTCAAACAATCCTTCTTCACCCGTTTGCTCTATACCATCTTCACCTATAAAGCTAATCGGAAATTTTTCATTGCTGTAAGGCAGAAAAGCACCCAAGTTGGAAGACCAAACAATGCCGCCTGGAAACTCATGAGAATACGTAGCTTTTACTTTCGCACCAAAAGCAGATTGACTTTCCACATTATCGAAAGCAGAGAAAGCAAAATGATAGGTCAATGGGTGAACGACAAGTACCAAATTGGGAATGGCTTTAGGAGTCCAAGTAGCACCTACTCCAAGATCAAATGTACCGGGAGCAAGAAAATTAAAAATTGAAGTGTTCAAATCTCCTAAGGCTGTCACTGCAATGTCTTCACTCAATCGGAAACCATACAAAGAAGAAAAAATCAGTACATCTGCATTTCTATCTGCCAGAAAATCAGTGCCTGCTTGATCGTCTTTGGTGTTGTTGTCCAATCCCTGCCAGCTAACATTGGCTGCCAAAGTATTTCTCCAATAGGTTTTTTCTTTGATGTTGTTTGCAAACCCATTGATTCCCAAGTTCAATACAGAAGATGAACTGTTTCGATTGGCATTTGCCTGCCAATTATTGGAGCTTCCAAAGTTGAGACCCACCAATCCACTCAAACCTGTTTGCCAGCCCGACATAATTTCAATTTGTTTGGCAAGGTCGCTAATTTCTCCATTGAAGGCATCTGCTTCCGCTTGTTTCGCTTTTTGCTGTGTCACCAATTCTGCCTTTTTAGTTTTTAACTCCTCAACGGTTTGTGCCTGTAAGCTGAAAGCCACCATAATGAGGGCTAAGAATAACATTTTTTTCATGTTTTAAATTTTTATTTATGAGAAAATTGAATTATTTGGGAAATTTCATCTGCCCTTTTAGACACAAAAAACGTCAAAAGTCTCGCTAAATAAATACAATTGTAGCAATATTTTTTAGGAGCATAAAAAACTCCATACCCGAACAGGATATGGAGTAATTGTATTACACTAAAATATATAAAATTATCTTAACTAAAGAGAAAGCCGAACGCCTATATTTCCACTCAATGAAAAAGGATAGGTTTTCAAAACCTTGTTCTTATACACAGGAGCCAAAGCAGCCGAATAAGTAGGGGTCACAAACAATTGGAGATGGTCATTTATTTGATAAGATAATCCCACTCCAAGCACATATTCAAAATAACTATTCGTTATTTTTTCCTGTGGAAGTGGTTTATTAGGACGGGTATCATGGTGTCTAAATCGGTTATCCATTGATTTCACCGTATTAAAATTTTGCTTTTCTTTCAGCAAAAAGTTAGCAGCAAGTCCTCCCATAATGTTTCCCTGCAAACGCCCTTTCCCCAAGTCATGCTGAACCAACAATGGCACACGCATCCAATTGAAAGTCTGGTCGTTTTTCACCTCCAAATCAAAACTTTCGCCATCGGTAATATTGTTGAAATCCTCCAAACCAAACTCCACCTCATTCAAACCGTAACTTCCTGGTATAGAATAGTTGTAAATAAATCTGGGTTTACCATTGTGGACTTCTTTTGGCGCATCAGGACGATACTGCAATTTGGGTTTATAAACGGCCACTTGATTTACTTGGCGGTAATTAACTCCCGATTTCAAATGCCAATTCGTTTTGAATTGATAGGCCACTTCAATACCTGTTTCAAAAGACAACTGAGGTTTTTCTTGTTCGTTGATTTTCTTCACCATATTATCATTTGGAATTGTACTTTTGATGGTTCTAAAACTGCGAGCGGGCGCAAAAGTAGCAGCAATAGCCCATTGGCTATCACTGGCGGAAGGTGTTTGGGGTAGCGATTGATTGTCCATTTCTTCAACCGAATTATCAGTTGATTTCGTTGATTTGGAAGATTTTTGTGCCAATGCGTTTTCGAGTTTTGCAGCCTTTTTTTTATCTGGCTTTACTTTTAGCGTTTTCTGCGTTTTCTTTTTTTGAAGTTTATCCAACGACTCCATCAACTCATTTGATTGATTATCAGTTTCCGTTTTGGTTTCATCAGTCCTATCCATTTTTGTAGCATCCTCTTCCATACTTGTCGTTGGGAAATCGATATCTTCTGTCGTATATTGGTGTAAATCCTTGTTTTGCAAAGGAGTCATTGAAGTCTTGTCCAGTTCTTTTTTCGCTGCGATGCCATTTCCTTCAATGGTTTCCACTTTATTTTGCTCCAAATTGTTGTTTTGCAAAGGATTGAAGGAAGATTGATTCACCTCTTTTTTCGCTGCAATATCACCTACTTCAATGGTTTCCACTTTATTTTGCTCCAAATTGCTGTTTGACAAAGGATTGAAGGAAGATTGATTCACCTCTTTTTTCGCTGCAATGTCTTCTCCTTCAATGGTTTCCACTTTATTTTGCTCCAAATTGTTGTTTTGCAAAGGATTGAAGGAAGATTGATTCACCTCTTTTTTCGCTGCAATATCTTCTCCTTCAATGGTTTCCACTTTATTTTGCTCCAAATTGTTGTTTTGCAAAGGATTGAAGGAAGATGATTTTGGAGGAAGATTCCTAGCGTTTAGTTCATTTTTTGAGGCTGCTGTATTGGATTTTTCAATATTCTCTTTCGGTTCTACATTGTTGTTTTGTAATGAGTTTGCAGAAGGAAGGTTTTTGCCTTTTTGAAGTTCTTCCTCCTCATTTGTTTCCAAGTTATCTACTTTAGTATGGAGTTCTTCAATCGTTTGAGTTTGTTGATTAATGTGTTGAGAGAGATTGGCGATTTCATTGTTTTGTTGGTAAATATAGTAGGTGGCAAGGCTCAATAAACCTGCAATAGCTGCCATACCTATCCATTTGAGAAACGAAGAGGCTGTCAATATTCCGCCTGTTGGCGGAGTGGCAGATGGAGAAACACCTTCACCACCACTTTCATGAAGCGCAAGCCGATTGTCCAGACCATTCCAGACATCATCAGAGGGTTCATCGCCAAAGTCGTCCAAAGAACGGCGAAAAAATTCCTCTAAAGGATCGTTATGTAGATGTTCGTCCATGTAATTCTTTTTGTAAATTCAATTGCAAAACTTCTCCCACATTTTAATCGGGATTCAAAACTCAAAATCAATTCTTTGTATTGGAATTTGTTTTTTAGTTTGCATTTTCTAAACTGACAACTGTTTCTCCAACATTTGTCTTAACGTCATTTTAGCCCTCGATAGTTGCGACTTTGAGGTATTTTCCGAAATATTCAATTGTTCGGCAATTTCCTTGTGTGAATATCCTTCAATCACATACATATTAAAAACCATACGATAACCATCAGGCAATTGCTGAATCATTTGTACCAGTGCCTGCATCCGAAAACGGCTGAACAAATCTTCTTCCGAAGCATATTGATATTCCACTTTTTCCAATTCGACTGAAGGAAAAAGCGTATTTTTATGTTTGCGAATGTGCATCAAAGCCGTATTGACCATCACTCGCCGAATCCACGCACCCAAAGGCCCTGTGCCTGAAAACTGTTTCAAATCACAGAATACCTTGAAGAACCCATCTTGTAGGATGTCTTCCGCTTCTGCTCTGTCTTTCGCATAGCGCAAACAAACTCCCATCATCTTGTATTTGTGTTCGTTATACAATTGATTTTGGGCAGATCTGTCACCGCATATACAGGCCTGAATGAGTCGTTGTTGTTGTGCTTGTTCGGTCATACACTGTCTTCTACTACGGATGGTGCGAAGGTAAGGGAAAAGGTTGCTTTGGGGTCAATTCTTTTTTACAATTCTGCAACCCTCGATTCCAACCAACCCACATTAAAAATCGTCTGTGTAGCTGCTATTTCTTCCTGTAATTTCGCAATCGACTCAAAACCTAAAAGCGCAGATATGTGTTTGAATCGGTAAGGTAAAATCAAACCATTTGAACAACATGACTCCTGCAAAAAAATTACACATAGAAAAACGAAAATACACAGTAGAAGAATACTTCGAATTGGAGAAAACTCAAGAGGAACGCAATGATTTTCACGATGGACACCTTTATCCACCCATTGCAACCACTAAAATTCACAATGAAATAGTATTCAATATTACGTTGGAGTTGAAGCAGCAATTAAAAGGGAAAAGCTGCAAGGTTTATGCAGAAAGTATCATGACCCAACTGCGGCAAAATCACAACTATGCCTATCCCGATGTAGTTGTTACCTGTGATGAGAGAGATGCAGAAGATCCTCTTTTGGTAAAATATCCGATTGTGGTTTTTGAAGTCTTGTCGGACTCCACTGCTAAATACGATAGAACCAAAAAATTCTTTCAATATCAACGCATTGAGTCTATGCAGCAATGTGTTTTTATCCACCAAAAACAATACCTCGTGGAAACTTTCTACAAAAATGAACACGAACAATGGATTTATGAATGGATGGACAAAACTACAGATTTATTGAAGGTACATGCTTTGGGCTTAGAGGTTTTGCTCTCAGCGATTTATGAGGGCATTACATTGAAGGAGGAAGAAGATGATCTAAGTGATTGAAACCAAAATTTCCACCCTCGATTCCAACCAACCCACATTAAAAATCGTCTGTGTAGCTGCTATTTCTTCCTGTAATTTGATAACTTCATCCTTCAATTTATCCCTTGCTTCAAAACCAATTTCTGCTTGAATGCGGGCTGCTTTTTGGGTGAACTTCAACAAATTGTAGTACCCTTCTTTCCGAAAATCCGAAATCTCTTTGTTGCGCTTCAAGTATTGGCGAAAAGCATCACAAAGCGCATACAAAGTTTGGTGTTCCTTCAAATCGTAGTAGGATTTGAGTAACAAAGATTTGGCATCGAGGCTGTAACGAATGTCTGAATATTCTACGGTCAGCAGTAATTGCAGCACCTCATCGTATTGTTCGACAGCATAACAATAAGTCGCCTTGTTGAAGCGATAGGCATTTTCACGCGATTGTTCAGATAACTTTTCTTTATAGACTTCAATGAAATCAGCTACCCATTCAAACGCCTTCAAGCGCAACCCAACGGTCACAATGTTTTTGTAGTGCCACTCTGATAAATGCCCCTTTTCGAGCAGTAAATCGTTCTGCAATTGGGTTTTGTAGAGTTCAAACAGTTCCCCCAAAAACGTATCTTCTCCTTTGTTGATTTGACCAATGCAGTAGTTTTGGGCATAGGCATAAATGCTGCGGAGTTCTTCTTTTGGGAAAGCAGTGAGGTGTTTTTGAAGGACTTGTATCAATTCAAAATAGAAGGTCGAATCTTGTTGGGTTATCATCTGGTAAATCTGAAAATAGACCATGATGGACGGAATCGTTTGGTATTTTTCGGGATGCTGGCGAATTTCAGTCAAGATAGCCTCCAACAAATGCACCGAATAATCAACTTGCAAGAGTTGGTTTCGCAAACTCATTTCACAGGCATCCCGCAGTTTTTCGGAAAGGTAAAAAATATCTAGGCTGTCTTGTTTTTGTTGAATGCTTTGGTCGCTGTGTTGCGACAATTGGTTGTAATAACTGTCTTTTTCGACTGCCAAACGAAATTGAAAGTGATAATAATCTCGGTTTCGGACAGGAGCTTTTTGCCAATATTCTTCGATTTTTTGGAGGTGGTGTTTGTAGCGTTGTTGCTGTTGGCGTTGGCGAAGTTGTTCGAGGAGGTGAATGTGTTGAGCGTCTGTTTCTTGTTGGAACCGCTCATGTACCAAAAAATCTTCGGTCACGCTCAAAGTGTAGCTAAACAACACATTGATTTTGTTTTGATTGAATGGGATGTTTTTGCCCCAAACCTTCAAAAATAATTGCTTGCGCTCTACTTTTTTGCCCTCCAATTTTGGGTAAACTTGGTGTAGATAATCACATAAGGTTTGGACATCTTGGTGTTTGTTGTGGTAGGGTGAATGGGCAAATTGCCGCCAACGGGTGATAGTGGATTGGTCGAATGTTTGGAGCAATTTAAGGAGTTTGGAGTTTTGCATGGTGAAATACCGAATTTAAAATAATTTTTTCCAATTTTTTATTATATAAATATCATTTTAACAATCTGAATTATAGTGTTTTATTTTTTATTTATGACATTTCCTGAAAAAAAATTTTCCAATTTTTTAGCTCAAAAGTCTTTGGGTAAGGTATTGTTTTGCAGCATATTTGTATGCGTTAGGCAAAATTTTATCAATATTAATAAAAAAGCAAATTTTATGAGGCATCTATTCACCTTTCAATATTTTTTACTACTTTTTTCAATAACACTTTTTGGACAGCAGGACAATAATCCTCCTACAATAACTATTATTGGCCCCTCTCCTGTTGTCTATTCTTGCGGAGTGGATTATATTGAGTTTGGGGCAATAGCTTTTGATGTAGAAGACGGTACACTACCAGTAGAAATAACAGAAGATTGTGTGTGTACTTCAATGCAAGGAGCCTATATTGTTAATTATTCGGTAGTTGATTCGGATGGCAATTGTACCTCACAACAAAGGTTAGTTATTGTGCAAGGAGTTTGCAATGAGCCCTGTGAAGGTTTTATCGATTGTGCAAATTCTGACCCTTGCTCTAATGATATAGGCGATGTTTGGCCTGGTGATACCAACAACGATGGCATCGCCAATAATTTTGATTTATTACCAATAGGGATAGCTTACGGAAATACGGGGAGTCCACGTGTCAACCCTACCTTGGCATGGGTAGGTCAAGTAGCAGATGACTGGACAGATACTTTGGCTGATGGGGTAAATTACAGACACATAGACTGCAATGGAGATGGTGAAATTCTTTTAAATGACATAGAGGGTATTATCCAAAACTACGGCGAAACTCATGCCAAGAAATCGAGTAATAGCGGTAGCTCTGACGATACTCCTTTGTATGTAGAACTGCCCGATTCTGACCTTAATCAAGGCGACAGCTTGACTGCTCCTATTATCTTTGGAACAGCCGAAATTCCTGCAACGAATGTATATGGTATTGCTTTTACGGTGAATTTTGACAGTGAATTGGTCGCCCCCGAAAGTGTAGCGGTCACCTTTGAAGAATGTTGGTTGGGAACTGAAGGAAGCAACTTGATCACTTTATCACAGCCTTTTGGAGAAGAAGGAGCGATTGATGTGGCAATTACCCGAATTGACCTAACGAATCAAACAGGATATGGCACGATTGGAACTTTGACGGGTATCATTGACAACATTGCAGGAAAGAAATCTGCTCAACAAGATTTGACCGTTACCATCAGCAACATCCGAGCAATCAGTGCCAACGAAACCGAAATTCCCGTTTTTCCTACAGCAGACACAGTGATTGTAACTGATATTCGAGAAAGCCTTGTAAATGATTCTATTGAAATGTTTCCCAATCCTGCAAAAAATCACTTATCTGTACGAATACCTGACCTTCAAAAAGTTCACTCCCTTCAATTGTATAACTTGGTTGGAGGTTTAGAGAAAAATTGGACAGTTGAGGAATTGTCGCCTCAAAATGTACTTCAATTGGATTTGTCGAAACTGCAATCGGGCGTGTACTTTTTGGTGGTGGATTATGATGGGGTGTTGGTGAGTCGGAAGGCGATTTTGGAGTGATTTTACCAATCTATACAGTGTTTTATCAAAGGCAAATATCTTTCGAGGTATTTGCCTTTTGTGCTTTATTTGTTGCGAACCTTCCTCACCAATGCTACCAACGAAACCACTGCCCAAGTTCCCTCCAAAATCACAAATGGCACATAACCAATCAGCACAGAAGAAATACATGCCAAACTTGCCCCTACAAAGTTCATCACCAAATAAGGATAACCATCTGTTGGTAGATTGCGGAACAGACTCAGAAAGTATGCACCGAGTATGCTCGTGACTCCAATAATACCGAGGATATTTACAAAATCTAAAGGCATAAGTGAAAATATTTACTCCTTCTCCTTACTACGATACTCCAAAGTACCTCCCTCAATAGTATGTCCAAAGAAAATTCCATTCAAAAACAACTTATTCGTACCGTACCAATAAGCCCGAAAGTTCGGATTATCAGCCATCGAAATCACTCGCCCTTGCCCAACACCGTTCACCACAATTGCAGCACTTTTCGCTAATTGCTGTAAGTTAGGCTTTGAGATATAACCACTTATCAAAGGTTTGCTTGTGTATTGAAGCGGCATGGCATAGTCGTTTTTGGTAGGTTCCATAAAGTGAGTATCTCTTCTAAAAACAGGAATATTGGCTTTTGAATAACCATAAGCTAAAGGATGAGTCAAGTCCAAATTGGCTTCAAAAATTGCGCCTCCAATATACTGTGCTCCAAATCTTTGCGCTGCTTCATTGTAGGGTTTTCTAACCGTATTGTCCTCATCAGGCCCATTTTCTTTGAAGACCGCATTGGAGATTTTTTGGTCACTTGCCCATTTTGATGCACCCCGCATTGTTATCAAAGTATTCCCTTTTTTGAGCCATTGTTGCAGGTCGAGCGTATTGATCAAACCGTAACTACCATGTGAGAGCACCAAAGTATTGTAGGAATCTAAGTTTATTCCATTGAATTCATTAGAGTCGACTAAGGTGATTTCGATATCAAAACGCTGGTCGAGCAAATGCCATATTTCACCTGCATCATACCCCGAAACGCCCTTACCAACTACCATCAATATCTTCGGCAAGCGCAAACGCTCAAATGTACGGCTTCCCAAATCTGCACCATTTGGAGTCAATCCTGTAGATAAGGCATAGACTTCAATACCATTTTGAGCACTTTCTGCTTCAAGTAGTATCCGCAAATTCTCCCCGTCAATAAATTGTTCTTGATTGTTGCCAACAGGAATCAGAATCGTTCCGTAGTCAAATTGCTGAAAACCATCGGCTGTTTCGATGCCAAAAGGTTGGGAGGCAACTTTCGCAATCATGCCTTTTTTCAGCAAAGCATAGAGCATCTTGGGAGCATAATATTCGTCCCATCTAAAAACGTAGGCATACTCACTTTTATCCCCAATGATTTTTCTTTTGGGCATGGTGCGTAGGGAATTAGGCATTTTTTCACCCATCAAATCCCGTCCCAATGCACGTTTATCAAGTGCGGCGTAGTCCAAATTGAAGGCCAAAGGTAACGTCCAACTCGATACATCATAAAACAGGCTGTCATTGAAGGAAGTGTATTTTTCAAAACTGGCTTTGATAAGCGAATACTGCAATTGATTCGTGGGAATTACCAAGCTTTTTTCAGGAAAATTTTTCCCTTCCACAGAAGTGCTTTTTTGGGTATAATAAGCGTCAATATGGTGGCGATTCAGCCATTCTATGAAATGCCGCAAACGTCCATTGTCTTTACCTGCGGCAACGATGTATGCCTTTGTACCGTCTTGATCGGCTTTCTTAAATGCTTCTTTGAAGAAAGACTGTTGAAATGATAAAAGGTCTGTTCTCAACGAATTGGACGCTTCTAAAGTAGAAAGAGCTGTTTTGAATTGGTTGCGGATGGTGAACGGAAAACTCAACAAACCATTTTCGGTTTGCTGCAAATGCCCTCTCGAACTTGCTTGTTCAAACAAAATACCGATAGACCCATGCACATCGGGATAGGTCGAACCTTTTCCGACATAAAAATCATCATAAGATTCTTGAGTGTAATAAAGCGAGCCAATTTTGTCCAATGCCTTTGCGTGAAATTCTCCGATTTTGAAGGTCAACTCTTGGTTTTTGGCAGGGATATTTGGATTCAAACGTTCTGGAATTCCTGGCTGAAAAAAGAAGGTGGCATTGCTCCCCATTTCGTGGTGATCAGTCAAGATATTGGGCTTCCAACGGTGAAAAATTTCAACACGACCTTGACTTTCTGGATGTTGGGTCAATAGCCAATCTCGATTGAGGTCAAACCAATAGTGATTGGTGCGACCATTTGGAAACTGTTCGTTCAGTTCTCGACTATCTGTATCAGCTACTAAGTTTTTACTTTTGTGCATATTCACCCAAGTCGAAAAACGGTGAAACCCATCTGGATTGAAGCAGGGATCGAGCAGAATCACCGTATTTTGCAACAAATCTTCAATCTCTTTTCCTTCTGCTGCTGCCAAGTGATACACCAATATTAAAGCCGCATTTGAGCCACTTGCCTCATTGCCATGTATGCTAAATCCTTGATAAACAACCACAGGCATTTCTTCAATATTCACATCTTTTGCCGTTTCAGGATTGGTATTTTTTAGATGTGCCTCTCGAATCGCTTCAATATTTTGGTGGTTTTTTGGAGAGGTAATAGTAAGCAAAAGTAGGGGCCTATCTTCATAACTTCGGGCATAAGTTTCTATGCTTATTCTATCCGATGCTGCGGCAATGGTTTGCATATACCAAACCAATTTGTCATGACTAACATGCCATTTCCCAACGGGGTGTCCTAAAATGGATTCGGGTGTAGGGATATTTTCATTGTAGCTGACATCTTTAGGCAAATAATATTCAAGACTCAGTTCGTTTTGTGCTTCAATAGATAAGGCGCAACAAAAAAATAAATACAATAGTAAAAAAATTCTTTTCATCATTGGAGGATTTTTAATAATCGCCGAAAATAGGAATTAAATAGAATGGAGGATAGTGTTATGCCTCAAAAACGACATTTTTTTGATATTATAAAGCTAAATTTCACCTTTATTTAGCGAGAAAAGAATGAACAAACTCTCTTTTTATTTTTGAATTAAAAACATGATTAAAAGCATTTTAAGTAAAAAAATCATTAAAAAAAACACCGAAAAGCGTCTAACAATCCTCAAAAATTGTTTTATTTTATTCGGAAGAAAATTCAGAGATTTGCAGTAGGATTTGGTTATAGACATTTTGAATGGGTTTTCTTATTTAATGTTTTTTAGATTTTATTATCATGAAAGAGATTTTTGCAATTATTTTTGCCCTACATAGTTTGATTGTTTTTTCGGTTGTTTCTTTTATTGATGGCAAATGTATGGACAGTGATGATGTGAACTGCCATACCAACTTTCATATCTACCCCAATCCACTTGAGGATCAAGCAGTTTTAAAATTTGCTGTATCTTTAGAAGATGCCACCTTGGAAATGTACGATAAAAAAGGTGAGGTAGTTTTTGAAAAAAACGATCTTAGTTCCAATGTTTTGGCTCTGAAACGCAGCGAATTAGCAAAAGGGGAATACAGTTATAAGGTATTGAAACAAACCGAAGTGCTGGTCGATGGGAAGATTCGAGTCGGTTTGTAAATCTAATCCAACAACTCCAAAACTGCCAACACCATACTCTTCACCCCCGTTTTGATACTTGGCTCAATGTCAGGTGAAAACTTAGAGGAATGAAGCGATGGCAATTGTTTGTTTCCCGCTTGATATTCCTCAAAACGTTGCACATTAATCGTTCCCAAACGATACATAAAAATTGGAATTTTGGCATCCGTTCGTCCATACATTCCAAAATCTTCACCTCCCATCACAGGAGCTTGACGGTGAACCTTTTCCTTGCCAAAATTCTCCACAAACACCTCTGCAATGCGACTCGTCAATTTTGGATCATTGTATAAAGCAGGTGTAAATTCATCCCTCAAAGTGACTTCTGGATATTTATCCTCCGCCAAACCTGCCGCCATTGCAGCCGCTTTGCACTTCAATTTGATTTTGTCAATCAATGCCTGACGTACTTCATCCGTATAAGAGCGCAAAGTCAATTTCAGTTCTACTTCATTGGGAATCACATTGCCCTTCGTACCACCGTGAATAGAACCGACCGTCACAACAGCAGGCTCAAGTGGCGAAATTTCACGACTTACAATCGTCTGAATATCCACGATAATTTTGGCAGCCAACACTACAGGGTCAATCGTTGTATGCGGATAAGCTCCATGCCCCCCTTCTCCAAAAACCTTGATATTCATCATATCCACATTCGCCATCGAAAACTCAGGACAATACCCAATACTTCCCGTAGGCATTTCGGCGTGAACGTGCAAAGCTACCCCATAATCAGGCACTGGAAATTTATCAAAAAGCCCTTCCTTCAACATATTTCTCGCCCCACTTCCACGCTCTTCGGCAGGTTGTCCGATAAACAAAACAGTCCCTTTCCAATGGTCTTTCATCTTCGCCAAAGCCCTTGCTGCACCCATCCAAACGGTCATGTGCATATCGTGACCGCAAGCGTGCATCACCGAAACCTCATCGCCCGTAATGTCGGTCATTTTCACCTTGCTTGCATGATCCAAACCCGTTTCTTCCATAATCGGCAAAGCGTCCATATCGGCCCGCACCAAAATTGTTGGCCCCTCTCCATTCTTCAATACGCCCACAACGCCATGTCCGCCCACTTTTTCGGTAACATCGAAACCTATTTCCTTCAATTCTTTCGCCAATCGTGCAGCCGTCTTTTCTTCCAAAAAAGATAATTCGGGGTTTTGGTGAAAGTGTTTATAAAGCGTTTCGAGGAAGCCATAGTCTTTTTGAAGATATTGGTCAATCGCTTCAACAGTAGGTATTTGCGCTGATATTATTTGAAGGAAAAATAGTGCAGTTAGGAAGGTAAAAATACGCATGGTGGTATTGGTTTTGTTAAAGGAATCGTTTTTCGAATTGGTAAAAATAGTCATTTTGGGAACTTTCTCCTATTTCCAATACGTTCCCTCCATTAAAATCAAAAAATGGGAAGATACAACCGACAAAACATCGCCACAGATACCCTTCAATGTTTGGAGCAAGGCTACTTCAATTCTCCAACAGGTGAGACAATTAACATCAAAGAAACACAAGATTTTGCAGTAGCAAACACCATCACCTATTCTCCTGCAATGACAGACGAATTGCTTCAAAACCGTAGTTCCAAAACCTTAGAAACGCCAACCGAAATTGAAGTAACCAACGAAACCAGCCTCAATGCCACAAGGCGTTTGATAAACGAAGGTCATACGGATGTAGTCTGCTTGAATTTTGCCTCTGCCCGAAATGCAGGAGGTGGATTTTTGGGTGGAAGTCAGGCGCAAGAAGAAAGTATTGCGAGGGCAACGGGTTTGTATCCTAGTTTGATGCAAGCTTCCGACTACTACGAAATCAACCGGAAATTCAAATCTTGTTTCTACACGGACTACATGATTTACAGTCCCAAAGTACCGATTCTCAAAGACGAAGAAGGCAACTGTTTGGAAGCTTTGGTGACAGCTTCATTCATTACCGCTCCAGCCGTCAATACCGGCATAGTCAAACAGCGAGAACCTAAGCGGTTGAAGAAAATTGAAGAGGTGATGAAGCGAAGAATCGAAAAAGTGTTGGCAATTGCTTTGGAACATGGACATAAATCCATCATTTTAGGAGCGTGGGGATGCGGTGTTTTTCAAAACAATCCCGACGATATTGCCCGCTACTTCAAAGAGGTCATTGAAGGAAAATTCAAAAACCAATTCCGAAAAATCACCTTTGCTATTTATGCCAGCAATGAGCGATTTATCAAGCCTTTTCAGGAAGCATTTGCCTAATTTTTCCTTACTTTTACGGACATAATCTTTATATTTCCGTCAAAAGCAAACACTATGAAGATACTACGGTTTTTGGTCATCCACCTCCTACTGTTTTTTATCGCAAACTCCAATTCATTCGCACAAATCGAACTCTCCCAATTATTCAGTGACAACATGGTGCTGCAAAGAGGCATAGAAGTCCCCATATGGGGATGGGCCTCAAAGGGTACAGAAGTGGAACTTGTATTTCAAGAAAAAACCTATACAGCCAAACCGAATGACCAAACTGGTAGATGGGAGGTGAAACTTCCTTCAATGAAAGCAGGCGGTCCATACAAAATGACCATTGAAGGAGAAGGAGAAACTATAAACCTTCAAAATATCATGGTAGGAGATGTTTGGCTCTGTTCGGGACAATCCAATATGGAATGGGAAGTGGGAAATGTGAACAATGCAGAACAAGAGATTGTGAATGCAAAAGATGATAAGATTAGACACTTCAAAGTCAGCAAGGCAGGAAGTAAAGATCCCTCTAACAAAATCCCGACAAGTAAATCATGGACTGTTTGTTCACCCGAAACCGTTGCCAATTTTACGGCAGCGGGTTATTTCTTTGCCAAAGAACTCCGTCAAACACAAGATATTGCCATAGGTTTGTTGCATACCTCTTGGGGTGGTAGCAGCATAGAGGCATGGATGAGTGCCGAAGCCTTGAAGATAGATAATCCCTATAAAGTCTTTCAGGAATTGGAGGAAAAAGCCCAAAAAGAACAAATGGTTTTGGCTAAAAAATTGGAAGCAACCCATGGTAAAATCCCAACAGAAGATGCAGGTTGGTCAGAAAACGAAAGCGCACTTTGGGCGGCTGCTTCCATAAAAGACACCGATTGGAAAACCATGACCGTCCCCATGTTGTGGGAGCAACAAGATTTACCTGATTTTGACGGCATCGTGTGGTTTCGCAAAACCATCCAACTGACTCAGGAAGAAGCAAAAGCAGGTATTACGCTAGGTTTGGGACGCATTGATGATTCTGATTGGTCTTATATCAATGGCCACAAAATCGGTGCAATATTTGGCGCATACAACAAAACAAGGGTCTATAAAGTCGATGCAGAGTATTTGAAGGTAGGCGAAAACTCGATTACTGTTCGAGTAGAAGACACAGGTGGAGGTGGAGGGTTTCACGGAGCATCTGAGGATATATTTTTGACAACCAATACCCGTACAAGTTCTCTGGCAGGAGAATGGAAATATAAAATTGGTGCAATGTATGCAGCTTCACCCGAATTTCGTCCCATTCACACTCCCACCATGCTTTACAATCAAATGTTGCATCCCGTCTTGGGATATGGCATCAAAGGAGTGATTTGGTACCAGGGCGAATCAAATGCTTATCCTGAAAAAGCCTATCAATACCGCCATGATTTCACTGCAATGATTGAAGATTGGCGCAAACGTTGGGGGCAGGGTGATTTTCCCTTTTTGTTTGTTCAACTGGCGAATTTTATGCCGGCTCCAAAAGATGCAAATACACCAAGTGATTGGGCTATGCTCCGAGAATCCCAATCCAAAACCCTCGAAATGGCTGCAAATACAGGTCAAGCAGTCATTATTGACATTGGTGAAGCAGAGGATATTCACCCCCGCAACAAACAAGATGTAGGCAAACGCTTGGCATTGGTAGCCAGAAAAGTGGCTTATGGTGAAGACCTTGTATATGCTGGCCCTACCTACCAATCGCATAAAATCGTTGACAATGAAGTACGGATACAATTGTCCAACATTGGAGGTGGTTTGGTCACAAAAGACAAGTATGGCTACGTCAAAGGTTTTACCATTGCAGCGAAAGACAAAGCCTTTGTTTGGGCAAAAGCACGCATTGAAGGAAATGAAATTGTGGTTTGGAGTGATTCCATTGAAGCTCCTGTTTCAGTTCGCTATGCTTGGGCAGACAATCCCGATGATGCCAATTTATACAACCAAGAGGATTTACCTGCTTGCCCGTTTAGAACAGATGATTGGGAGAAATAGCTTAAATTGCTCATTATGAATCATTCAGGACAAAGACTTCGGTAGTTTCGTTTCATAAAAAAATTAATGTACAACAAAATGTCTATGTAATCTCCTCAAAAGATAGACTACCGAAGTCTCATTTCACATGATTTTATCAAAAAACCAACTTTCTTCAAAAAAAATTATCCTCAAGCAACCTTTCCCTTCAACCCTGCACCACTATCAGTGAAAGCCAACAAAAAGGACGCAAATAATTTTTTTTTTGAAGAAAAAAATAAATCCAAAGCAACCTTTCGCTTTATAAACGCACCACGATTAGTGTAAGCCCAACAACGAACATTTTGAAGAAAAACCAATTTAATTCAAACATTATCAAAAGTTTGAACTCACTAAAAATATATCTATAGGCTTCAAAAGTACATTTCAAATTTAATCATGTTGCAACCTCGTTTAAATAAATAATTTTTATTTTTTATCAATAACAAATTAACAATGAAGAAGTATATTTTTATCTTAATCAGTATTTTGACAACAGGATTTTTCACAGCTTGTCAGCAAGATGAAATCCTCTCAGAAGAAGCAACTTTGACAGCAGAAGTGTATGAAGCTTCCAAAACAGGTGATGATGTGGCAGATACAGATTTGCCAGAAGCAATCACTGCCTACGTTGCAGCTAATTACCCTGAATCGACCATTGAAGGCGCAAAAGCTACTGACAAAGGTTATGGAGTAAAATTGGATACGGGGGAATTTTTGGTATTCGACTTAGAAGGCAATTTTGTAGGAGAACACACAGGTAACGGTCATGGCGGACATGGAAAGCCCAATGGCCACGGCAAGCCCGATGGTCACGGAAAACCCAATGTAACAGAAATTGACCCAAGTGAACTTCCTACGGCTGTAACCGACTATATAACAGCTAACTATCCTGACGCAACCATTGAAGGGGCAGGTCAAAGTGACAAAGGATTTGGCGTAAAATTGGACGATGGAACATTGGTGATTTTTGACACTGATGGAAACTTTATCAAAGAAGGTGACGGACACGGCAAACCTAATGTGACAGAAATCGACCCAAGCGAATTACCAACGGTTATAACCGACTATATAACAGCCAACTATCCTGACGCAACCATTGAAGGGGCAGGTCAAGGTGACAAGGGATTTGGCGTAAAATTGGACAATGGAACATTTGTGATTTTTGATACTGATGGAAACTTTATCAAAGAAGGCAACGGACACGGTAAACCTGATGGAGATGTTCATAATCACGGAACAGAAATTGACCCAAGTGAGCTACCAACGGTTATCACCGACTATATAATAGCAAACTATCCTGATGCAACAATCGAAAGCGCACGTCAAGGTGACAAAGGATTTGGCGTAAAATTGGACAGTGGCGTGATAGTTATTTTTGATGCAGACGGAAATTTTGTAACCGAAAGAGAAGGTCACGGAGGTTAATCACCGTCTTTCATAACAAAGTAATTAACATTAACATTTTATAGCATAGCGAGGAACTAAACTCTACATTACTCTAATTGGGTTGTGGAGTTTTTTTTATTTTGAAACCTATTTGATGCCAAAATTCTCTCTAAAATCCGCTTCAATATTTGTTTCCCTACGCATTTCTTCAATAATCGTGCTTACCTTATCAAAAGCATCATCTCCTTTGACCACATAATTGTATGCTCCACTATACAAAACCTTGGCAAGTGTACTTGTATCGTCTTCACCCGAAAGCATAATCACAGGAATATTCGGTTTCAAGCGTTTGATGATCTTCAAAGTGGTCAAACCATTTGCAGCTTGGCGGTTGAAGCTATCCATATTGTAGTCCATTATAATCAAATGTGGCTCGACTTCCAAGTTGGCAATACATTCTTCTCCACAAGAAACCATCATCACATCGTATTCGGGATTCTGCGAAAGATGGTCTTCGAGCATCGTCCGAAACAATAAATCGTCTTCTACCAATAAAATTTTAAATGTATTCATAGCCTTTGAGTTGATTGGAAAGGATTGTATTTGATAGGCTGCTTTTGCGTTTCCAAAGTTAAACATCTTTTTTTAAATTTTGGTTTGAAAATGTGGGTTGCTTGTTAATAATGTCTAAAAAGGAATTGTAAACCATCTGCAAAGATTAACATATAAATAGTTAAAAAATAGCTTTACAAAATCAATTTTCTAGCTATATTCCCAACTTTGAATTTGTATTTGAAACTCATATTTGAGTTTTTTCATTTTCATTCTAATTTTAATTTTCACTATCCATGACCGTTTACACCATTCTCTCCATTTACCTCCTCCTCACCCTACTCAGCGGCTTCATCGGCTACCGAAAAAGTGCCGCAACGCCTGAAGATTATTTTTTGGCAAACAGAGGATTGGGCAGCATTGTGGTATTTTTCACCTTCATTGCTACCAATTTTAGTGCCTTTTTCTTTTTGGGATTTGCAGGAGAAGGTTATCGGACGGGATACAGCTATTATGCCTTGATGGGATTCGGAACTGCTTTTGCAGCATTGTCTTTCTACCTAATTGGCTTCAAAGCATGGCAAGAAGGCAAGCGAAACCGCTACATTACCCCCGCCGAAATGATGGGCGACAAAACAGGCAGTAGTTCACTCAAACTTTTGTATTTGTTGGTGATGGTCTTTTTTACGCTGCCCTATATGGCAGTGCAACCGATTGGCGCAGGCATCATTTTGGAAACGCTCACAGGCGGTCAGATTCCCTACTTTTGGGGTGCAACGGGATTGACCACTTTCGTGGTAGTTTATGTGTTTATTGGTGGAATGAGAACCGTTGCGATTACCGATATGATACAAGGAGTGTTGATGTTCGGATTGATGTTTGGGGCGGTTTGGGTGGTTGCAGACAGTTTGGGCGGCATCACCGCAGCCAACGAACAAGTGTATGCCATCCAACCAGATTTGTTCAGTCGAGCAGGAGGTGGCGGGTATTTTACTTGGCAAAAATGGATGAGTTTGATGTTGTTGTGGGTCTTTTGTGTGCCAATGTTTCCACAGATGTTCATGCGCTTCTATGTGTCCAAAGACCTCAAAGCCTTCAAATTTGCTACGGTAATGTATGCATTCGTTCCTTTGATTTTGTTTATTTGCCCTGTCATGATTGGCGTTTGGGGGCATTTGTCTTTTCCCGATTTGGTGGGTAAGGAAGCCGACAACATCCTACCCATGATGCTCAATCTACACGCTCCGCAATGGTTGGCGGCAATGATTATGACAGGTGCATTGGCGGCTTTTATGTCCACTTTGGATTCGCAATTGTTGGCACTCAGCACCATGCTGACCCGTGACTTATTCGTTTCTTTTGTGCGCCCCAAAGCGAATTTTGCTCTGCAAATTTGGGTCGGGCGTGTATTGATTATTGTTTTGGCAATCATCGGTTTAGCCATCGCTTTTCAACCGCCTGCCACGATTTTTGTGATTGTCAAAAATGCCTTCACAGGATTGTCCATTCTCTTTCCCGCCACTTTTGTTGTCCTACACTTCAAAAACCCCAATCCAACAGCTTGTTTTTTATCCATTGCAGTCGGAGAGGCTTTTTTGTTGGCTTACTTGTTAGGTTGGATTCCTGCAGGGGTTTTGATGGGTTTTGAGCCTGTTTTGCCACTTGTAGCTTTGGCTGGGGTGATTGCTGCTGGGGGGAGTTTGCCGAAGAAGTATGGGAAATAGTAACGGTCAAAAAATAAGTTGTGCATTTGAAAAAAACGATGGCATTTTCCACTCCACCATATTGTCTGACACAATGACTGAATCGAAAATTTCAACCATCCTCAATTTTTTTTCCACAAAATACCACAAAACCGATTTACCTTTTTTTGATTTTGCGTTATACCAACAGATGTTTATTTTTTCAACACAAAATCAACATTGTATGAAAACCTTAACAATACTCTTTTGCCTTATTTTTAGCGTTCAATTGTTCGCACAAGAAGAAACCTACTTCAATGAGTGGATAGATTATGAACAAACCTACTACAAATTTCGCATTGCAGAAGATGGACTCTATCGCATCCCTTACAGCACATTGCAGCAAGCAAATTTAGCCGAAAAAAGTCCCGAAGGTTTTCACCTATTCAGTCGTGGCGAAGAAGTACCCATTTTCCTTTCCTCCAATGAAACATTTGGTAGTGAGGATTTTATCGAGTTTTATGGACAGAAAAATGATGGCAGTTTTGATACCCAACTCTTCCAAAATTCCGACTGGCAATTGACCGACCGCAAAAGTTTATTTACCGATTCAATTGGATATTATTTGATGTGGGATGATGGGTTTGAAGGGGAACGGATTGAAGTGATAGAGAATGATTTGAGTGGTGAATTGCCTGAAAAGGACGAGTTTTTTATGTATGAATCAGCACTTTTCCACCGCAATATTTTTAATGTTGGAGAACCACTCCAAATTACTTCAATAGCATATTGGGATAATGACCCAATGTTTCTAAGACCATTGAATTTTAATTTTGCGGATTTCGAAAAAGGAGAAGGTTTGGTTGGCTCAATTATTTCGGGAGAAAAAAATAAAACCTATAAATTACCTACACTTGGTGTGTATCGAGAAAGTAATACCCCTTCTTCTTTTCTTCAAACAAAAATGGTAGGAAAGTATAGTTCCTCAGAAATAGAAAACATCCATCATTTCAAATTACACATCAATAATGAAACTTACATAGATACTACTTATGAAAAGTATGAAGCCCTTATTTTTGATATAAGTATTTCTACAAGTGACCTCAATGATATAAGAACAGACATTATCTATGAATCTGTAGGAAACTTTTTTGACCCTCCTTCTTTTGATTGGCAATCCGTATCTTATACTTTCTTAACTTACCCTCGCCAATTTGATTTCAGCGTTTACGCAAGTGGAGAAGTCAAAGATGCGACCGAATTTTACTTTGAATTGCAACACCTCGATGAAGCCTATTTTGAAGGTTCTCACTTCAATGGCGGAAGTCAAACCGTCTTATATGATTTGAACAACAATCAGCGAATGGACATTGCAGTAGCAGATACTTTGTACAAAATTCATTTACCTCAAAGTGCTTCAATGGGAAATGAAAACAGAAAATTGTTTTTGGCAAATACGGATGAAGAGTTGATAAGAACAATTGATTCACTGCAATCTATTGAATTTACTGACTATCAAAAACTGGCAAATCAAGGAAATTACATCCTCCTTTCCCATCCTTCTTTGCGAGAAGGAAATACAGATTGGGTAGAAACGTATGGAAATTACAGAAGCACTTCACACGGTGGAAATCATTCCGTAGTCATTGCAGATATTGAAGAACTGTACGACCAATTTGCTCATGGCATTCTCAAACATCCCCTGGCAATTCGCCATTTTGTGAATTTTGCTGTGGACAAATGGGCAGTGAATCCTGAATATTTGTTTTTGATAGGCAAAGGAATTTCTTATAGAACTGCTACTACATCTACGACCTTCAATGACAATTTGATTCCAACTTTTGGGTATCAACCTTCTGATATCATGCTGGCAGTGCGAAATATTTTTGATTTTCGTCCACAATTGGGTGTTGGACGGTTGAGTGCAAGAACGCCTGAAGATGTCAAAAACTACTTCAACAAAATGGTGCAATACGAGAATATTGAAGCTTGTACGATAGCAGATAGGGCTTGGCGAAAACACGCTTTGTTTCAAAACAATGGAGATGATGACTTCCAAGTTATGCAAATCAGTGCTTTTTTAGACGACTATGAAGATGCACTCACTGCAAAGCCTTTTGGAGCAAAAATACTGGACCAACAATCTCATAAAAACTATTCCGAAGATTTCCATACTACTCCATTTATAGAACAAGGAATCAGTGTCTTTCAATTTTCTGGACAGGCTAGTGGCATAAATTGGAAGACCGATATTTTGGAAGACCCAACTAATTACAATCAACCTGCTCCTCGATTTCCCGTCATCTTTTCAGCCGCTGCTTTTGTGGGTAATGTTTTTAAGTCAACTAGTTCCACTAAATCTTTATCAGAATCTTGGGTATCTGCTCCAAATAAAGGTGCGATTGGATTTTTGGGTGAATTGAGCTTTGATTTTTGGGAAGGATCGGATGCCTACTTGACCGAACTTTACAAACAATTCAGTAAAAACAACTACCATCAGCCTATTGGAAAATGCCTAAAGGAAACCATCGAAAATATTTACATCGCCAATCCAAATGACCAAAACCACGATAGAATCAAAGCGGCTATTCAAACATTTGTCTTTGAAGGCGACCCTGCCCTCATCATCGGAGGAGGGTTTGACCGCCCCGAATATGTCATCGACAACAATTACGATTATTCTTTCATAGACAAAGCAAACGGTTATGTCCGCAAAACCGAAAAGCGAGATGATATACAGATTTTCACTACAGACAACCTTTTATTGCAGCCTCAAAACGAAATCATTGAAGTAGAAGACAAGGAAGGAAATCTTCAATTGAAGGTGAGAGTGACAAATCTTGGCAAGGCGATTGAAGAAAATTTTACCCTTCAAGTTTCGAGGCGAATTTTAGGTGAAACCGAAATGGAATTGATTGCAGAAAAGAGTGTGGTCAGTCCATTCTACGAAAAAATTTATATCATTGATTTGCCTTATTTGGAATCAACCATTGAAGGAGAAGTATATGAATATTTTGTACAAATTGACCCCAACAATACCATTGCAGAAGATTGTGAGGACAACAATGAAGTAGTTTTGCAAGTTCGATTTTCGACTTGTTTTGCGATAGCCCCTCTATATGAAAATTTGGAAATCACCAACCTTCAATCCAATTATTGTATCACCGACCCTGCTATTCAGTTTCAAGCAAATATTGGGGGAGGAATGTTTGCGATAGAACAAATTGGAGGGCCAACTTACCATGTCAATGTTTTCCAGCCCTCGCAATTGGGTGGAGGAGATTTTGTGATATATTATACCATTACGGACAACGAAACGGGCTGTGTTTTTACCGTAGAAGTTCCTACAACGATTCATCAACCCATTGCAGCCATCGAAAGCATTGATTTGACAGAAGTTTGTGTAGGAGATGCGATTCAAATAAATGCTGCGCCAACAGAAGGAGATTATATTTGGAATTTTAGCGGCGGCAATTTCAATGGAACGCCTCAAAACCCTATTGTTTCATGGGATACACCAGGTGAGAAGCACATCACATTGAAGGTGTTGGAGGATGGTTGTGCATCCACTACGATTAGTCAATTGATTCGTGTTTATGCACAAATTCCCGAAAATTTTCCTATCAGTTGTGAATCCGATGCAAACAGTATTCGCTTTGATTGGGAAGTGAACGAATCGGATGTGGAGGCTTATTTGATTTATGGCGATGGTGTTTTGTTGCACCAATTGGAGGGCAACGTAAGCGAGTTTACCTTTGAGAATTTGTCGCCCGAACAAGTGGTCAGTATAGAAGTAGTAGTCGTTCCCAAAGGCTCTTGTGAGCAAGTTTCTTCCTCGTTGACTTGCAAAACAGTTTGCGCTGGCGAAATACCTGTTTTGGACATTATTGATACTTATTGTGGAAGCAATCCAATGTTGATTGAAGCCCCTGTTGCGAATGGTAGTTTTACTATCTACAATCCAGATGGAAGTATTACGAATGTTGAAGGCAGCAGCATCTTTAGCTCTATTTTTCAAGACGGAATCAGTACGATTGTCTTTGAATATTCAGACGGTGAATGTACTTACACTTCCAACGAATACGATGTAATTGTAAGCAATCCAGAGGTGCAAATTGAAGGCAATACGGTTTTGTGTCCAGATGATTTATTGGTCTTAGAAGTACCCGAAATTTTTGCAGCTTATCAATGGAACGTTCCGAATGCCAACAGCCATATTTTAGGGGTAAGTGAAGCAGGTGTTTACTCGGTGATAGTGACGGACTACAATGGCTGTACGGCAACGGATGAAATTGAAATCGTGGAAGCCGAAGACCCCAAAGATATTATTTTTACTTCTAGCACCAATACGATACTTTGTGATGGTGAAGATATGATTTTGCTAGCCCCTTCTGGTTATGTGTCTTATATCTGGTCGGGGAATACCTCTATTAAACAGACTTTAACCATTACAGCAGCAGGCAATTATTATGTGGATTATGAAGATGAAAACGGCTGTATTTGGCGAGCCGAAATTGCCATTAAAGCAGCCGAAGTTCCCAAAATTGAAGTAAGTTCCAGTGAAGAAATGGCAGTGTTATCGGTGGCAGGAAATTTTGTGGAATATGCTTGGAACACAGGTGAAAACACTCCTTCTATCACCGTCACTGCAAACGGTACTTACACCGTCACAACTACCGATGAATATGGCTGTATTTCAACAACTTCTACACAAGTGCTTATCACCAACATTGCTTCAAATCCTCAAATTCCAATTATTGAAGTCTATCCCAATCCTTTTGAGGATGAATTGGTGATTGAAGGATTAAAGGGTGGTTTACTGCAATTGTATAACATTCAAGGTAAATTGATTTTTTCTACACTCCTACAAAAAAATACAGAGATATTAGACTGGAAAACCCTACAAAGTGGTGTGTATGTACTGCAATTGAGCGGTAAAAAGGGGGGTTGGACAAGGAAAGTAGTGAAGAAGTAGAACAATAATCGTACTTTTGCAACTCTTAATAAACAATCCACTATTATCAAAATTTTATCTTCTTGATATGTTAAACCTCAATGATTCTGTTCCCTTCAATCCCCCAGTCACCCCTTCCCAACCCATCATTGACGAACTACATGGCACACGACTAACCGATTGTTACCAATGGCTCGAAGACAAAAACGATGAAACGGTTATCGAATGGACTGCCGATCAACACGATGCAACCCTTGATTATTTGGATGCCAATTGTCCACCCATTGAAGGTCTGGAAGAAGAATTGGAGGCATATATCAATCGAGACATAACCAGTTCCGTCTTTTTTCGAGGCGACAAGCAGTTTTTCTACCGCCGCAAAAAAGGAGAAGCCCAACACACGTTGTTTACCATCATTGAAGGAAAAGAAAAGGTATTGTTTGACCCGACCAGCATAGATCCTGAGGGGCAAACCGCCATTTTGAGCCTATCTATCAACCATCAAAACGATACAATAGCGATTGGCTGCCAAACAAAAGGCGCAGAGATTCAGACCTGTTATGTATTAGATATAGAAACAGGCAAACAACTTTTTGACCCCATTCCCAATCTTCGAGGCTTCAATTGGTGCAGAGATGGCAAACACGCCTACATCACAAAAGGTAGCATGGAAATGCTCGAAAAACAAATACCACTCCGAACATACCGCCACCAACTCGGCAGACCTCACAGTGAAGACATTTTCCTCATTGCACCCAAAGATGCCAAAGATTTCACGAGTATTTGGGATGCTAAACACAGCGATGTCAGTTTCATTTCGGAAGCCGACTTCAATTCCAATACCATACGCATGTTACCTTTTCGCAATTCTGCCGAACAAGCAAGCATTGAGTTGTTTAGCAGCAAAGAATCCCAAGCACACCCCAATGCCATTGGCGACAACATTTACTTTTTCACCAATCACGAAGCCCCCAACTTCAAGCTGATGGTGGCCGACAAATCACAGGCTACTTTTGAGCATTGGCGGGAATTGATTGACGAAAAAGCGGACATCGTACTGCAAGGTTATCAAGTCACCAAAGACTTCATCATCACACAAGAAAAAAAGGATGTATTGAGTCGTCTCTTTGTCTATTCCAAAGAGGGAAAGTTGCTGAAAGAATTGCCGTTACCCATTGAAGGAAATGTATCTTCTTTGGGTTATCACCATTACTCCAATACCGTTTTTGTTCATATTTCGAGCTTCACCAATCCAGCAATTATTTACAAATTGGATGGCAGCACTCTGGAGTGGACTTTTTTCCATCAGCAGGAGACACCTATGGATATGAGCAACATAGAATCCAAATTGGTGTTTTATCCTTCAAAGGATGGCACAAAAGTGCCTTTGTTTTTGGTACACCAAAAAGACCTTCAATTGGACGGCAACAATCCTGTTCGACTGACTGCCTACGGCGGCTTCAATGTTGGGCGGTATCCTGTTTTTGTGGGAGCTTATGCGCCATTTATCAATCGAGGAGGCATTTTTGCCTTAGCTTGCATCAGAGGCGGTGATGAATATGGCGAGAATTGGCACAAAGACGGAATGCAGTTCAAAAAACAAAACTGCTTTGATGATTTCATTGCAGCAAGTGAATATTTGATTGAACAACAATACACCAATACCAAAAAATTGGCCATTGAAGGGGGCAGCAATGGCGGTTTGTTGATTGGTGCGGTCATCACCCAACGCCCAGATTTGTTTCAAGCAGCAATATGTTCCGTTCCTTTATTGGATATGATTCGCTACCATAAGTTCTTGATTGCCCGCTATTGGATTCCAGAATATGGAGACCCTGATATAGAGGCCGATTTCCGCTATCTACTCTCCTACTCTCCTTACCACAACATCCGAATGGGAGTGAATTTGCCGACTACTTTATTCAAAGCGGGTGAAAATGATACTCGTGTAGATCCACTTCACGCCAAAAAAATGGTAGCTGCCCTTCAAAACAATACGGGACAAATCAATCCGATTATGCTCTATATCGACTACGATAGCGGTCATGGTTCGGGCAAATCGGTACAACAAACAATTGACGATTTGGACTACGAAATGCGGTTTTTGATGCGGACTTTGGAGATGGAGGTCTAAACCAAATTTCTGTTTGTTTTTTATAAATCGAGTTCTTGTCTTATCTTGGTGAATTTTGCAAACAAGACAAATGGCTACAATATCTATTGACTCGATGGTAGATATTCACCTAAAAGCACCTTTTTTCTTAACTCAAAAAATTCTGCCACTGATGAATGATGGCGGTAGTATTGTCAATATTTCTTCGGGACTTACTCGTTTTTCATTCCCTGGATACGCAGCTTATGCTACTATGAAAGGCGGGCTGGAAGCACTTACCCAATATTAAGCTAAAGAATTGGGAGAAAGGAATATAAGAGCCAATATTGTAGCTCCTGAAACGATAGAAACTGATTTTGGTGGTGGTGCAGTTAGGGACAATCAAGATTTGAACAAAAGAATTGAAGTATTAGGAGGGATATTTGTCTAATGCTCCGTTTTTAAGCTAAAATTTGACTTTTCGCTTGATTTGGCGGTAGTATTGATTCGCTCCCAAGTTTCCGTTTCAAAGTTGTATTGCTTTATGGGTTTGGCAGGATTTCCAGCTACAATCGTATAAAACGGTACATCTTTTGTAACCACACTTCCCGCTGCAACGATAGAGTTTTTACCGATGCGAACCCCTGCTGTAACAATGGCATTTGCCCCAATCCAAACATTGTCTTCTACCACAATTTCGCTGGTTGTGCATTTTTGTTGGCGAATTGGGGTTGTGATGTCTTCATAACCATGATTCAATCCCGACAAAATCACATTTTGGGCAAACATGACATCATTGCCGACTCGAAGCGGGCCAATCAAGGAATTGGACAAACCAATGAGGGTATCTTTGCCGATATGTACATCGCCCAAGCCATTATTGACCACTGCAAAGGATTCAATCAGCGAACGGTCGTCAATGGTGAACTGGTTGAAGGGCAAGACATCTAAACGAGTATCCCTTCTAATGATCACATTCTTACCACGCTTGTGTTTCAATGGATTCCAAAAATTACGCACCCACCAGCGAGGACGAAAATCGTTTTTGGGAATCAACAATCGGAGTAAAAATCTCTTCAATTGGGGGTTGCCTTTCGCCAATGTTTTTATCTTCTGAATCATTATTTGCAGGGTTCAAACAATTAAAAAAAGAGACTGGAGAGGTGGATGTGGTTGAGCCTAAAAAAAAAATGCTCAATAGCGGTGGATTTCGAAACCCACCGCTATTGAGCAATTCCTGCGAATTTTATGCCAAAACCATCCTGTCTTGGTTCTTGCATCTGTCTTCTATATGTCTTACCTCTAACTCAACTCCTTACCGACTCTCTCCAACAAAGCCTTAGTAGCTCTAATCCCATCCTCTGCTGGCATCTCTCTACCTTCATATTCTACTCCAACATAACCTGTATAACCCGCATCCTTCACGATTTGCATCATTTTTTTGTAGTCTGTATGGGTTTCATTGCCGTTTTCGTCAAAATCGTGGGTTTTTGCGCTGACCGCTTTTGCCAACGGCATCATTTCACGCACCCCTTTATAGCGGTCGTATTCGTCCAAACACTTGCGGTCTTGCCAATTTTCTTCTTGTGTTTGCTTCAAGCAGAAATTGCCAAAATCGGGCAATGTGCCGCAGTTTGTTCGGTGAATTTCATTCATAACATTGGTGAGCCACATACCATTAGAAGAATATCCTCCGTGGTTTTCTACAATCACATTCATTCCTGATTTTGCAGCAAATTCAGCCAAACTCCCCAAACCATCTACTGCAGCTTTTGCAACATCAGCAGCCGTTCCTTCCCCATAAGCATTGACCCGAATCGAATGACAGCCCAAAAACTTGGCTGCTTCCACCCATTTGTAGTGATTTTCAACCGCTTGCTTTCGTTTGGCATCATCCGTATCGCCCAATCCCCCTTCTCCGTCAATCATAATCAAAAGGCTTTTTACACCATTATCGGCTGCCCGTTTTTTCATCTCAGCCAAATATGTTTGGTCTTCAGCTTTGTCTTTGAAAAACTGATTGACATACTCAACCGCTTCAATGCCAAAGTCGTTTTTGGCTTTTGCAGCAAAATCAAGGTTGTCCATTTCTCCTGCAAAAAGGCTTTTGTTCAAAGACCACTGTGCCAAGGAAATTTTGAAGAACAATTCTCCAGTACTTGCTTTTTCCACTTCTTTTTCAGCTCCTTTTTCCAACTCTTGATCCACATTTGCAGAAGGACTACCACAACTTGAAATCAATGGAATACCTGATACCAAGCCTAAACCTGCAACAACTTGCCCTGTCTTTTTGATAAAAATGCGTCTTGTTTGTTTCATTGTATTTGTTTGAAATATGAAAGAAGGTCATAAAATTAAAAAAACTAAGCGATGAATGGGATTATTTTTTACCCACAAAAAAAGGTGTTGAACTTCATTAAGCCCAACACCTCACAAATTTTAATTTTCCAATATCAATTCTTACAGCCCAATCTTATCAGCCGTTTCGTCCTCCAATCCCATTTTCTTCGCCATCGCCAACAACTGCTGCAAGATGCCCTTTTGTGATTTGTCGTCCGTCATATTGCTCATTTTGTAAATCAAATTCGCAATACTCAAGTTTTTGATGTCCTCACTGCTCACATTGAACTGCCCCACAAAATTGCGTAACTGCTCGATAATCGGCTCACTGCCATCACCCAACAAGTTGTTTTTCAAGCTCGTCAAGTTTTTGCTATTGTCAATGAATTGGTCAAGCGTTTTGCCACGTCCAATGGCTTTCATCACATTTTCGTAGAACATGGTTTCACCACCCACGATGTCAATTTTCGTAGATTTGAAGGCTTCTGCTAAAGCTTTAGCTTGTGCTTCTGCAACGGCTTTTTGGACTTCAATTGCAGCCAATTCGATGGCTTTTTGTTTCTCCAACTTCAATTTGAATTCCTCATGCTCTTTGCCCACGCCGTCCAATTTTTTCATCGCTTCCGCTTTTTGCTCAATGCCAGCCGCTTCTGCCAATCCCATTTCCTTCACGCCCAATGCCTCTGCCAAACCTTTCTGTTCCAAGCCTTTCGCTTCTGCTAAGGCCTTTCTTTCCATCCCCTTCGCTTCCGCTACTGCCAAACCTTCAATCTTCATTGCTTCAGCTTTACCTTGTTCTTCAATCACCTTTGCCTCTGCCAAGCCCTGTGATTCAAACACTTCGGCTTCAATCATTCCTTGTTTTTTGTGAGCAGCAGCTTTTGATTCAATCGCTTTAGATTCTGCCAATGCTTTTTGCTCAATCAAAATGGCTTCTACCATACCTTGTTTCTCAGCAGCATTTGCCTTCGCTTCAATCACTTGCGCCTCAGACTTGCCAATTGCAGCCTCCTCATGAGCCTTTGCATCCGCCAAAATTTTGATAGCCTCCGCATCTTTCACCGACGCATTTTTTGCAGCCTCGGCATCAATCATTCGTTTTTGAGCCTGCACTTCTGCCGCCAATTTATCCGCTTCTGCTGCTTTCGTTGTGGTCAATAAAGCCTCTTCAGCCAACTCCGATGCCTTGGTCAAAGCCACCTGTTTGCTCCTATCTGCATCTGCAAAAGCTTTGGTATCTTTGATTTTCTCCTCTTCTTCCACCACTGCTCGTTCCACAACTACCCTTTCTCTGATAACATCTTGAATATTTTTACGCTCCTCCTCCACTGCTTTCTCCTTTGCAATTTGTGCCAAAGTCACTACTTTTTCACGCTCAGTCACCTCCAATTCGCGTTCTTTAATGACCTTTTCCGTTTCGATTGCCTCTACTTTTTCTTTCTGCTTCTCTGCTACAATCACCTGGCGTTGTTTGTTTTGTTCTGCAATTGCTACTTCTTCTTCCGTGGCAATCCTTGCACGTTCCGACTTCAATTTTTCCTCTTGTTCTATCTTCTGACGTTCTGCGGTTTCTCTCGCTTGAATCGCTGCAATTTCTCTTTCCTGAACCGCCTCTTTTCCAGCCAATTGTCGCTCTAATTCCAAAATTGCTTCTCTAGCTTCTACATCTTGTTTTTTGATGGTCTTTTCTTCTTCCCTGCGAATCAAGTTGGCTGCAACATGCTCTACGGCAGTTAGATCCGCAATTTTCTTGATACCTTGGGCATCCAAAATATTGTCTGCTTTGAGGTAAGAAACAGGTGTTTGTTCCAAAAAGTCAATTGCAGAATCGTCCAATACATAGCCGTTCAAATCTTCAGGTCCAATCACTTCCACAATTTCTTTACGAAATTCTTCCCTAGAATTGTAGAGTTCTACAAAATCAAACCGCTTACCTACACTCTTCAATGCCTCCGAAAACTTGGCTTCAAAAAGACTAATCAAAGTTTCAGTATCAGAAGCACGTTCACAACCAATGGTTTGTGCTACTTTCACTACATCCTCTTTGGTTGGATTGACCCGCACAAAAAAGACGACCTTGATGTCTGCCCGCATATTGTCCTTACAAATCAAACCCTCCTCGCCTATGCGTTCAATTTCTAATTTCTTCAAAGAAATATCCATCCATTCTTTTTTGTGGAAAATCGGAATGACCCACATGCCGTTGAAGGACACTTCTGTTCCGCCACGTCCTGTTTTGACAAGGGCTTTTCCTTGTGGCACTTTTTGATAAAAAGCTGCTGTTGCAGCAAATACAGTTACCAAAATTAGGATAAATAACACTATTGCAGCAATGACATAAATCATAGTGATTAGGTTTTATAGAATAAAAAAATGTTTTTCGTTTTCAATACAGACATGGGAAGTTTTGGGTTTTCAGTTATTTCACAAGGTACTTTCTTCAAACCTCTTGACGATATAGTAACCTTTTTCTTCCACTTTGTCTATCAAAATCGCCTGTGTTCCTTTCTGTAAATCTTGCCCTTCAATGGCTTTCACATTGATAGTCAAATAGATATTTTCTTTGGTAAAAATTGTGGCTTGTCCAAAACTCGTCTGTGTAGTTCGAACAGTAATTTTACACAATTCTCCAATCAAATCGGCATCTACATGCTTTTTTCGGAGTTCTTTGAAGTAAGAAATAAAAGGAGTTGTGACGATTTTGGTGAGAATCAAACTGACAAAGAAGTTGGGAAAAAGGAAAAGCAATCCCATTCCCAAAGATTGATTGTTCAAGTTGCCATTGACGACCATCGAAATCAACCACATAATCGAAATCAAGAAAAAGAGGTGTATCATCAAAGGTATTTTGCCTACATTTAAGAAGGATAAAAAACCACTAAATCCACCTATTCCTCCAGAAATATCAACATCTGTGTCTATATCCACATCTCCGTCCATATCAATATCTAATGAATCCATGTCTATCGCTCCTGCAATGGTCAGCAGTGCATACAGCAACATAATAATTAATAAAATGGTCATGGGAATATTGGAAGCCCAGAAAGCTTCTTGCAGTAATTGGGTCATAGGGATGGGTAAGTTTACATAACAAAACTTTGACTAAGAATAATTTGCAGTATTCTTTGTATAGTATCAATACATCAAAATAATGCTCATTAGTTCCCGATTACCCAAAAAAACGAATAAATTTTGAATTATGGTAATGTTTGGAACTTAAATGTGGGATTTTTTGTAGGTAGGTCATTTTCAATCTTGGTTAATCAATGCTCCACTACCCTATATCAATAAATCAAATTCGCTTGTTAAAGTACCAAAATATTTTATCATCGTTTGTAATTCGTCGAGAGTCCAAGTATGTTTCATTGAAGCTTTTATTTCCTATCCTTTCAAAAATATCCACATTCTTTTTGTATTGACTATCACATCACATGATTGCTCTCTTAAACTAAGTACAAATTTTTTCCACAGCTATTTTATTTCCTGAATAAAACTCAAAGTCAACAGTTAAAGGTTTTTCCTCATTAAATCCAGAGTTTAACCATAACTTTCAAACTTCTTCGGCATCTTCAGTTAGTTCGGGTCTCTAAATCCGCTGCCATTTCTGTATATTTTTTTGTAACTCATTCAAGGATAGATAATGTATGGCAATTACCAACTTTGTTCTTTCATCAGTCATATCAAATTTTTCATGGTGACGCAATATATCCCAAATCATTGAAGGAGATAAACTTAAAGACAAGTTAAATTTTTCGTAATAGGCATTTACCCACGGTTTGTTCTTTCCAAACTCATGCAAGAATTTGAGATATTTTCCCTTAGAATTCAATTCTATTGCTTCAAATGCGACTGATTTTTTACTATTTTGAAGGCTTTTTGTCCAAATTTGATTGAATGTGGGAGAACCAATTTTTTGAAATAAGTTTTGTTGTCTTTGACCATCTATTCGAATATCAACATTCATGTCTGTAGAAGTTTCATCCATTCTCTTGAAGTATTTCTCGTAGGCTTCCAATACATTACTTTTTTCTACATTCTCAGACTTACAGACAACATCATCAAAGAAATTCAATATTATTCTGAGGTCATTGATTTCGGCTTGATTAAAAACACTTTGAATCTCTCCGTAAGCTCCAATATCTCTATCCATTTTGATAGTTTCACACCCAATCAACAGAACGAAAACTATTAACAACAAACAGCCTTTTTTCATAGTACTCTTGTATTCAATCAGTTTCAACTATTGTTAAAGTTTTAGCCTATCGAAGTGTGCTACATCAAAATCCACTCCAATACCTCCGACATCCTCTCTACGTACTTAAATTCTACCCCTTTGATAAAGTCAGGATTGATTTCTTCCACGTCCTTTTGGTTCATTTTGCAGAGCATCACATGCTTGATACCCGCACGTTTGGCAGCCAAGATTTTCTCCTTGATGCCACCCACAGGAAGCACCTTGCCACGTAGGGTAATCTCCCCTGTCATTGCGGTATAAGGTCTGATTTTTCGGCCAGTGAACGCAGAAGCCAAAGCCGAGAGCATAGCAACACCAGCCGAAGGCCCATCCTTAGGTGTTGCGCCTTCGGGAACATGGATGTGGAAGTCCGTTTCGTCAAAACGTTCGGGGTCAATGCCCAACTTGCTGCCATGCGCTTTCAAGTAGCTCAAAGCCGTTGACACCGATTCCTTCATTACATCCCCCAAATTTCCTGTTAGCAATAACTTGCCTTTACCTTTGCTCAAGCTCGTTTCGATGAACAAAATTTCACCGCCTACCGAAGTCCACGCCAAACCAATCGCTACACCCGCAGGATTGTCACTTTCATACAACCCACGCTCATAAGTATATTTTCCCAAAATACGCTCTACATCCGCTAAACTGACCCGCACATTGTATTCCTCCTCCATTGCCACCGATTTCGCAATCGCTCGCATGACCGAAGCAATTTTGCGCTCCAACTCTCGTACACCCGATTCACGGGTATATTTGTTGATGATACGTTCGAGGATGTTTTTGGAGATTTTCACTTGATCGGCCTTCAAACCATGAACTTCACGCTGTTTGGAGACCAAGTGCTTGCGAGCAATTTCCACTTTTTCTTCCATCGAATAACCGCTGATTTGTACAATTTCCATACGGTCACGCAAGGCAGGCTGAATTGTAGAAAGAGAGTTGGCTGTTGCAATGAACATCACTTTCGACAAATCGTATTCGACCTCCAAATAGTTATCGTGAAAAGTACCGTTTTGCTCAGGATCTAAGACCTCCAACAAGGCCGAAGATGGATCACCTCTATGTCCTTGCCCCACTTTATCTATCTCATCTAAGATAAAAACGGGGTTGTTAGTTTCCGATTTTTTGATGCCCTGAATGATGCGGCCAGGCATTGAACCGATATAGGTTCGCCGATGTCCTCTGATTTCTGATTCATCATGCACACCTCCCAAAGACATGCGTACATATTTGCGTTTCAGTGAATTAGCAATGGAACGCCCAAGTGAGGTTTTACCCACACCTGGAGGGCCTACAAAACATAAGATGGGTGATTTCATGTCTCCTTTGAGCTTCAAAACCGCTAAATATTCCAAAATTCGGTTTTTAACTTTACCCAAACCGTAGTGATCTCTTTCGAGAATTTTTGCAGCACGTTTCAGATTGAAGTCATCCTTTGAAGAATCCATCCAAGGCAAATCCAACAACAAATCTAAGTAGTTGAGCGACATTGAATATTCCCCCACAGCAGGGTTCATTCGTTGGATTTTGTGTATCTCTTTGTCAAAAACCTTCTGTACTTTTTCGGGCCATTGCTTCAATTTTGCCCTCAGTTTGTAGCTTTCAAGTTCGGAAGTTGGAGTTTCACCCCCCAATTCTTCTTGAATGGTTTTGATTTGTTGGTGTAGAAAGTAATCTCGCTGTTGTTTTTCGAGATTGTGGTTGACTTTGGATTGGATTTTGTTTTTCAACTCCAACAATTGAAGTTCTGTATGTAGGTGGTGCAAAACCCTTTCGGCTCGTTTGGTAATATCATTGATTTCGAGAAGTTTTTGCTTTTCTTCTAGGTCTATATTGAGATTGGAGGAAACGAAGTAAATGAGAAATTCGGGATTGTCGATGTTCTTCAACATGATGGTAATCTCCGAAGGAAGGTTAGGGGATATTTTGATAATTTTTGAAGCCATATCTCTAACCGAAGATATTAAGGCTTCAAACTCTTTGTCATCAGGCGTATCTGAATCCTCTAAGATTTCAAAAGTCGCTTCAATAAAAGGTTCTTCCATAAGAAATTCTTGCACTGCAAATCTATCTCTACCATGCAAAATAACCGTTGTATGGTCATCGGGCATTTTCAATACTTTCACAATCCGAGCAATCGTACCCACTAAGTGCAGGTCTTTGCCTTCTGGTTCATCATCTTGAGACATTTTCTGAGCAATCACTCCAATAAACTTATCTCCTGCTGCGGCTTCTTTTATCGCTTTCACCGATTTATCTCGCCCAACAGTCACTGGAACTACTACACCGGGGAACAATACTGTATTTCGTAGGGGAAGTATTGGGATGGTTTTGGGATAATCTGCAACTTGCGCTTCTTCATCTTCTTCAATGGATACCAAGGGTAAAAATTCCACATCTTCATTTAGTAGTCTCAATGGATTGAACTTTTCAAACATATATGTTAGTTGTTTTTTCAGAATCAAGAATAAAAGTCAATGACTGTGCCAATAGTAATGTCAAATACTGTTATCAATAGCCTACAAATTAACAAAAATTAATTTTAGCACCTTCCATCTATCGCAAATAATTTTTGAACAAACATAGTTTTTCTTTGCTTGATTATTAAAACAGCCTAAATGCCTACCTAATTGACAAACAATCAAAGAATAAGCATTTTTTCTTCAAAACTTTTGAAGTCATATCTCCCTTGACAAATTTCTTACGAAACTCCAGTTTTTTCTTTTTTATTATTTTTGTAGTTCTTGACTCTCTTTTTAACCCAACTGACTCATTGGCAGTATTCGGAGAAATTTGCAGTTAATATTTGATAAAACTGTCAGAGAAATCGTCACTAATTTTAGTATAATAACTCAAAATAGTTTCGCCATTTTTGTAATCTGCCCTTGCTTCAATTCAGAAAGATGGTAGAAAAAATAACAGCGAGAATTTTGAAAATTAGTTTAATTCAGAACGTACTTGTCTAAGCCAGGTTATTCCTGTGTAGTTGCTCCCCAGCAGAACTACATTCCGCTTCATCTGACTTGGTTTTTTGTAGCTTAGGGTAAGCTTATTTTAGGACGGTTTTTTGAAGTGTCAACCTTATTTAGGACGCTTTTTTGACCATAAATCTATTTCGGTACATATTTTTTAACTGTAAACTTTTTTCAGGACGGGTCATTGCCTCAGTCCCACTGTCCTCTCAACTTCAATATTTTTTCAATCACATCCCTCACACACCCTTCTCCCCCCTTCAATGGAGAAACATATTTGCTCGCCTTCTTAATTTCAGGAACAGCATCGGCAGGACAAACAGGCATCGCCACTTGTAGCATAACTTCCTGATCGGGAAGGTCATCACCCATATACAAAATTTGAGATTTTTGAAGGTCGTAGGTCAAAATAAACTCATCAAAAGCATCTATTTTGTGCTGAATACCTGCATAAATATCTACGACTCCCAAACCCTTCAAACGACTGGTCACGCCTTTGGAATTACCGCCTGTGATGATGGCAATCCTCAAACCCGCATCCAAAGCACGTTTCACTGCATAGCCATCACGGGTGTTCATGGTTCGCAGCAGTTCACCTGATTCGGTAATCAACAAATTGCTGTTCGTAAATACCCCATCTACATCAAAAATAAGGGTGTCAATCCCTCGAAAATTCGCCAAAAGATTCATAATGAAATTTGTATTGGAAATAACTCACTAATCATCTTACTATTTATTTTCCTCTCGCCATTCATACACCCATGCTGCCTGTATCTGCTCCAAATGCCCTTCACTACAATCCTCTCTTTCTCCTTCAAAATTTGGAATTTCTAAAACCCATTCTATCAACTCCGTAAAGCGTATTCGATAAATATTGCTTTGTGTAAACTCATCTCCGAAACGCTCATACAGTTTCATTGCAATATCCTCATGGTCTTTCCAAAAAATCGGTAAATTATCTACATCTTCGAATCTCATATTGCTATTATTTTATTTGTTTTTTGATTTTTCAACTTCCGTTATTCTATAAGTGAATAATAGAGTTGAATGATACATTAAAGTTTGATATTAGATATTTTTAATGTTCGTGTCCAATAATATTTCTTTGGTCAGGAATCGTAATTTCAATTTCACCACTTCCTTCTAACAATATACACTGACAACCCAAGCGAGACTCCAATCGTGGCTGAATGGCCCTATCTACATAGTCTTCTTCCTTATCGCTTATTTCCTCCACAAAATCGTCTCCTTTGGTCAAATAAATATGGCAAGTTGTGCAAGCACAAACACCTCCACAATTGTGGTGCAAATCTATATCATTCATCAACACACCTTCCAAAATCGAATAATCAGGTTCCACTTCAATTACTTGAGTTTCTTTATCTGACTCTTCAAACTTAACAGTTATTTTATACATAATTCTATTTTATCTTTCAATAAATTGAAGCCCAAAAGTACGAAATATCAATGGATTATTTCGCAATACTTTCAGAAATCAAACGGTATAACAATTGCCTATCGGGATGGTTTTGAAGCAATGCTAAATGCTTCTGTTGAGTAGCTTTATCACCTCTTATTGCAGGGCCTGTTTGAGCAATTTTTGGAGATATTGATTGAACTTTTTCAAAAGTAGCCCGAATCAAAGGCTGCAATACATCAAAAGGGACACCAAAATCTTGACAGATTTGCTCACCCAAAGTCAAGAGATGATTCGTGAAATTATTGACAAATACCGCTGCAACGTGCAGGGCTTGTCGCTGCTCGTCATTCATCAAATGCATTGTCGGAGAAAGGGTTTGGGCAAGTTCCGAAAGCCTGAGTTTCACCCTTTCCGTATTTCCATCTATACAAAAAGGAATAGATGACCAATCCACTATTTTGGATTGACTGAAAGTTTGAAGGGGATAAAAAATGCCATATTCAGCATGTTGCTTCAAAACCTGTATAGAAGTAGCTCCAGAAGTATGTACTACAATACCTTTCACCCCAATTTGCTGCAATTGAAGGCTTACTTCTTCAATGGCTTGGTCGTTTACTGCAATGATGTAAATATCTGATTGTGTGTTGATTTCATTCCAATCCGTCACACCTTTTTCGGCTAAAGCGGTGGAAAACGCTTCGAAGCGTTGGTCGTTTCTGCTGAACAATTGAAGTATTTGGTGAGGGGTTTGCTGCAAAGCATTTGCCAAATGAAAGCCGACATTGCCTGCGCCTATAATCGTAATGGTCATTTGAAGCAGTTTTTAACTTTGACTACACCCATTGAAGTACAAAAGTTCTGCAAATCAAAATTTTCATCCTTGTTAAAACAAAAAAATGAGGGAGTGTTGTACTCCCTCATTCAATAAAAACAGACCAATATATGATAAGAAATGATTATTTTCTAACCGCTTTAAAAGTCCCACTTACTGCCACTTGCGGACCACTTGGTGTAATTTGCTTGATTGCTTGACCAGTGAATGTACCTCGAATAATATCTCCCACATTCTCGCCAAATTGAGTCACTTCCATTGTGGTCATGGAAGGAACAAGTTCATAGCTTTCTGTTGATTCTTCCCCAAAATATCCATTCACAATGCTATAAGTACCCACACCTGTCACCATATCTGCACTAATATTTGCATAATAGTAACTGCTGACATTTTCATCAAATTCATTTCCACTGATAGACATCATATCTCCTCCAACTTGACCATTTTGATTGCCAAAAAACACATCTACATTCAAAAATAAGTGGAAGGCTGCTCCCTTCACTTTTATTTCAAAGAACATAGGGAGTTCATCACAAGCCTGCAAAATGCCCGAATTTACAGGACTGCTTGTGAGGTCTATGGTTTGCACTGGACTTGCTTTAAAATTGGGAATGTCAATCACATTTATATCCCCTGAAGTATCATCACAAACATTAACCGAAAACTCAAAGGTGCCATCAGCCTCCAATGGATAAACAAAGTGAAGGTCGTCTAGCTCAAAATCAACATATCCTTCTGTTATCGCATTGTCATTGCAGTCAATTCCCGAACCTGTCACTAGCACAAAATCATTGTCATTGGCTTGAACCACAATTGTTGCCAAATCGGTATCATTGGAGTAAGGCCCGTATTGTTGCTCAAAAATCACATTGTCGCATCGGTCTAAGATGGTAATGGTGAATACCTCATTGGCTGGAAAATTGTAAAACTCAAACTCGCCATCGCTACTCAAAAATCCGCCACGAGTCAAGATACCTTCAACAGTGACATACACTTGCAGAAAAGGCACAACTATTTCACTACCAGCATTATTGCGAGAAATAACTTTACCAGACAATTTAATGCGTTCGCCCTTGTAGTCGCAATTCCACGAGCTAAAATGCGCCACATCACCAACATAAAATCCACCTTGCAAAGTAGCTCTTCCTTCTTCAATCCAAATGCCTTTGTCCTCATCATAAGACCAAAGCGGAATCGTGGATGGGGCTTGACTGCGAATTTCGGTAGGAACGGGAAAAGAAAGCGTGGCATGGCTTCCGTCTTTTAGCTGCAATTCATTCCCATTGTCCGCCAATAGTTCAACGTTCAACATTCCGTAAGTTCCTAAATAAACTTCCGTTCCTTGAATGTCGATTCCACTCAAATCTCCCACCATTCGTGCGGGTAAATCGCTGGCAGTTGGGTCTATCCATGACATTGCTACATGTACTTCTCCAGTATATTCACCGCCATTTTCGTAGCGAACACTGTTGGCAGGTAGCTGCAAAGAGGCACTACTCGAATGACTGACTGAGCCACCTGTTGTTGAAGCAACTGTACCAACGATGGTTTTATCCAAGAGTTTGATTTTGGTGTAGTTGTAGCTGTTTGGAGTCACATTCATTTTGCGAAAACCTTCAAATTTCCCTGCTTCTCGTACTTTTAGAAATGCACCCTCTCGCACAACTTGCACATCTAAATAAAGGAAATTTCCATTTTCGTCCGTTGTAGTAACTTCAAAACCTTGGTCGGTTTGCAAAAAGACTTCGCTATTGACTACTGGCAAATCGTTTTCGTCCACAACCAATCCAAAAATATTAGTGCGAATCAATTCTTTGGCATCAGGCAACAAGGTGGTTTCAATTGCAATGTCTTCGTCTTTGACACAAGCATGAAAGAATGTAACTAAGGATAGCATAAACAATAAGGCAAATACTCTTTTTGAGGAAAAATGTGGGATGTTTTTCATACGTTTATTTATTTTGTTGTTTTATGCTATTATAAAAGAGTGGATGAAGAAAACGCTGCATGAAATTATTTTTTTATATTATTGCCCAATCCCAATTCTCAAACAGTTCTTAGCCTATCATCTGATTATTCACTACATTTAACCCTTACAAAAAATGCCTATGATTTGTAGAATAGTTACCCTTTTTGTTTTCCTATTTTCAGTGTTACCTGTGTTCTCACAAAATTGTGGAGTAAGCCACGAAAATCAATTGCAGTGGCTTCCCAAATATCTAAAACACTTAAACAATCCAAATGCCAATTTGCCAAGTCTTTCTATGGCTGAACACAAAGTGCCAATTGTATTCCATTTGGTAGCACGCAATAACGGTGTGGGGCGAGCAAAAGTAGAAACAGCGCTAACAGTGCTTTGTGAGTTGAATGAATTGTTTGCAGCAAGCAATATCTCATTTTACCTTACTCCAAATGGCTTGAATTTTATCAACCATGATGGTATTTTCACCAACAGTCATTTTGTTGTGAATCAATTGGCGATGCAGAGTGAAAGGCGTGATTCGGCTTTGAATATTTTTGTGGTCAATTCAGTTGGAGGCGGCAATGTGGTAGGTTTATATGATGCGAACAAGGATTGGGTGCTTGTTCAAAGAAGTGTTTTTACAGAAGGTAATAAAACTACAGCCCATGAAATCGGGCATTTTTTCTCTTTGTTACACCCTCATTTTGGATGGGATGGCTCGGCTTGGAACCCTGCTATCCATGGAAATCCCGCCCCAATAATTTCACCAGATGGACAAACTCCTACCGAACGCATGGATGGTTCTAACTGTGAAATAGCGGGAGATTTTTTGTGTGATACGGCTCCAGATTATAATTTCGGCATTGGTTGGCAGCAATCTTGTAACTATGATGGAATGGCATTGTCGCCTGATAGCATTGCAGTTAATCCTGATGAAAGTTTAATTATGTCCTACTTCAATGACAACTGCCGTCAAAAATTTTCTGCCGAACAAAGTGTACTCATGTCTTTGGATTTGGAAGATGAATCGAGGGCCTATTTGCACTCAAATTCTATTCCCAACAACGATGCGGTGGCATTTCCGATTGTGTTGACAACTCCTTCAGGTACTACACAAATATCGAGTAATAGTGTGGCTTTTGAATGGGAAAGTGTGGCAAATGCAGCGTACTATTATGTGGAATATGACCGTTCTTCAGCCTTCAATTTAGATCCTAAAGGAGAGGTTGTCACACAAAACTCCGTTTCTATCATACATGATTGGCTACCCAATTTGACGTATTATTGGCGGATTTTTGCATGGAATGAAACTTCATTTTGTAGTCCTCCATCTGCTGTAAATACCTTTTCTTTAGATATTGTTTCTTCAATCAATTCGGTTTTGGTAAATGAACCAAATTGGGTTAGGTTGATCAAAAGTTCTGATAATTATGCGATAGATTATCAACTTACTGAACCTCAAAAAATGAAGTTCGAAATATACAGTTTGACAGGCAAAGTGTGTTTTTCAGAAATTGTGGATTTTTCTGTGGGAAAAGGAGAACGTAGTGTAAATTTGCCTTACTTACAACAAGGAATTTACATCGCTGCTTTTCATGGTCAAACAACTTACACTCAGCGTTTATTGATATACTAAAACGATAGACATCATACTATTTTCATAACCTTAATAACACATTTCAAGATGAAAAAAATTTACTTATTATTCTTACTATCCTCTCTCTTTTGCTTCAATAAAGCACAAGCGCAAATATCGGTACTTTTTGTAGATGACTCAGGTGATGCGTTTGGAAACGCAGAACTCTTTCATTCTGCACTGGAAGCAGTGGGTTTTCCCGCAACTTACTACAATGCAGTAGATAGCGCATCAGGTCCTACGGATTTATACATGAAAGACTTTGACTTGGTTGTTTGGACTACTTCGACTGATGATAATGGATTGCTTTTTTGGAATGGCTTGGAAGAAGACAATGCTTCTATTAAGGCCTACCTTAATGGAGGAGGAAAATTGTGGGTAACGGGGCTTGATTTTCTTTTTGACCGATACGGGGAAGCTCCTGATACCTTTGCTGCGGGAGACTTTGTGTATGACTATTTAGGCATAGCTTCTTATGATGTACAAAGCTATGGGGATGATGGTAATTTAGGAGTTCCAATTCTGAATCCAAGCGAAAATTCAGTCATTGCAGGTTTAACCGATTTGACTTTTATGTTTTCTACCGTTTGGTGGGTAGATGGGGTCACTTTGGTAGAGAATGCTTCTGCTGTATATGAAATGGGAGATGCAAATTATATTTTTGCAGACAGAATCTGTGGTTCTTATTACGATAGTGGTGTATTTCAAACTCTTACCTACTTTTTTGACATGTCACTTGTTGCTGATTTTGACATGTTGAAGGCTAACGTACTACCTGTGATGAGTCATTTTAATGACTTGGTGTCTGGAATTGAAGATGTGGTTGGCTTTGATGTGGAAGCAACATTATTTCCAAATCCAAGTTTGGGTCAAATCAACCTTCAATTGGAGTTGGAAAAACCCGCAGATGTTTCGGTTTCTATATTGGATTTGCAGGGGCGAAATGTTGGTGAAATATTCACAAAAGATACGCTCGGTGAAGGCATTCATACTATTGAGTACAGTTCAACAAATGAGTTGCCTAATGGTTATTATAGCCTAAGAATCAATATAAACGGTGCGCCATTTATGCGTCCTCTACTATTGCAGAGATAAATTTTTGCCGAGAATTTGATTGAAGAATAATAGACTTTGGACGAAAGATTAAACGCATAAGACAAAAGGTTTTAAATCATTAGGAATAATACAATTTAATCATATCCAAATATTTAACTCTTTTGTCTTTCTACTTATGTCTTTTGTCCAAAGTCCAAAAGGCATTGGAATTTTGTTTTTCCAAAAGGTAAATTGATCATTGAACAAATGTCAAGTTTGAAGGAGAAGAAACTTCCAATGTTTCATTTTTTAGCTTCAAAAAAGCTTGTATAACACTTTTTTTTGCAGCACTATTCAAATCCAATGTGAAAAAGAGCATCACCTTGATTGACCATGCAAGCGAGGTTGGAACACAAAACATACCCCTCTTGCGTATTTTTAAATGTTTCTTCAAAATTCCCGAATGGATCGGAAATACTCCCCAATTTTTCACCTTTCATGACCTTTTCCCCTATCTGTACGATAGGGCGATACATTCCCGAATGTTTTGCACGAATCCATTTAGAATTTTTGATAATAACGGGTGAAACATTTACCGTATGATTTGTCATTTCAGAAGAAAAATCCCTCATTCCCAATTCGTGCATTACATTGATAGCCCCTTGAACTCCAGTTTCTGTGATGGTTTTATCCAAAAAAAGTGATTTTCCTCCTTCATATAACAGCACTTTTTTGCCCAATTTAGTCATAGACTCTCTAAAGGTTTTTTCCCTGTTTTTGGCAAACATGATATAGGGCGCACCAAATACCTTTGCCAATTGCAAGTTTTCCTCATCCGTTCCGTTGATTCTCAATTGAGCACAATTGAAGCGTTCTGCTCCACCTGTATGATAGTCAATACAATATTCCACATAGGGTATGACATCTTTCATGAGGTGGTAGGCAAATCTACTCGCAAGTGAACCTGATTTAGCCCCAGGAAATACACGGTTCAAATCTCTTCCATCTGGAAATTCTCGTTTTTGGTTTAAGAATCCAAATACATTGACAAGTGGAATACAAATTACGGTTCCTTTATCTGGCTTGTTCAAACCTTTGGTAATGATTTGGCGTACAATTTCCACTCCATTTACTTCATCTCCATGAATTCCTCCACTCAACAATATACAAGGCCCTTCTTCTTTGCCACGAGCTACAAAAATGGAAACTTCAACGGTCGAACGGGTATATAACTTGGCGATGTCCATTTTAATCTGAACAGATTCACCCAATTTAATTTCTCGACCGAGAATCTCCATCATACTACACATTACGTTCTACATATCGAATAATTTTTTTGGCAATATCACTGCCTGTTGCCTTTTCAATACCCTCCAATCCTGGAGAAGAATTAACCTCCAAAATAAGTGGGCCCCTTGCAGATTGCAGCATATCTACTCCTGCTACACCTAAACCCATGACTTTCGCTGCTTTTATCGCTGCATTTTCCTCATCTTCTGTCAATTGTATAATTTCAGCAGTGCCACCACGATGCAGATTGGAGCGAAATTCTCCTTTCTTACCTTGTCGTTTCATCGATCCAACAACTACACCATCTACCACAAAAGCCCGAATATCGGCGCCCATTGCTTCTTTGATAAACTCTTGTACAATTACCCTCGCTTGTAGGCCATTGAAGGCTTCCAATACAGATTCTGCTGCATTGTCATTTTCCGCTAATACAACTCCCAAACCCTGTGTACCTTCCAATAGTTTGATAACCAATGGCGCACCTCCTACCTGTTTGATTACATCTTCTACGTTTTTCGAATAGTTGGTAAAAACCGTTTTCGGCAAACCCAAGCCTGCTCTTGATAAAACCTGCAAACTTCTCAATTTATCCCTTGAACGCATCAAAGCTTGTGATTCTACGGCTGTAAATACTTTCATCATCTCGAATTGACGCACTACTGCTGTGCCAAAGAAAGTTACCGAAGCCCCGATTCTGGGAATAACCGCATCTACACCTGTCAGAAGTTCATGTTTATAAATAATGGCAGGTTTTTTCTTTTCAATGATAATATCACACTTGGTATGATCCACAATCACCATTTCATGTCCTCTGCTTTCTCCAGCTTCAATAACTCTTTTAGTAGAATATAAATGGGGATTTCTTGATAAAACAACAATCTTCATGTTTGTTTGAGTTTAATTTTTATGTTTTTAAATGATAAATCCTTTTTGGAAGTATCAATGATAAACTTTCTTGTTATGAACTTTCTACCCAATAACACAGGAAACCTCATAGAGCCTCTTTCGGTTAAGGTGAGTTCGATGCGGTAAGTTTTCTTGAAAATTAATATCTCCGTTTTGATGGCAAAACGTTTTTCGGTGATACCATTGGAGCTTTTCACCATCTTAGTGGCAAATTCATTGAAATGCAGAATAATGGGAGGATGTTTGTCGGATTCCGAATCAACAAACTGACATTGCAAAACATTGTCTATTACTTTAATACTGTGACAATGAATACTGGACGTATATGCACCTGTATCTATTTTTACTTCAACCCCAAATAAATCAAGTTTCGGGAAATCCACTATATCTGTTCGCCCCAATAATTTCTTCACCTTACCTATTTTGAAAACCAATTAAAAATTTGACTATAATAACATGGTTCAAAGTACAAATTTATTTATCGGCGACAAAATACAAGGTCATTTACTTCAAATAAACTTCAAATTCACAAATTCTCCCACTTTATAGTACCCAACTTCTTGATAAATTTTGTTGGAAGTTGGGTTTGATAGGTCTGTAAACAAAGCACAAAATTGGTAACCTCTATCCAGCATCATTCGACTAATTTGAGCCACACAGCTACGGGCGTAGCCATTTTTTCGGTATTTGGGCGGCGTGTAAACTACCGAAATGGTCATACAATGATTTGTAGGTCGTGTACCGGATGCCATTGAAACAGGAACTCCGTTTGTTTCCCAAATATACTGCCGTCCACTTTGCAGCTTTACTTTTGCCAGTTTTCGAGCAGATTCGAGCGTTTCCTCTTGAAATGTTTCACTGTCAAAACCCAAAATCCAATCCGTCAACAAATCTTCGTCCGATTCATTCACCAAACGAAGGTTTCCTTCTGCAATGTCCAACTCTGTCACCTTATCCAATTGGAAAACACCCATTTCCATGAGAGATTTGAAGCCTAAATTTTTTCGGCTACACCACTTCTGAGCAAATATATGCCCCAGTGATTTTTCTCCAATAACACCTGGTATTTCCATCTCCTCATCTTCCAAAAGCTTAATGATTGCTTCACTACCCTTGTCCATATATTCCGCTTTTGCAGCTATTATCAGACTATGAGGAGCTGTCTGAATTGCCACAAAAACCACTTCTTTTTTCTCTTCAACAACAATCAGCAAAGCTTTGGCAGCTATTTCCGAATTATCAGGTTGAGCAAGTCGAAACGATGTTCCCAATAAAAGGTTGTTCATTGCCTCATTTCTTTCTAAAAAAGGGCATACCTTTTGGAGAAATTCTTGTGGATTGGAGTATTGAGTTAGGAGCATTTGTAGGTAAAATTGAAGTGAAAGAAAGTATTCACTAAAACTGACTGATAAACCGCACCAAAGACCGCTTAGCAATTGGCAGCAGCGTTTCCTGCAATGGAAAAACCTGTTCACTTTTAACCAAAAAAGTGGCAGGATTGGGTAATGCCTGGTTGTTTTTGATCAAATCCAGTTTGATCGACTCGTAGGTATTTGTGAATCGGCGTACATAGGAGCGCAAATAGTGTGTGCGAATCGCTCTGTATTTTTCCGATGCACTTTCAAAAATAGTTAATTGATAGTTATACACCTGTGTATCTGTTTCACTGCCATTGCTGAGTAACAAATATCCCTCATCTGACTTCAATGGTACAATGCCAATCGGTTCTATTTGTATTTTGGCCTCTACAAAATCATACAGTTCTCGTCCATTTTCCATTTGCACCTTTATTTTTGGAATCGCAAAAGCTAAAATCGTTTCTATTTCATCCATGTATTCATCATCGTGCATGAGTTTTTCATACTCAATTCGGAAATTATCTAAGTCAATTTTTCGGATGCGCTTGGTCAATTGTCCGCTGACCTTTTGTTTTTGCTCTTTAAAAATGACCAAATTCTGATAATGAAAAATCAAATCTGACAGAAAAGGGTACACTTTTTGGTCATCGAAGTTCTTGCTAACGTGCTGTAAATACCCAAGCAATAAATATTTTTTATGTTCAAAATCAATTATGCCTTCTACGACCCAATTTGTGGTTAGTTGATTGCTCATAATAATAATATGTTTTTGTGCTGAATACAAATCTTCTTGATAATTTTGTATTCCTACATTTAAAATGTATGCTAAATTTATCCTAAAGTACCGAAAAAAACCAATACCAAAAAAAATATCTATCTTCAAATATAAATTTTTACACAACATGAAATTAACAGTGCTTTTATCATTTGTTTTACTGATACTTCCTTTTTCAGTGAATTTTTCACAAACGGAAACTCTTACAAACAAAGACGATGCAAGTCGTTTATGCGATGATGTATTGATGCACTTAGAAAAATCTGAAACGCTCCCTGCAATGAAATTATTGAGGGGAAAAACCATAGAAGAAGAAAAAGTGTTAACTGATTTGATTGTTTTTATAGAAACCTCTTCTATCAATTATGGGGCAATACAAGGCAGTAATCTCGCAAAAACGCAAGCAATAGGAGAAGATATTTTTCGATTTACCTATGCTTTGCGGTTCGAAAAACATCCTGTATGGCTTCAATTTTATTTCTACAAGGTCAACGATGTCTATCAATTGCAGAAAATAGATTGGGGTAAAAATATAGAAGAATTATTCTAACCATATACAATATATTTTCTATGCCTTTATACCAAACCATTCATACTCTACAAGCTGCTACTATAGGTATATGGCGCATTGAAGAAAGCGTGGATGATTTGAAGCGGGGGCTTCCGCCAAATCTTTGGCAGCAAAACCTCTATCGCAGCATTACTAGCATTCGTCGACAAAAAGAATGGCTCGCTACAAGGGCTTTGGTACGACAATTGATACCAAACGAGGAATCTGGTGAAATCGTTTACAACTCTTTTGGCAAACCGATTCTTCACCAAAATACCCGCCAACTTTCTATCAGTCATTCCCACCATTTTGCGGCGGTAATAGTTCATTCACATAAAGCCCTTGGAATTGACATAGAACCTATTCACCCGAGAATTTTGCGCTTGCAGCACAAGTTTCTTTCTGAAAAAGAGGCAACTCAAATACCCCAAAATGACTTGTTCATGCTTACCCTTTATTGGAGTGCAAAGGAAACGCTTTACAAGTTGTATAGTAAAAAAGAGCTCCGATTCAAAGAAAACTTACTGATTCACAGGCACTACAAGATTGAAGATTCTACCATTGCAGCAGAAGGTTATTTGGAAGCAAGCATTTGTAAAGATGATTTCCAATGGAATGTAAAGGTTTATTACCAACAAATTGAAGACAATATTTTGACCTATACTTTTGAGAATGTCTAGCAAAATGCTGATTTTTTGTTATATTAGTGCCATCAAAACATTACCTATCCCGCCTCAAAAATTACTTTACCAACCACATCCACCTCCAAATCATTTTTTGTGATTTGAAAAAAAATTATGTGGACCATGAATAGATTATTAAGCTTAGGTATTTATTGTCTATTATTTTCATGCACTCCCCAACTTCATGGTCAAAGTGATCATGGTGTTTTTGAGAAGGCTTATGAACACTATATACATCAAGAATACGAACAGTCCATTTTATTATTGGAAGGTCATTTGCAGCAGTGTAATAAAAGTGGATTAAAAAAATCTTTAAACCCATCGCATTTTCTTCAACTTTCTCAAAGAGATTTCAATCAAGGTTTATTGTTGTTGTTACAATTGAAGCTAAATCCTGATTTGCCTATCTTCAAAAAAATGTTGCTTTTTTCTCCAACTGAATTAAGCCATTGTTTTGGGAATGAATCTCGGACAGCCTTTTGGCAGAAAGCACACAAAACTCTGGTAAATAAAGACTCACTTCCTCTACTGCAAAAGATTATTGCAAAGGGTTTTATGCTTGCAGGAATGACTGCTATTCATATCAACCAAACAGAGCAGGCAAGTTTGTATTTCAAAAAAGCTTTAGAATTTGACCAATACAATCAAGAAACATTGCTTGGCTTGGCATTGGTCAAATTTGACGAGGGGCAAGCAGAAGCAGCATTGCTAATGCTCAAAGAGTTCGCAGACAAGTTTCCTGACAACCATTTGGTCAATCTTTGTGAAGCAGAAATATACCTTTCTCTACAGTATTACGATAGGGCTGCAAAATCATTGGATGTTTTTTTGGGACACCTTCCAAATGAACAGCAACTTTTGACCTTCAATCACTATGACTTGTTGATGAAAAATGGTCAAACCAAAATGTTTTTGCGAAATTATGCTGTGGCAGAAGGATGTTTTAGCCAAGCCATTGAAGTGAATGATGCTTCTGTGGAGGCTTTTATTGCACGGGCAGAGGCACGCGCATATATTTTAAAATTGAAGGAAGCAGAGGAAGACTTATTCATTGCAAGGAGTTTGGATAGTGAAAATTCTCATGTTTTTCACATGCTCGGTTATGTAAAAATGCTGCAATGGCAAAACGAGGAGGCATTGTCTTATTTTTCTAAAGCGATTGATTTACAAGGTGATATTAAAGAGGCTTATATTCACCGAAGTTCTGTAAAATCGGTTTTAGGTGATATTGAAGGAGCTATTGAAGACTTGGATCAAGTGATTCGAATGGATGACAATGCAGACAAATCTTATGCGGTTCGTGCTTATTTGAAATCCCGAAAAGGGGATATTAAGGGCGCATTGAGCGACTACAATCAAGCTATTGTGCTTGCGCCCAACAATGCAAGCCATTTTATCGGACGGGCAGCAGTGAAGGAGCAACTCGAAATGGAGGAAAGTTATTTGGATGATTTGGATAGGGCAATCACTCTAAATCCTAAAAATTACTATCCTTACCATGCAAAAGGTGCTTGGTATCAACGAAAAAAGGAAAATGACAAGGCTCTGGAAGCCTACAATCAAGCCATCAAAGTCGCTCCTGATGTGGCTGATATTTACATAGATAGGGGCAGTATTTATCTCGCAAAGGGCAACCCTAAGGGTGCGCTTCAAGATTTGGATACGGTTATTTCACTCGAACCTAAAAATGGTCAAGCCTATTTTCTGCAAGGGATTCTCTACTTTTTATTAGAAAAAAACTTAAAGGCTTGTGCCAGTATGTATAAAGCCAAAAGTTTGGGTTTTGAAGAAGCGGAGGAGTCTTTGGTGAGTTTATGTGGGAAGTAAACCAACACCTTATACAAATTTATCAAACCCACCTATCTTACTGCAACCTCGAATACTCTCTAGGATCAAACGCCTGACGAACCCCCTCACCAATAAAAGTAATCGTGGTCAGCGTCAAGAAAATCATGAACAAAGGTGTGACAATCAACCACCAATTGCTGATATCCTCCGTTACTCCTTGTCGAATCAATTCCCCCCAACTTGGTGTAGGCGGACGCAAACCGAAGCCCAAGAAATCCAATGCCACCAAAGAGGAAATATTGCCGATGATGGAAAAAGGGGCCAAGGTAATAATAGGTGTAATCGCATTGGGTAGAATGTGCTTGAACATTACCATCCTATCAGAAGCCCCCATTGCAATAGCAGCAGCCGTATAATCACGTGATTTTTCACGGTAGAACTCTCCACGCATATAGTAAGTCGCTCCAATCCAACCTCCCAAAATAATCAACATACCTGCCAACATCCAAAAACTCGGATTGATGAAAGAAGAAAGAATCATCATCACAAACAAGAAAGGAATCATGCTGAAAATCTCAATGAATCGAAGCCCATACAAGTCCAACTTCCCTGCATAAAATCCCAGTGAGCCACCAATCATAATCCCAATCAGGAAAGAGAAAAAGGTGACAACCAATGCAAAAGACAGTGAAATCTGAAAACCATAGACCAATCGAGCAAAAACATCTCGGCCTCGATTATCCGTTCCCATAATATGTTTGGAGTCGGGCGCAGTAGGTGGATTCGACTTCAATTCGCTCAGTAAATTTTCAACAGGGCTGTAATCATACAAAGGCATCAAGACCCAATTGCCTGCATTTTGTTGTTTGAACTGTTTTTTAAGTTCTCGGTAATGTGGCTCACCATAACGTTTTTCGCCAAACACTTCTTCCTGCCCATAAAATATCGCATCTTTATGTTTCACCACACCTTCGCCCAACAAATCACCCATTGCAGGGAAATAATAGGAGCCACTGTATTTCACTACCAACGCTTTGTTGTTGACAAACAAAGGGGCTAAAAAAGATAGAAAATAGGCTATAGTGATGATAATAAGCGAATAATATCCACGCTTAATGCGTTTGAAGTTTTTAATCCGCTTCTGTAATATAGATTCTGATTTAAAAGTTGCTTTAGTATTAGTAGTATCAGACATATTTTGATTAGATTTTCAAACAACCTGATGACAAGGTTATTTTTTTAATTTTCATTGTTATTTTAAATCTTGATTCCTTACTTTTAATCAAACTTGATTCGTGGATCTACTGCAACATAACACATATCCGAAATAAGATTCCCAAACAATCGGACGATGATAAACAGTACCAAGAAACCCAAGAATACAGGATAGTCCACACTCACAATCGCTTCAAAACCCAGCTTACCGATTCCGTCAATATTGAAGACCAGTTCTATCAAGTAAGAACCTGCCAAAAATAAACCGATAATACCTCCAATACCCGTTGCCAATGGAATCAAGGAATTTCTAACTGCGTGCAAATAAATCACCTTCTTCTCGTCCAGTCCTTTCGCAAAGGCTGTTCGGATATAGTCTTGCCCCAAGTTGTCCATCAAAGAGTTTTTCATCAGGATCGTCAAAAACGCAAAACTGCCCAACATATACGACAATACAGGCAAAAATGTGTGGTGCAATTGATCGGCAACCTTTTGAATAAAAGTCATTTTCTCCCAAACTTCGGTAGGTGAATGGAATCCCCCTAAAGGAAAAATATCCATAAATGTACCCCCTCCAAACAATACCAACATCAATGCACCAAAAGCATAACCAGGAACAGCATATCCCATAAATACAATAGCACTCGATACAAAATCAAAGGGCGTATTGTGCCGCACCGCTTTCATAATCCCCAAAGGAATACATATCAGATAAGTCAAGAGAAAACCAATAATCCCAAAATACATAGAAATAGGTAGTCTTTCACGAATCAAACTCAATACAGGTTGATCATATACATAAGAAGTACCAAAATCTCCCGTGAAAATTCCGCTAAACGCCGTTTGTGTAGGATTCGCCAATTTTTCAGTTACTGCAATCTGCCAGTTGTTCGCAGGTTTCCATTCCGTAATGTAATCGTATAATTGTTTATCTCGCTCATAAGGTACTTTTTTAATGCTCCCATCTGACTGTACCAAATGCGTTGATACTTTCTCACCATCTCTACTGATGCGAGAAGTCACCACTCCTTCTTCGGTCTTCAATTTCCCATTCTCACGAGTTACCCTCACCCATGTCACCTTATTGTAGCCTTCTGCCTTTCCGTCTTCTTGAATTTCAAGAGTTTCTGTGGACTTGGTAAAGAAAGACTTTTCAAAATCCTTATTTACTTCAATGTTCTTACTCACATTTACACTCGTATCTTTCACCTCATATACATCCATCACTTCCCTGATTTTCCATTCATCATTTGGATACCAGTTAGGAATAGCATCTGCAAAAGGCAATTCAGGGAACTTACTATAAGGTCCTTCCGATACCTTAAAATCTGTTCCCACACCACTAACTTCTATTATCTCCTTATCACCTTCTTTTCTCACCCGAACCCATCGTTGAAGTTCATAAGTACGGCTGCGCTCACCAGTTTTGAAGTACTCCAAGTTTTCCCGAAAAGGTTTGTTGTAGGCTATTTTCTTGCCTTTGATTTCACGAGGATACAGACCCAACCAAATCAAATAGCGAACCATCAAAGGTTTATCCAAACCATACTGTCGTCGAAGTTGATCCAATACTTCCGTTGAAAGCTGATTGCTCCCTTCCACACTACTCGAACCACCACCACCTTCACCCGACGACATTTGTGCAGCTTGCAATTGAAAAACAGCCTTTTCAAACGGACCACCAGGCACCAACGCCAATATCAAAAATACAAGCAATGTTGCACCAATAAAGGTCGGAATCATCAATAACAAACGCTTGAGTATATATTTGAACATTTTTTTTAATTTTTATTTTAATTTTCGCTTTTGTTTTCATTCATCCATTATGGATTTGGCTGCGAAACAGCCCCACTTTTTCTCCCCCAATAATCCACTTCAACGGGCTTCGTTTCCATTTTAATGCTTTTGTCCTCCATTGCTTGCTTCAATTTTGCAGCCTTCGCCTCGTCAAACCACCACGATGCAAATACATATTCGTAGCTCAAGTTGGCTTGATGAGGTAATCCCCATTCAGGCGTATCAAACTTGTTCCAATAAGCACAACGATAGGTATAAGGCGCTCCCCATCCAAACGCATAATACTGTCCCGCATATGCAATGCTATCAATCTGACGCAAAATTTGTTGGCGTTCAGCAGGATCCCAAGATTCATCATATCGCTCGCAAAGTTTATCCACCTCAGGTACTTTCATCCCTGCAATATTGTTGGTCTGTGGAGGATCGGCATATTTGGAGTGCATTGAAGTTTCGGGATTCGGAATGTTTAATCCTCCCCAATTCATGTAACTCACTTTGAATTGGCGTTCCAACACCTTAGAAAACTGTGTTTGCGGATCCGTAATCACCAAGTTAAACTTGATACCTGCTTTTTCGAGGTCTTGTTGGAAAGGAGTAAAAATACGTTCAAAACTTTGAAGAATGTGCATGTCCACTTCAAAAATTTCTCCTTTTGCATTCGCCAACCATTTACTATCTGACGCTTTTTTCCAGCCTGCTTCCTCCAATAATTTCACCGCTTTGTCTGGGTCATAACTTGGTTTGGGGTTGCTTGGGTTGGCAAAAGGCGTTCCTTCAAAGTAAGACGAACATTTGGCATATTCATTGAAGAATAATTTCTCATTCAGTTCATCAATATTCCACAAATAACCAAAGGCTTGTCGCACACGAAGGTCATTGAAGGGAGCTTCACGGGTATTGAAGCCCAAACCTGAAAAACCAGATGCTTCAAAGTTATAAATTTTGCGTTTTTGAATCAATCCACGTTCTATCTCCTCCAATTTTTCGGCGTTCAATTCTTCTACCCACCACTGAGCTCGTGCAACTGTGTAGAGGTCAAACTCTCCTTTTTTGAATTTTTCAAAACGCAATTTATCATCAGCAACCTTGATAAATTTGATTTCATCAAAATTGTATAAGCCCTCATTTGCAGGATGGGCATAGCCCCAATAATCATCTCTACGTGTCAATAAAACTTGTTCATTACGAGGCGATCGCTCCAAATCCAATTGATAAGGACCAGAACCAGGAATCATCTCCCATTGATATTTTTTGATAAAACCAGCACCACCTTCCACACGCTTCAAATAGTGAGCAGGAAAAATAGGCATTCCACTGAAATACAAAATACTGCGCCAGTTTTCTTTCTTCAATTTCAGCTCCACCATGTACTTACTCAAAGCCTTCGGTTCTTCGTAGTTTTCTTCATACGTCCCATTGGTTGAAGGGGATTCAATACCTGGGTCAATTCTGATTTTCCAACTTTCCACCACATCTTCTGCAACAACTGGCTGTCCATCAGCCCAACGTGCACGAGGATCAATACGGAACCAATAGGTCATTTTATCCTCCGATACCTTCCAATGTGAAGCCAATGCAGGCAAAAATTCTTGTGTTTTGGTATTGTTATTCAACAAACCTTCATATACCAAACTACTCACAATCCAGTTTTCACTTGTATTTGCATCTTTACCAATGTACCGAAGCGTTTTGGGCATATCCACCCAAGCCATTGTAATGTTTCCCCCTTTTTTGGCATCAGGTGAGCCTGTGAGGTTATAATCATCGCTGGTCACAAATCCCAAAGAATCAGCCAATTCACCAAAACCTTTTCCACCTAATTCTGCTGTTACCGAAGGGTCTGCACCACTCTCATCTATTATTGTCGTTTTTTTTGCACCTACTTGATCGGTAGCAACAGGCTCATATTGACTACCTCCACTGCTACAAGCAACAAGCATGGCTATAGATAAAAGTAACATCCCTACAAATTGGATCTGAGTCTTTATTATCTGCATGTTCTTACACTATTTTATTTTGAAACCATCGAGATTAAAGGGCAATAATACAGAAAAAAAATGGAAAATTACCCTGTAAGAAAATTCGCTAAGTAAAAGTATTAAGTACCAAACCCAAATCAAAATTGATTTGGGTTTGGTACTTAGATATTTAAAAATAATTAGGGATTAGGTTGTGAGACCACTCCACTTTTACGCCCCCAATAATCTATTTCGACTGGCTCAATAGGCATGGTCAAACTTTCGTCTTTTCGTGCTTTTTCGAGCATCGCCGCTTTTTCTTCATCAAACCACCAAGAGGCAAAGGCATATTCGTAATTCAAATTTCCTTGGTATGGAAAACCCCATTCTGGCATATCAAATTTGTTCCAATACGCACAACGGAAGGTATAAGGTGCGCCCCATCCAAAAGCATATTCATGCGTATTAACAGCGATGCTGTCAATATCTCGCAAGATTTGTTTGCGCTCTTCTGGATCCCAAGACTCATCATATCGAGCGCAAAGTGCATCAATTTCAGGTGATTTCAAGCCTGTGATGTTGTTGGTTTGTGGAGGGTCAGCATATTTAGAGTGCATTGAAGTTTCGGGATTCGGAATGTTCAAACCACCCCAACTTTGATATCCAAGTTTGAATTGACGTTCCAATACTTTGTTGAAGCGGGTTTGTGGGTCGGTAATAACCAAATTCATTTTGATACCCACTTTTTCCAAATCCTGTTGAAGAGGGGTAAAAATTCGCTCCAAACTTTGAAGAATATCCATGTCCACTTCAAAGATTTCTCCTTTGTTGTTAGACAACCATTTGTCTCCAGCTTTTTTCTTCCAACCAGAAGCTTCCAGTAGTTCTATCGCTTTATCAGGATTGTAAGTAGGTACTGGGTTGTTGGGATTTGCAAAAGGTGTACCTTCAAAATAAGACACACATTGGGCATATTCGTTGAAAAACAATTTTTCGTTCAGTTCGGGTATATTCCAAAGATATCCCATGGCTTGTCGCACACGAATATCATTGAAGGGAGCTTCTCTCATATTAAAGGCCAATCCCGAAAAACCAGAGGCTTCAAAGTTGTAAATTTTGCGTTTTTGAATCAATCCACGTTTGATTTCATCCATTTTTTCAGGGTTCAATTCTTCTACCCACCATTGCGCTCTGCCTACTTGATAGAGGTCAAATTCTCCTTTTTTGAATTTTTCGAACCGCAATTTATCATCAGCAACCTTGATAAATTTGATTTCATCAAAATTGTATAAGCCCTCATTTGAAGGATGGGCATAGCCCCAATAGTTTTCTCTGCGCTTCAATACAACTTGTTCATTGCGAGGAGACCGCTGCAAATCCATTTCATAAGCTCCTGAACCTGGAATCATCTCCCACTGGTATTTTTTGATAAAACCAGCACCACCTTCCACACGCTTCAAATAGTGGGCAGGAAAAATAGGCATTCCACTAAAATAGAGGATACTGCGCCAGTTTTCTTTCTTCAATTTGAGTTCTACCATGTACTTACTCAGTGCTTTTGGCTCTTCATAATTCTCTAAGTATGTTCCATTGGTAGAAGGGGATTCGATACCTGGATCTACCCTGATTTTCCAACTTTCCACCACATCTTCGGCTACTACTGGCTGATCATCTGCCCAACGTGCTCGTGGGTCAATGCGAAACAAATAGGTCATTTTGTCTTCCGACACCTTCCAGTGAGAAGCCAACCCTGGCAAAAACTCCTGAGTTTTGGTATTTTGCCCCAACAAACCTTCATATACCAAACTGCTTACCAGCCAATTATCCAAAGTATTTGCATCCTTTCCTATATATCGTAGTGTTTTGGGCATATCTACCCAAGCCATGGTAAGATTACCTCCTTTTTTGGCTTCTGCTGCTCCTACTTTATTAAAGTCACTGCTTGTCACAAAACCAAGAGAATCTGAGATTGCGCCAAAACCTTTGCCTCCCATTTCTGCTGTTACAGAAGGGTCTGCACCACTTTCATCTACTTCAAAAGATTTTGTAGTTGTTTTGTTATCATCTGTTTCTACTACTTTGTAGTCGTTCGTACCGCCACCACATGCTATCAAAAAGCCAAGTGCGAAGACCGATAAGCACATCAGCCGAAATTTTTTGTTGAATTGTTTCATAAAAGACTCTATTTAGTGAATTATTTTATTGTTTTTGGAGTACAAAAACCTCTACGCTTGTTGCGATAAGGCTTTATTTCAACAGACAATAATACCAAAAGAAATGAGAAAAATGAAAATCGCCCTGTGAAATTAATTTTTTTGACGACATTTTCACACTCTTTAACTCTAATTAGGTATCGTTTGAAGGATGACATTTTATTCGCAATAAAAGAAAAAATTATTTATTTTCCATACAAAACACTCTCCTTCAAGTTTTTTTCTTCCTTCAATGGCATCCTACTTTCTCCCCACCAATGCCGATAACGCCTAAAAATAGGTGCAGATATTCCCTGCAATTTGGTGCGTGTGCCATTTCGCAATACCACCAATTGCATTGAAGTACGAGGGAGTGGGTCGTATAGTTGAGGAAGATAGTCGTTGATGTTGGAGGTTTGGATGGGTGTATTGTCTATGGTTACGATTACATCTCCATCGGCAATGTTGAGTTCGTTTTGAAGCACTTTGTGAAAACGGATTTGCCCTTTTTTGTAGTCGGGAAAAACCGAAAAACGACCAAAAGTTCCCGCTTCTTCAATGTATTCTTCCAAATAGCTCATACCAATACTTGCAGCCAATTGAGAAAAAGGTACTCTTTTTTTTCCTTCAATGTATTGCGCTATAAAATCTGCAATCTGAGGATGAGAAAGACGTACGATTTCGTCAAATAGATTTTCTTCTTCAAAAGATTGATGAACACCGTATTTGGCAGCCAATTGACGAATGATAGCAAGAAGACTGGTTTTACCATTGGTCAACCGTTGAATTTCTATGTCCAACGCAAAGGCAACCAACGCACCTTGCTGGTACAAGTAAGCATGTTTGTTTTGATTTTTTTCAGCAAAAATGTATTCACTCATATTCGTAAGAGAACGCTTGGAAAAGGCATCTGTCATTTTGAGTTTTTTACTGATTTCTGCAAAAAACGTTTGTTCATCCATCAGCTCGCTCCGCAGCATCGAAAGCAAAGTAAAATACTCTGTTACACCTTCATATAGCCAAAGATGTTTGGACATTTCTCGATGCCCAAATCCTGCTAAGTGTACTTTTTCGCTGTGCAGACTGTAAGGAGTCAATAGGTGCAAAAGTTCGTGGCTTGCAATGCGTTGTACGATTTTTTTGAGACTTTTGCCATTTTTGATTTCGGGTAGTAGATAGAAGGAAGAACTTCCGCACATCAACCCGCCATACTGAGCCAATCCACTATTTGCAGCAAGCGAAGGGTCGGCAAAATACAACACAAAGGTGTATTCTGATAAAGGTAAATCACCCATAAAATCGGCTACGGATTGCACCACTTTTTTTAAGTCATAATAAAGCGTGCGGGTAGTAATATTTCCGCTTTCGGAATAAGCTGCAATGTGAATACGGGTATTGCCTTTCAATGAAAAACTAATGGTATCGGGTTTGGCATATAGAATGGGATTTTTGAAGAGGTCGAGGTAATTTTTCACTTCAAAAACATCCACGCTATCAGACTTCGCTTTGGCTTTCAATGAGGTAGCACCATATAGGTGTTTCGGCTTTTCTATACTTACTTCAAAGGGCAACTGATGAAGTCCATGAAAATAAGCATAGAATCCACGGTGACTGATAAGGTAAGCAGGTGTTTTACTTTTAGAAACACTCGGAAAATCGGGTTTTAACCAATAGTCTATTCGCTTCAATTTATGGGCTTTGCTGATTTCAATGCCATCGTTTTGTACATATTTGAAGGGCAGTATTTTACCGTATTCATCTAACGGTTCAAATCGTTCTAAACGGGCTTGTATGGGTACGGATGATTGTGTGCCAAACTCACCACTGGGAAAAACATAGGTGGCAAATTTGGCTTCAATTTTTGGAGGAATTACACTTACTTTTATTGAAGTATTGGGTTGGTCATTGAGGTGAATGGTTATTTGGTATCGTTGCTGGTTAGCAAGCACTTGCATTTCCCCAACAATGACCATTACCCATAAAAATAGTAGCTTTGACCATGTCCTTTTTCGAAGTAAGTTCATGGCATAAAGATAGTGTTTTAATCAGGAAGTACAATATCAGCCACTGAATCAACGATAATGTCTGGAACGAAAGCTGAGTTTTCCAAATCCTTTCGTTTGGATACACCTGTCAAGCACAAAATGGTACGATAACCCATCTGAATACCGCCCAAAATATCCGTGCCCAAAGTATCTCCAATCATTGTTGTTTCTTCTGTGCTTAGTCCCAATTCTTTACGAGCAGCACGCATCATAACAGGGCTGGGTTTTCCTACTGAAAAAGCTTTTCTACCCGTTGCTTCTTCTATCATAGACACTACTGCTTTGATACCCAAGTTATTCCAACCTTTCTTTTTTGGAGAGGGGTCGAGATTGGTTGCTATGAGTTTTGCACCTGCCAAAATCATATCTACGGCATTGTTGACCATTTCGAGGGTGAAATTGCGCCCCTCTCCTACTACTACAAAATCGGGATTCTGCAAAACCAACTCGTAGCCATTTTTATGCAAGCTAGTCAATAATCCACCTTCTCCCAACACATACGCTGTGCCATGTGGTTTTCGATGTGCTAAAAATCTTGCTGTGGCCATTGCACTGTTGAATACATTCTTTTCTTCTACATCAATGCCCAAACGTGCCAACTTATTGACTACATCCCGGCGACTTCTTTGACTGTTGTTGGTCAAAAAAAGATAGGGGATGTTTTTGGCTTCTAGTCGATCAATGAATTCCTTTGCTCCAGGAATAAGTTCTTCTCCACTGTAAATAACGCCGTCCATGTCTATTAAAAAACCTTGTGCCATGTTTAATATTTTTTAGGATTAAAAAAAATCTACTTGTTTCAGGCAGAACAAATTTACGCTACTTTTAGCGTTTCAGGTCATTATTTTGTCTCAAATGCTTTTAAAAATGTTGCTTTTGTAATATTTGGCAGCTATTTTGTGAATGTCTTTGTGTTTTTTTAAAGCTTTAGCATATTATTTCTTCAATTGTGCTTTAAATTGGAAGCTTTCTTTATATCTTGTATTTTTGTTTTTTCAATCACCAAAATATTAAATAGACAATTTAAAAATGACTAGGAGAGTAAAACTCGGTACAGGTATCGGCGACATTAAGTTCGGTATGGTTTCTTCTGACATTGTGAATATATTGGGACAGCCCGATGACACTGAACAAGAAACACACGACGATGGTAGCACTACCCAGACTTTAGTCTATGAGGAATTAGGCTTACTTTTTGATTTCGGTTCTGTCGATAATTTTAAACTAACCAGTGTTTCTATTAACGCAGAAGACATTACAGTAGAAAGACTTATACGTGTTGGCTTAAGCAAGCAAAAAGTCTTTGATTTTGTCGAAAACTTAGAATGGGGAGAACCAGAACTGGAAGACATTAGTCCAGAAGATGACGATGTCGTTATTGAAGTTATCTGGTTCGACAAAGTCAATGTGAGTATTTGGCTCGAAGATGACGAAGTCTATGAAATAGAATTTGGCCCTTTCTGGAAAAACGATGATACTTTTATATGGCCTAAACTGTAAACTCATCCCAACTCGTATGTTCTTGGTTTGAAGAACAGTTAATTAACACTTTGCTGTAAACATAGAATTTTAAAAATATTCTACGCTTAGAGCAAAGTGTTTTTTTTTATCGGAACGCTTCAAAATAAATGCCCAAATCAATTTCATAAAAAACTGATTTTTAAGTACTTTATATGTTTCTTCTTATTTTAGTTTTCATTCCTCACTTATTTCTTTGCAAAATAAAATATCGTAATAAGTGCTAGTACTGTGTGCAATATGCCTGGAGCAAATTCGCTTGCACCACCTCCACTGTATGCAATAAATATGGCCACAGCTACTCCTGTATGAAACAAGATAAAGGTATTCAAGAAAGCTTTCTTCAAATCGTGGCTGTCAAAATTTCGCCATACTTGTACGGCAAAATAGCCGATTGCCAGGGCTGCTGCACCGTACATTCGTGCCATGGTGTAACCCATTGCAGTAGATTCCGCCATAGTTGGAACTATCTGAGGTACAAATAATAGGATAATCCCCGCTAATATTTCTAAGATAGCTGTCAGTAGTACAAAGTTTTTCATAGAATTATCTGATTAAATGATGATGAAAGCAAATGTAAGTTTTAACCTAATATTCTTCAAAAAATTTAGTATTTTTGTACTAAAATAAGAAAGCAAGTATTTGCTTTGCAATATGAGTAGGTTCTTGAATGGCTGACCAATGCAAAAAAGTGGTATGCTTGCACTGAATTCCTTTGTATTTCTCGTTTATCAGTCGCTCGTAATAATTGTGATACATTTGATTCCATTTTTCAATCAACTGTTTTTGAGCGTGAATATCTACAAATTCTTGAGGGCGTTCTTTTGCTTGTTCACTGTGCTGTAAGCGATTCAATGCAACCTCAGTAGGAACATCTAAAAAAATATAATAATCGGGGTCAGGCAATTGAAATTCGTCTGTTTGGTCTAACATACTAAATGCTTCATACGCTGCAATGGTAATGTTGTCTTGCTGGAGATGGTAGTCCATAAACATCCTATCATCCAAATGACAACGTTCAACAATAATGTGATATCCCAATTCTAACCAGCGTTTTATCAAGAGTCTTCGCTGAATCATGAAATTCAGCTGAAGTAGATAAGCGTATTCCTTGGGTTGACGAAATTGAAGTTTCATTAGAGGATGATGCAATACTCTTTCATTGATACACATTAATTGCAGTGAATGATGGCGGCTCAAATGGCGAATGGTATTGAGAATGGTGGATTTTCCTGCGGCAGTATTTCCATTAATAGCTATGTATTTACCCCGTTGTTGATTGATAGGAGGATGAGATTCGGTGTTCCAATAACTATCTATAGATAATGTGTCGTTATAAGTCATATTTACAAACCAGTATGAGAAAAATTATCAATTAATATATTTCACATATTCTAAACTGACAAAATTCGCAAGCAAACAAAATCTTTGGTCAAATTACAAAATATTAATCATCTTGCAATGACTGAGTGTTAAACCTTCCAAAAATTAACGTTATTTAAGCATATAAAATTTTTAAGCGACAAAAATTTCTACATAATTGAAGGGAAATCAAACAATAAACTTCTCTTCTTAAACATAAATTTCACAATGAACAAGCAATTAAAATTAGCAAAACGCCCTGTTGGGCTTCCAGAAGCAGATACGTGGGTCCTGGAAACTTCTCCCATTCCAACGCCCAAAGAAGGGGAAGTTGTAATCAAACAGATGTATATTTCTTTAGACCCTGCTATGCGTGGTTGGCTCAATGATGTGCGTTCTTACATCCCTCCAGTACAAATTGGGGAGGTTATGCGTGCAGGCTCTGTTGGTCAAGTGATTGCATCCAAACATCCTCACTACAAAGAAGGGATGTATCTGGCTGGCTATGGCGGTGTACAACAATACGTTGTGACAGACGGCAGTGGTGGCTGGTATCCTGTTGATCCAAACCTTGCTCCTTTGCCTACTTATATTGGTACTTTAGGAATGCCGGGTATGACTGCTTACTTCGGTATATTAGAAGTAGGTGCTATCAAAGAAGGAGAAATTGTTTTGGTATCTGGAGCAGCAGGTGCTGTTGGCAGTATTGTGGGGCAAATTGCCAAAATCAAGGGCTGTTACGTGGTAGGTATTGCCGGAGGAGCGGATAAATGCAAATACATTATTGACGAATTGGGTTTTGATGGTGCGATTGACTACAAAAATGAAAGCGTTCGTGATGGTTTGAAAAGGGAGTGTCCAAAAGGAATAGATGTGTATTTCGATAATGTTGGTGGGGAAATTTTGGATCTTGCTCTGGCAAAAATTCGCCGTCACGCAAGGATTGTTATTTGTGGCGCAATTTCACAATACAACAATACGGGTGCTCCCAAAGGGCCGAGTAATTACTTGTCCTTGTTAGTGAATCGTGGTCGTATGGAAGGAATGGTTGTGATGGACTATGCCAAAGATTACAAAAAAGCGGCTATGGAAATGGGTACATGGATTGCCCAGGGCAAATTGAAGTCAAAAGAAGATGTTTATGAAGGCATCGAAAATTTCTACGATACTTTTCTACGCCTTTTTAGTGGTGATAAACTTGGGAAATTGGTCTTGAAGGTTGATGAATAAACCTTCATGATTATTCCTAATTACCTTCTAGCCATTTTTTGATTTTAGCCATTTCTATTGCAGTTAGTTTTTTGAATTCACGGTAAAGAGTTGGAATTTTGTCTAAATGCTTCAACTGAAATGTGTATTCATCTATCTGCAAAATAATTACCTCTAAATCTGTTAAGTCAATCAATTGAATGGTTGATTTGATGTTGTGAGCTTCACTATACAAACTATCCCAATCTTCATTGGCGATTGCCTGTTCCATTCTTTGAAATGTAGTGGGAATTTGATTCAAAAAAAGTTGTAAAACTTCCCTTATCGCTATCTGATTTCCTCCCATTCTTTCAGTAATTGTAGAAAGATAGGTATTGGTTTCTTGTTTTATAGGTGTATTTCCCTGAATGTCTTGCTGAAAAATACTTCTAAGATGAGAAACCAATAAATTGGGATTGAATGGTTTACTCATATAGGCATGAATCTTTAAGTTCTTAGCCTCATTTCGTTCTTCTTCGGCGGTAGCTGCTGTAAGTACAATCACTGGCGTATGCTGATTTCGGTGTCCTTCAGTATGTTGAATGGTTTCAACAAAGTCAATACCATTTCCATCTGGCAAACGTACATCTGCTAATAGACAATCAAAGGTTATTTCTTGCATTTTCTGGTGAGCTTCTGCAATGTTATCCGCCAAATCCAATTGAAAACCATATTTGCCCAACAGCTTGATAGCATATAATTGATTGATTTTATTATCTTCAAGAATTAATATCTTCTTATCCCCCCAATTATCTGACATTTCTTTTACTTCAATCGTTTTATTTTTCTCTGCTTGTATATGTTCGTCAGAAGCCAACAAAAATGAAAGTTCAACAATAAAAGTGCTTCCAACTCCTAATTTGCTTTCTACTTTAATATTGCCGTTCATCAACAATACTAATTGTTTTACGATACTCAGCCCAAGGCCTGTTCCTTCATAATGAGAGCCATCCTTGTCAATCACTTGATCAAAACTACTGAAAATTTGCTCAATTTTATTTTCTGCAATCCCAATACCTGTATCTCTGATTTCAAATTGAACTCGTATTTCCTGCTCTGTTTTTTGAAGTAGCTTGGCAACCAGAGATACTTGGCCTTTTGGGGTAAATTTGATGGCGTTGTTCAAAAGGTTTATCAAAACCTGATAAGTTCTAACCTTATCCCCTACTACAAATTCAGAAAGCTGTATCTCAGATTTAAACAGTAGCTTCAATCCTTTTTCTTGTGCCTTTGTTTGCAGCAGCATCTGCAAATCTCTAAGTAATTGGGAAAGAGAAAAAAGTTTGTTGACAATTTTTAATTTCCCAACATTTATTTTGGCAATATCAAGTAAATCATTGATAATAATGAGCAAATTATCAGCAGAATTTTTAACTACTTCAACATAATTTTTCTGTTCTGCATTGAGGTCTGTGTCCAACAATAGGTTAGTCATCCCTGTAATACCGTTCAATGGAGTCCGAAATTCATGACTCACATTGGAAAAGAATTGTTCTTTATTCTCCAAACGCCGCTGAATCAATTGACGTTGTTCTTCAATTTTTACATTCTGTTGCTCAATTGCTGCTTTTTGTTTTTGAATCTCTTGTGTCCGTTCAGTTACTTTCTGCTCCAAGTTGTCGTATAGAATAGCATTATTGAGCGATATTGCTGCCTGATTGGCTAAAAGATTCAACAGGTCTACTCGACTTTTTGTAAATACATTACTTGCCTGATTATTTTCTAAATACAACACTCCCAATAACTTACCTTGATTAAGGATAGGAGTACACAATATAGATTTGGGGTGATTTAACCGTATGTAAATACAATTGGCAAACTCCTCACTCGTGACAGCATCATCTATAACAATAGTTTGATGGCTTCTTGAAACATAGTAGGCTATTTTGTCAGAAAGAATTTGCTTGGAATTGTCTGTATTCTCTACCAAATGAGAGTCAATCAACAAAATACCGTCTTCCATTTCGTAATAATCAGAAGGATTTGAAGGAGGCTGGTAGTTGTAAGCAACTTCAATGTAGAGTGATTTACCCTTTGATAGCATAAAAAATCCTCGCTCCGCACCTGCATTTTCCGTAATGATTTGCATCATTTGCAGCATAAGCCGTTGAAGGTTTACTTCTCTTGAGAGAGTCTGCGATGCTTTCACAAAGCTTTGTATATCAAACGAATCAAAACTGCCCGAAGAAGATGTCGTGATGGTATTTTCGGAAGAAGCGAACAAAGGCATTTTTTCAAAATAATGTGGGAACTCTCTCCTCAAATTAATAGACAAAGCATCTGCTCCCCATCTACGGTAACTTTCATAAGCCCCTTGCATGTACATTCTCAACAAATGTTTCTCTCCTCTCTGTTGGAAATATCTTCCTGCCAATTCATAAGCCAATGCTTCTTCTTGTACATATTGATTTTTGAAGGCTAGGTCAATGGCCAAATCATAATGAATTCGAGCTTTTTCGGTATTTTCCAATATTCTAAAACACTCTGCTTCTACTAAGTAATATTTATGTAGAAAGTTCATTGGAGCAGAATCAGCCCATTTTTTCATTTTTCGCTGATTCATCTCTACTTGCTTGAGTACCTCATTTTGTTTTGACTTTGACAATTGGTGGTAGCATCCCAAATAGGCTAGGGAATTGTAGAAATGATATAGTGGAACAATTGGCGTACTAATTGCAGCCTCCAAATATTCCTTCATCTTATCTGTACTTTCGAGTGCTTGTTCGTATTTTCTAAAATAAAGTGCCAACTGTGCATCGAAAAGATAATGTGTACATAGCGCATTTATATCATTGTTATCTTCAAAAATAGGCAACATTTCATTTTGATGATAAAAAAGCCCTGTCAGTTTTTCTGGACTTTTCAGTGGCATGCTCAAATTTTGAAGTACCTGTTTGAGCATCACAACTAAGTACAAAACTCTTGTTTGCTTGAGTTCTTTTATCCATTCAATATGGTTTTCCGTTTCAATTTGCAATGTCTCAATAGGTGAACCCGCTACAAAACCATGTGATAGGTGAAAAAATGCAATTAGACTTGCCATTTCTACATCACCATCTTTGATAGCTATTTTTGAAGCTTTTTTGAGGGGTTGAATGCTTTTTCTTAGATGCTCTTTCCATGGTATAATCATTTGATTGACAACCATAAGAGTACGCGCCCTATATGCGGGATACTTGTATTTGTCCATTAATTCAAGTGCTAACCGACCAAATTCATATCCTTTTTCAATTTTCCCCAGTACACCACAAAGTATAATACCATAAGCAGAATAAGCAAAAGGGGCAAATCTACTATTTCCATATTTCGTGGATAGATGTACCATTTGCATAATGAGCAAAGGCATCAAATTGGGTTTTGACCAATAAGCTGCCGTTGCAGTAGGTCCCAATACTTCCATTGCGGCCAATAAACGCTGATTTTTCATTTCGGGATGATCGAGGAGAGAGGCAGTTGGATATGACATCAAGCGTATCTGTGACCGAATGACATTAAAAATTATTTGAACTTGATTAGGGTTAGCAGGAAATTTAAACCCCAATTCTTGCAAGACCGTTTCTCCAAGATTTACTGCGTTTATTAGTTGGTTGTCTTTTATATAAGATTGTATCTGAATATTACGTACTCTAATGGTATCTGTTACGATTTCCACTTTGGACAATACCGTAGAAATCAATTTTTGAGCAATCTCACTGTTATTGCTCATATAAGCCGCCTCTGTTGCAGATTCGTAGAGGTCTATTGTCATTTCATAATTGTTCTCAAAAGCATTTGTATCTAAAATATTAACAGCATTTTGTAAGTAAGTATGTGCTGCTTGATAAGCAGCCGAAGCTCTTGCTTTTTTTCCTGCAATGAGGTTCAATTGAGCAAGCTCATCTTTATCATTTCGGTCTATTACAAAGTATTTTCCGATATTTAAGTGCTTAACTATTTCAAAGATTTGCTCGGTAAGAATTTTGTTATTTACCAGTATCTCAGGAGCATTTTGCTTTGCTTTTTTGAGCAGTAAGCTACCAATTCTAAAGTGTGTATGTTGCTTATCACTATTGTCAATAAAGGAGTAGAAAGCATTTTGAATATGATCGTGTGCAAATTGATACACGACTTCCTTTGAAGAAGGTCTATTTACATTGAAATAGAGATACACATTAATTGGTAGAATCAGTCCATCAAGGATGGCTGGCAATAATTTTTCAATAATTACATCGTCTGGTTCATTTTCAGATAGAATTGAAAGCGTGGCAACGTCAAAAGTGCTACCAATACAAGCCGCTAATTGAAGCGTTTCTAAGGTGATTTTTGGCATTTTTTTCACTTTCTTCAACATCAGTTCCACAACATTATCTGTGAAATCCTGCTGATAAATTACCTTTAAATCACCTTCCCACTCCCTTGTATTACTGTTGAATGTTAAAAGTCCCTCTTCATACAGTACCGTCAAAAATTGTCGTACAAAAAAGGCATTACCCCTTGTCTTTTCATACACTAAAATTGCTAACCTCTTAGAAAAATGTTCCTCTGACCTCAAGGTCTCACTGACCAATAACTGAACTTGATCAAGCGTGAGGTTTCTGAGCAAAATGCTGTTAATGGATTTTCGTTCTCGTTGCCCCAATACATCATCTATCTCATTGATTGTAATAGAGAAAGGATGATTTTTTGGTGTTTCATTATTTCGATAAGCACCTATGAAAAGTATATATTGCCCCTTAGAATTGGTCATTATGCTTTTCAATAAATCGAGCGATGCTTCGTCTGCCCATTGCCAATCGTCAATAAACAACACCAATGGATGTTGTTGTTGTGCAATGGCTACTATGAATTTTTGCAGTACATAATTGAAGCGATTCTGGGCTTCAATACCTGTAAGTTTTTGTAGTTCAGGTTGTTCTCCAATAATAAGTTGCAAATTAGGCATCAATCCAATGAGTAATTTACCTAAATCGCCTACTGCTTCTAATATTAGATTTCTCCAATAAATAATGTCCTTCGAATTTTCTGAGAGAAGTAGTTTTACAAAACCATTAAAAGCTTGAATAAAGCCATGGTAAGGTTCATCTCTCTGAAATTGGTCAAATTTTCCTTCAATGAACAATCCTCTTTTTCCTACAATAGATTTGTGAATTTCGTGAATCAAAGCAGATTTTCCGACACCAGAATCACCACCTACTAAGAGTATTTCTTTTTTGCCAGCACAAATTTTCTCAAATGCATAAAGCAATTCTTCTGTTTCTGCTTTCCTGCCATATAATTTTTGAGGTATTTCAAAATTGTAGGAATAATCATTTTGAGCCAATTGAAAAGGTAAAATCATTCCATGCTTTTGATATTCTTCCAAACATATTTTCAAATCTTGCTGCAATCCGTAAGCGGATTGATAGCGATCTTCTGCGTTCTTTGACAATAGTTTAAGAATAATATCTGATATGATTTCTGGAATATCTTCACGAATAAGATGTGGAGCATTAGGGACCTTAGATATGTGAGCATGAATCATTTGCATAGAATCCTCATGATCAAAAGGTAACTCTGATGTAATCAGTCTGTAAAGCGTTACACCCAAAGAATAAATATCTGTCCGATAATCAACAATACGGTTCATCCGTCCTGTTTGTTCGGGAGAAATATAGGCAAGTGTCCCTTCCAGTTTTTCTGGATTTCCTAAGTGTCGGGTTTTTAAATTCACTTTGGTCGAAATACCAAAGTCTATAAGATTCACTTTCTCACATTTATCATCAATCAACACATTGTTATTGTTGATGTCCTTATGAATAATTCCTTTTTGATGAAGTTTTGTGAGGATAGTTGCCAATTGAATAGCAATATCTAAAAAAGAAGCAATGCTGGGACGTTTGTCTTTAAAGGCCTTTTGAAGTGTCTTCCCTTCAATGTACTCCAGTATGATTCCATATTTATTATCAGTTGTAAATAAGTCATAAGCTTTCCTAACACCTTCAATATCAATATTTTTCAGAAAATTATATTCATTCTGAAATTGAGCTATTTTGTCCGCATTAGGATACTCCTCTGTAAGTACCTTCAGTATTGCAGGCGTTGGGTATGCTCCAGTTGTATAAAGGTAAATGTTTGATTTATTACCTTTATGCAGTAACTGTTTGTAAGTATGGGCTTGAATTAAGGTCATCTAACACTGGTTCTATCATCTAAGCTAGCATATATGATGCCAATTTTGCCAAAAGATAAGGATATATTGCCTATTAATAGCGCATAAAACCCCCACAGTTAGTTCGTTTTTATAATGTTAATTTTCTATATTTGATCTTTTTGGTTGCTTTATAGGCAAAGTAATCAAAAAACTAGTTCCATTTCCTATCTCACTCTCCACTTCAATCGTACCGTTATGCTTGTTTATGATGTCTTTGACAATTGACAATCCCAATCCTGTCCCCTTTCCGACATCTTTGGTAGTATAGAAAGGCTCAAATATATGTTCCTGTACACCTGTACCCATTCCCCTTCCCGTATCTTTGATTTTGATTGTGATTACATAGTCCGAACCTTCTACCAACACCGTAGCAGTGTTGATAAATATCTGCCCTTTGCCTTCGATAGCATGAATAGCATTAGACAAAATATTCATAAACACTTGATTGAGTTTTCCAGGATAACACTCTATTTGCCGAATAGCTTGGTAATCTTTGTGTACTTCAATTCGGTACTTGTATTGATCTTTGAGAATAATGAGCGTAGCTTCTAACAATTCATGGACATCTGCAATGTGAAGCACATCTTTATCCAACCGAGAGAATATACGCAAGCCTTTCACGATTTCAGCAGTTCTTTTTGCACCACTTTCAACAGCCTTTAGAAGTTCGGTTGTTTCATCAATTAATTCCTCATAATAAACTTCCTTTTTCAACTCTCGAATTTCTACAAGCTTTTCTGTCACATTGTCACCTGATATTTCATCGTATTTATTGATAACCACTAAAATCTCATCAATATTTTGATTCAAGGCTTCTACCCCCGAAGAAATAAAGGTAATAGGGTTGTTGATTTCATGGGCAATTCCAGCACTCAGTTGCCCCAATGATGCCATTTTTTCTGAATTTATCAATTGTCCTTGTGTCCTTTGCAGCTTAAGTAGCGTATCCTCAAGTTTTTCTTTCTGTGCTTCTAATGCCTGATTTTTAGTCGCTAATCTTTTTTCTTGTTGCACAAGGTCTTGGTTTACCTTTTGGATATACTGCTGCTGTTCTTTGAGTTCTTCAATCGTCTTATTCAAAATCTGAATTGCGATTGTCTTGTCTTTCAGCGTTATATCTAATTGCCTTTCTGCATTAGCGACAATTATATCTACTTCATGAGCCACCTTCACCAACTGCTGTCGGCTGTGCTCATTCATCGGTATATCCGTTAATAATTGTAACAGGGTTTCAATTGGAGAATGCATGGGTTCTTTGGTTAATTAGGCAAGGGGCTTGGTATAAAATTCAAATAATTTGGAAATAAAAATAGTGCTTAATAATAAGATTGCCTAATTTTTCTGTCCAATATCCGTTTTATTTGAATTTCATCAATTACTTAAATTTTGTTAAGTAGTTCTATCTTGTGCCACTAAAACAAAATCAACCGAACTTGGTTGTTTAAATTTACTATTTTTGCACTTATATGGAATTTGTATATCCCACATTTTTATACGCATTGGCTGCATTGGCCATCCCCATCATCATCCACCTTTTCAACTTTCGCAGGTTCAAAAAGGTGTACTTTACCAATGTACGTTTTTTGAAGGAGGTCAAAGAAGAAACTGCTTCCCGCAACAAATTGAAGCATCTATTGATTTTGCTCAGTCGTTTGTTGGCGTTGGCATTTCTCGTATTGGCTTTTGCACAACCTTTTATACCCAATACCAATTCAGAATTTGTACAAGGAACGAAGGCCGTCAGCATTTTTCTCGACAACTCTTACAGCATGGAAGCCGAAAGTAGTGACGTATCACTGTTTGAAAAGGCAAAATTGAAGGCCAGAGAAATCGTAGAGTCTTATGGTGTTGAAGACCGCTTTCAGATCATTACCAACGACTTTGAAGGTAAACACCAAAGGATGTTGAACAAAGACGAATTTTTGAGTTATTTGGAAGAAATTGAAGTTTCGCCCAATGTGCAGAACCTTTCAGAGGTCATTAGCCGACAAAAGCAAGCTATGTCTTTGGAAAGTGCGGCACAAAACAATGTTTTTTTGGTGTCCGATTTTCAGAAAAACATTGTGGACATTGCAGCCGATTCGAGCATCAACACCTATTTAATTCCCCTTCAATCTGCCGAACAGCGCAATGTATATGTGGACTCGATTTGGTTTGAATCGCCGATTCGGATGCTGAATACCGTCAACAAACTCTTGGTTCGCCTCAACAATACAGGAGAAGCAGAGGTAGAAAATTCTCAATTGACCTTGAAAATCAACGACCAAATCAAGGCTCTAAACAACTTCACCATTGGCGCAAAATCGCAGTTGGTGGACACCGTAAGTTTCACCATCACACAAACAGGCTGGCACAATTCCGAGTTGAGTATTTCGGATTATCCTATCAATTTTGACGATACCTATTATTTCACCTTTGATGTTGCAGAAAACATCAAGGTATTGGCAATCAACCAATCAGGAGTCAATCCTTATCTCAATGCTCTATTCAAAGGCAGCAGTGAATTTGATTTTCAAAATCAATCTTATAGCCAATTGGATTATGACAAATTGCCTCAAAATCAACTCATCATCCTCAATCAACTGCAAAGTATTTCTTCGGGTTTGGCTTCAAAATTACAGCAATATGTGGAAGAAGGTGGTAGTATATTGGTATTTCCATCAGATGATATAGATTTGACGAGTTACAATAATTTTTTGAAGGCAGTTGGAGCGAATACTTTTACAGCGGTCAATCGGGAACAACGCCAAATAGATTTTATCAATACACAACAGGAAATCTTCAACGATGTATTTGAAAAAATTCCTCGAAATATAGATTTGCCTTTCGCTCGTTTGAGTTATGATATGACGAGTTTTTCCAATACAGATGAAGAAATTGTATTGAAATTCAAGGGCGGACGCAGTTTTTTGAGCAAATACAATGTGGGGAGCGGCAAAGTGTATGTGGCTTCGGCTTCACTGAATATCAAACAAAACAACCTGCCTTCGCACGCTATTTTTGTGCCAATGCTTTACAAAATCGCCTTGCTCGGTAGCAAATCAATGCAGTTGGCTTATACGATTGGCAAGGATGAAGTCATTGAAGTGGCGACCAAAGTTTCGATTGGGGAAACGCCTTTCAAGCTAAAAGGAGAAACAGAAGAATTCATCCCTGGACAAAGGGTTGTCGGTTCCAACTTGCTATTAACTCTCAACAATGCTTTAAAAAATGCAGGCATTTATGAGATTTATATGCAAGAAAATCAACCACTTTCCTACTTGGGCTTCAACTTCAATAGACAGGAATCTATCTTGGATTATTGGACTGAAAAGGAATTGAAAGACCAATTTACAGGCAAAAACATGCAAGTATTGGATGCCGCTTCAATTGGTACAACCGTAGTGAATCTGGATAAGGGCAAAGAATACTGGAAGATTTGTTTGATGTTGGTCTTGTTGTTTTTGGCGATTGAAATATTGCTATTGAGGTTATGGAAAAGTTGATGGCTCATTATTTCCTCCTTCAATACCGACGACTTTACCGACACCTACAAGCCGCAGGAATTCAACCTTATATCGGTATAATCGGAATCGTTCTCATCTTTTTCGCCCTTTCTGAAATACTGTTTCAAAAGTTGCAATATGCGGCTTATCTCTATCCATTTGTTGCAGTCAGTATGGTCAATTTATTGGGAGGAATAGAGCGGAATGCTTTTTTGAAAAATTGCTTTTCCATTGCAAATTACAAAAAAATCAGACTGGTAGAAAACCTCATTGCAGCCACTCCTTTTTTCATCTTCTTGATTTACAAACAACAATATGTCATTGCATTGAGCATTTACCCTCTTGGAGTTAGTCTTTCTTTCTTCAACCAAATCAACCGTTTTCGCATAGTCATTCCTACACCATTCTACAAATACCCTTTTGAATTTACGGTGGGTTTTCGTCAATACTATTGGCTATTTGGCATAACGTATTTAATTGCAGGCATTTCGGTCATTGTAGGTAATTTCAATATCAGCATTTTCACCCTATTATTTATCTTTCTGAGTTGTTTGAGTTTTTACGGTAAACCAGAACCTGAATTTTATGTATGGATTCATGCAGCGAAACCCACCTCTTTTTTGAAGCAGAAAGTGAAAATTGCAGTCCTATACAGCCTCGTTTTAAGTTTGCCACTTTTCGCTTTGTTGATGTTTTTTTACCCAGAAAATATCCAGATTATCCTGCTCGTTGAAGTGCTCGGAACCATGTATCTGCTCACTTTTCTATTGGGAAAATATGCGTATTATCCCTCCGAAATCAACTTAATTCCAGGTTTTTTGATTACAATAAGTATCTTCATGCCCCCTTTTTTAGTAATCGTCATTCCATTTCTTTACTTTCGAGCCAAACGAAACCTTCAATCTATTTTGACATGATCGAACTCCAATCTCTACGCAAATCTTATGGCAATAAACCTATTTTGAAGGGCATTGACCTCACTTTCCAACGGGGTGAAATCAATGGCATTGTAGGAGAAAATGGAGCGGGGAAAACCACGCTTTTTAAGTGCATTGCAGGTTTAGAAGAGTTTGAAGGAAAGATAAGTTACGACAATGGAATTTTGAAGAACACCTTGGGTTTTCTGCCTACGAATCCGTTTTTTTTGTCCAAAATCACAGGCTATGAATACCTTCAATTGGTCTGCAATGCCAGAAATGTAGTGGTTGAAAATTGGGACAACAACAATATTTTTGACCTACCTCTGAATCAATACGCCGATACCTATTCTACGGGTATGAGGAAAAAACTGGCAATTACAGGCACTTTACTTCAAAAAAATGAGGTCTTTATCCTCGACGAACCCTTCAATGGTGTGGACATTCAAAGCAATATGGTAATTCAGGAAGTTTTGAAGAAATTGAAGGAACTCAACAAAATCGTTCTCCTTTCCTCCCACATTTTCTCAACTTTGAGTGAAACCTGTGATTTTTTACACCACCTAAAAGAAGGAAATATAGTGCGAAGTGTGTCTAAAGATGACTTTAAAATGGTAGAAGAAGGATTGACCGATAGAGGGATTGGAAGTAAAATTGAGAAACTTCAACTTCAATAAACAGGAATTTTCATTTTTAACACACAATGGAGGAACATAAGCAGCTACTGCAAGCGATAGCCAAAGGAGATGACAATGCCTTTCAAAAACTATATTCAGCCTTTAGTTCAAAGATTTACAATACGGCTATTGGTTATGTTCAAAATCAAGAAGATGCCGAAGAAATTTTGCAGGATGTGTTTGTAAAAATCCACCGAAACGCTGCAAAATTTGAAGGCAAATCCGCTGTTAGCACTTGGATTTATAGAATTGCAGTCAATACTTCACTTAATTTTTTGAGGAAAAAAAAATACCTTAAGCTGCTGAGTTTTGCAGAGGTAAAAACGGATGTCCCAGATTTTGAACACCCAGGAATATTGATGGAAAACAAGGAGAAAGCCAAAATACTTTTCAAAGCAATTGACTCATTGCCGACCAATCAAAAAACTGCTTTTATTCTCAGTTTTGTAGAAGGTTTGCCCCGACAAGAAGTGGCAGATATCATGGAAAATTCATTGAAGGCAACTGAATCTTTACTGCAAAGAGCAAAAAAAAATTTGAGGCAAAAACTAGATTCTTTTTACCCAAACCGAAGGAAAAATTAGCAACTGATTGTCTAAAAATAAAACCTATACAACATGAGCAAAGAAAAGGAAAAATGGAAGGATGCGGTTCTCAATAGCCTTGAAGGAATCAAAAGGGCTGAACCCAATGCAGTTCTATTTGAGAAGATAACCCAAAGAATAGAAAGGAACGGTTCTCCAAGCCAAATTGTACCTATGAATAGGGTCAAAATGGCAGCAGCTGCGGCAATACTCCTGCTTGCCTTGAATGTTTTTTCCATCACCAACTACTTCAAAACAAATAAGTCAATCCAAACAGAAAATACTATCTATCAGGACGTTCCAAGTCTTATTTCTAACTACAATCTGTATGATTAACCCATGAGACAACTACAATTCTACAAAATTGCTCTACTTGCGCTTGTTTTCTTAAATATTGGAACCATTGCATTTATGGCCTTAAGCCCCCATCCTCCTCACTCCAACAGAGGCGGAAATCGTCATTCCTTTCTGCAAGAAACCATCCAAATATTGGACTTAGATGCCGAACAAGAAATCCTATTCAAAGAATCGGCCAACGCACACAACCAACAAGTACGGGTGATTGAAAAGCAACAAGCAGAGGCAACAAGGCAATATTTCACCACCATTTTGGAAGCTAATGATACACTCAAAGATTCCTTAATGCTCCAATTGCAGCAATTGGAGCAGAGTAAAATTGTACTGACTTACAAACATTTTGAAGAGGTGAAGTCGATTTTGAAACCCGAGCAACAAAATAACTTTCAAGCTTTTTTAGACAAAGCATTGCAGATACTTCTGATTAAGTAATGGTAAAAAATAACGGTTCACCGAAGACTTTAGAGGTATAAGGTATTTGAAAACCTGTGTTTCCTTGGAAGGAAGCTCCAAAAGTCGTAGCGAAAAGCCTATATGAGCCGTTATTTTTTCACCATTGCTAACTCTATTTTTCGATTTCGTCTAGGTGATAAATTTGCATAATATTTTCTAGTAATTTATCAAAATCAATCTTCAAGTCAATCAGTTTGCCACTATGAATGTCAAACACCCATCCATGAACAGTGATGCCTCGATCTCGGTAAGCAATCTGTACGTCTGCTGTTTTTAGCACATTGATACATTGCTCTTGCACATTCAATTCTACCAATCTTTTATAACGTACTTCTTCGTCTGTAATCGCATTGAGTTCATCTGCGTGTATGCGGTATACATCTCGGATATTTCTCAACCACGGGTTCAAAATACCCAAATCTTTAGACTCCATTGCTGCTTTGACTCCTCCACAGTAGTAATGTCCACAAACGACTACATGATCGACTTTGATGTGCGAAACAGCATAATTGATGACCGACATAGAACTCAAATCCAGATTTGAAACCATGTTGGCAATGTTGCGGTGCACAAAAACTTCTCCAGGGCCTGCGCCCATCAAATCTTCGGCAGTCACTCGGCTATCCGAACAACCAATGTATAATATATCTGGATTTTGACCTTTCGACAAGTCATTGAAGTAATTGGAATCAACTCCTAATTTAGATTTGACCCACGCTTCGTTGTTCTTAAAAATTTGTTGTATGTTCATTTTTTTTAATTGATTATTAGTTAATGAATAATTTATTTTAGGACGAGAGAACTAGGATGTAAGAAACAGGGACTTAGTTTATTGATAGTCAATGATTATTAACTAACCACATCAATGAATTAAAATTTTGATTATCATTTTTTTATATCTTACTCCCTACTTATTTCATACAAAGTTCAAATTTTATTAGATAGTAGGTACATCAACTTCAACAGGCTTGAGGTGATTTTTGATAATAGACGGGCCACCTAATTGCCCTTCGTATGCACCTTTCAGAATATTGATATCAATATTCCTATTGGATGCGTTCTCTCTAAAATCTATGACCATTTCTTTGATGTCTTCGTCTATATAAGTACAATCTCTTACGTCTATTTCTACAGAGGCATTATCAGGAATTCGCTTCAAAGCATCAAGTAGACTGGCTTTGTTCAAGAAAGTCATTTCTTGCGAAAACTTGATGTGAATAACCTCATTCTCTTTGTACTTGGTTTCATCAAAGAAATAAGAACTTCTGAAATTAGCATATAAAATGAACAAAATAGCAACACCCAGGCCTATCGCTATACCCATCAGTAAATCAGTGAGTACAATCGCTAAAATGGTGATAACAAACGGAGCAAACTGTGTGTATCCTTTTGCCCACATTTCTTTGAAGTAAGCTGGTTTCGCCAATTTGTATCCGACCAAAAGAAGTATTGCAGCCAAAGAAGCCAAAGGGATCATATTGAGAACCAAAGGAATAGCAAGTACACAAAGCATAAGGATGATACCGTGATAAATAGCCGCCATTTTGGTTTTACCTCCCGATTGAATATTAGCACTACTTCTCACAATTACCTGAGTGACAGGCAATCCTCCGATAAGTCCACTGACAATATTACCGACTCCTTGCGCCTTCAATTCTCGATTAGTTGGGGTAATGCGTTTGTAAGGGTCGAGTTTATCCGTTGCCTCCACACAAAGCAAGGTTTCGAGGCTGGCAACTACTGCAATCGTTGCACCTACGACCCAAACTTGTGGATTGACAATTGCAGTAAAATCGGGTAAGGTAAACAAGCTAGGCAATGCCGACAGACTTTCAAGAACAGGAATTTGTACCAAATGGTCGGCGTAAATACCCAGCGTTTCATGGTTTCCTAAGAACACCGTGTAAAGAATACCCAATACAACAACTACCAATGGGCCTTGTATGATTTTGAAAATAGGAATTTTCTTAATGAAATTTTGTTCCCAAAGAATCAATATAAACAAAGAAACAGCTGCTACAATAGTTGGCCCAATATTAATATAACCCAAAAAGTGAAACAACTCAGAAATGGTATTTTCACCATCGGGCTGTGTAAAAGTATACGAACCTTCATAATCCAAATCGTAGCCAAAAGCATGTGGTATTTGCTTCAAAATAATCAATACACCGATACCAGCTAACATACCTTTAATCACACTATTAGGAAAATAATACCCAATCAGCCCAGCTCTCAAATATCCCAAAACGACTTGTAAAATACCTCCAATAACCACTGCCAATAAAAACACTTCAAATGCGCCAAGGTCTTGAATAGCAGTCAAAACAATCACTGCGAGCCCCGCAGCGGGACCACTCACACCTAATTGACTCCCACTTAATGAGCCTACAACAATACCACCTACAACACCTGCTATAAGTCCAGAAAATAGCGGTGCACCAGAAGCCAATGCAATTCCCAAACACAAAGGAAGTGCCACAAGGAAAACAATTATACCTGCGGGTAAATCTGATTTCCAAGTTGAAAAAATATGATTAACTTTCATTTTATTTATGATTGATTTTTTTTTTAAAAATATACTAATTTCACAATAAGCGAACAAAATTTAGCATTGCAAATTGTTTAAAATTAAATATGCATCAATATCAGCATGTACGCTAATCAGTAAATCAAAATTTTAATTGTTAAGATAAATAAGAATAACTACTTAAACATCCAATCTTTTAGATTTTTTTAAATTATTACAATGTGATTATTTTGATTAGTCAATGCTTTAAACCATGTAAATGATTTAATTTCGCAAAGTGACATACATACTGTATGTAGTATATCTTATTAGTAGATAAAAAGAATAGAGATCAATAATCAGTCACTAATTTGACCAACTATTATCTATTATAGACTAACAATCCCACAAAATTATGGATATTAATAAAGGATTTTTGCTAAAAACACTATGGTCGATTTCAACAAAAGAAAACAAACATAGGCCGTGGCGGGGGAGTTGCCACTTCTGGATGATGAATAGATATAGTTTTTTCTGATAGTAGAATAGCTAAAATTCGCTTAGAAAGGTTGTACTTAATCGAACTAAAAAGGCAGTATTCCTTCTGATTCGACTTTTCTTTAACCGTTTTTTCTTCTTCTATTTCATTGATTTCATAAAAAGCAAATGACCGAGATGAAGCATAATTATAAATAAGAATTGGACTTACCCACAATAGAGCTATACAAGCTATTGATAAAATAGCTTTCCAGTAAGAAGTATATGTTAGGTCTTGCTTCAAATCGAATATTTGTTCTTTCAATCACTCTCAACAAAGGATCAATAAGAAAGTTTATTTTTATTTAGTTATTTTTTCTTGTTTTTCTTCAAATAAGTATTGATAACCAGCATTTTTTGAAGATACTTGCAGAAATATTTTTTATTAATCCATCACTTTAACTTCTTCGCCTTCCCATTCTTCAACTGCACACTCATGACTTTACTAGACACACTCTCACTGTGTTGCCGATTTACTGCCGTCACTGTATAGGTATAAGTGCGGTTATTGTAGGTTGTTAAATCTTCAAACAACATTTTTTTGTGTGTCTTGCCAAAAGGAGTCAAAGCCAAAATATCCTTTCCGTTCTTCAAATCAGGCTTTCGCTTGCCGTCCACCCGATAAACCACAAAATAATACGGAAGCGGCTCCTTCTTTTTCACCTTGTATTTCCACGACAAAGCTACCGAATTTTTACCACTTCCCTTGATTTTCTTCAAATCAGGCGTTTTCGGTTGGCGAATATTGAGGTAAATCATTTCAGGAATCAGTGTTGGATAATTGTAGTAGCGTTGCCCCAACGAATCCGCTACACCCAAAGGATTTTTCAATAACTGAGAAGAACTAAAGTGAATACTCCCCTTACTCATCACCGATTTTCGGCTCATGCGTATCTGTTTAGGAATCTCATCAGCTTCCAGCCAGTTCTTATCCATATTATCATTCACCTTATACACTCCATGTCCAATATACAAATGTTTGCCATGCGTTCTAAATCGCCACCAATCCAATAATTTTTCGTAATCCGCAGGCGCATAACCGATACTCCAATACAATTGAGGAGCCACATAATCAATCCAACCTTTGTCCAACCAACCCAAAATATCGGCATATAAATCATCATAACTCGTATAACCCGCTCTTGTATCCGAGCCAGCAGGATCATTGCTTTTGTTGCGCCAAACCCCAAACGGACTAATACCAAACTTTACATAAGGCTTCAATGCTTTGATTTGTTTTGACAACTGAGCAATCAACAAATCCACATTATTGCGCCTCCAATCGGCAATATTGGAGAACTTCGTTCCAAAACGGGCAAATTCAGAGGCATCAGGAAACTCCACACCATCCTCTTTGTAGGGATAAAAATAATCGTCAAAATGAATGGCATCCACATCATAATTTTTGACCACCTCCCCCACGACTTCACCCAAATGCTGGCGAACTTGCGGCAATGCAGGATTGAGGTAATACCGTCCACCATATTCCACACACCAATCGGGATGCTGATTCAACACATGATTAAAAGCTAACTTACTCTTATCCAAATCCATAGACAAGCGATAAGGATTCATCCATGCGTGAAATTCCATGTTACGCTTATGCGTTTCTTCAATCATAAACTGCAAAGGATCATAGTTCGGATTCGGGCCTCTACCCTGTTGCCCAGTCAAATATTCGGACCAAGGCACCAGTTTAGAAGGGTAAAAAGAATCACCCGAAGGTCGAATCTGTACAATAACCGCATTCAAACCCATCCGCTGATGTTGGTCCAAAATTGAAGTCCATTCTGCCTTTTGGTAGGTACTCGACATACCCATCCTCGAAGGATAATCAATATTTTTGACCGTTGCCACCCACACCGCCCGAAACTCTCGTTTTGGGGCAATCGTCTGAGATTGAAGAGATAAAGAAAAGAAAAGAAAGAAAAGGGAAATCTGTATGGTTCTTTGAGCTTTCATAGCCGAAAGATAAGGATTTTCAAAAATAAAAATTAAATTTGGTGAATTTTTAGAATTTGTCAACTTGAAAAATCCATAACAAAGAATAATTGTACACACCGATTCAACTTATTTTCTCTATTCAAACAGCCATGAAGTACTAATACCTAACCTCCTCAATCCCAATCACACTCGCATTTGGCACATACAAATTATAATCCGCCACCGTCACCCCTCTATCCATATTGACATCACTCGCAGAATAAGCATTGATACCCGCCAATTCAGAAGTAAACAAATTAAAATCGTCCACATTCACCACCCCATCGCTATTGAAATCCCCTGCAAACAAACCATAAGTGTTGCCGTTCGCCAAAAGCTGCAATTGGTTCGTACCCATCACATTATTAGGCAAAGTAAAATCATAAGGAATCGAGTTTTGGAGGTTGGTGGCAATGGAAGACATGACCGCCAAATGATGCCGGGTTCGCACAACGACAAAGTAATTTTCATTCGCTTCAATGTTGAAAAAATTAATTCCATTCGTCTGACCATCTACATCCACCACCAAACCATTTTGCAGCAAAATACCCGCCCGACTTGCTACAATTTGGTTCTTACTATTGGCATCTCGCAACTCCACCAAAACCCAATCCACTGCATCCGAAGGCAAGGCAGTGAGCGACTCCGAACCATTGTAGTTCCACGGAGTTTGATTGAAAGGTTGTTGAAGCGGAATCAGACTGCGGAAAGCATCGCCTACCTGCATTTGAAGGGTTGAAGAATTGTAAACACCTTCCAGCCAAAGTTTTGCACGAAGGGTAACAGGCGTGACTCCTTGAACCAATATGTTGTCCAAATACAAGGCATTGCCAAAACCTCCCACGTTCTCAAACATCAAATCCACCATCTGCCCATCAAAAGCCGATAAATCCACTGTTTCCATGCGCCAATCATTGCAGTCCAAAGGCACAAAATTTCCCGAATTGTCGTCCGTAACAGTTGCCAAATCCGAACCTGATTTGTTGTAAACCACCGTATTATTACCATTACAATCCACTACATAGACCTTCAAACCATCGTACAAACTGGCATTGAATCGCGCATAAGCTATGTCAAAAGTCAAACTACTACTCGAAAAATCGGTCAAATCCAATTCGTGAATCAATTGATCGCTTGTATTTGTATTCTCTTCAAAACGGTTGTTGATACGCATAACTTGCTCATTGCAAACATCACCCACTGCAATTTTCCACGCCACGCCATCCGCATCACTGTTTACAATCTGCCAATCGTCTGTATTTCCTTCAAAATTTTCACTAAAAAAAGCAGATGGTTCTTCCGTCAAATTGGCATCATAAGGAAACGCATCCTCCAAATCCACCGTACCATCGCCATCACTGTCCACCGTTTTGAGGTGTTGCAGCAAATCGGTGAGGGCATTGGGCGTATTTTGAGGCGAAGGCAAAGCAGCCTGATTTAAGCTGTTTTCGCCATGGCAAGAACTACACACCCGCACCTCCCCTTTTTTGAAACTTAGCCAAACCCGTTCACGCACCACCGCATCGCCTTCCTCATCCGTCAATTGCCAACTCAAAGACCGACCCGCAGGCACCAAAGCCGCTATCGAACCATCATCTGCAACTACTACACTTCCAATTGGTCCCATACTGCTAGGGTTATAGTGTATAGCCGTTGCATCGTGAAGCGGTTGGGCAATCACCCGACGACCAGGATTGGGCGTATTAATGCCACCAATTCCACGCACTTGATCACCTTGAAAAATCTGAAAATACGCCACATCATATATCAAATCCCCTCCCTCAAAATCGCTCGCAGTCGTTTGAGTAGTGCTACCAAACACCTTCAAATTGAAAGGTTGCTGAAGGTCGGCATCGTCACGACTCGTCACATTGCGGCTCACAATCAATGCCAAATTGTTCTTTTCCAAAAAACTTTTGAAATTCGCCACCTCCACATTTTCGGCTGCAAAAACATTGGCTTCAATGCTCGGCAAATTTTCGGCAGTTGCAGTGGGTTTGATACGCACCCGCACTTCCACAGGAAATGTTTCCCACAAGTCACCATTGTATTGTACCAGATTATCGGGGTCATAAAAAGACACCGCTTTGGTAATTGGTTCTGCAAACAAAGCCGTATCTGCCACCCAATACCCATTTTCTTCCTTCAAAACCTTCAATCGAAAATCATAGCGGCTTTCGGTAAAAGGCGCAGTTCCCTCTTCTTCATCATAGCGTGTTTCGGAAGTATGTACTGCAATGAGCGTACCATCAGACAAAACCAAAGGATTACGGTACAAGCCTGAATGATTGTCGGAAGGTGTGTCGCTAGGGCTGCTGGTGTCAGGATGGGTGAGGTCGACCACTTGAATCAAATCGGCTGCCATTGAAGGAGGAGCAGACAATTTCACCAATTGCCCAGCCGCATGGGTGCCAAATTCTCCAGCGTTTGTACCGTAGTAAGTCCCTACGTTGGTTGGGCTTTCGACAATGTGAAACAAATTGATAATCGAATTGGGGTTGGTCGAAATTTGGGTGTAATGATCGCCAAGAGAAGGGTCATTGTTAAAACTCGGTTCAAAATAACTCATCAGTTCGTGTCGCCCAATGTGGTTCAAAGTTTCCAATTCTGTGCCATCTTCGTTCAGTTGCCACGGCTGAAACACATTGATTCGCAAACCATTTTCGTGAGCCTGCAGCAAATCGGTGCGAACAGGGCGAGGTTCTGGAAAATACTCATTCGTGGTATTTATTTTGGTCGCATCTGCACATTCATCGCTATAATCAAACGTCCCATAAGTCGTTCCTTCAACTGCATCACCATCTGCTTGCTGATCTCGCTGCAAATGGTCCCAACGGGTGAATACAATGCGTCCATAACTGTCAATCATGGGCGTAAAATCTCCTGAAGGTGCATGGGTCAATAACTGCAATGTGTTTTCACAACCATAAGGATCGAGTCGCCATAGTCCTGTCACGGTTGGTGAAGATTCGTATTCATCGTGTTGTGGATAAAGATGTCGCTGCCCATTTCGGGTACGATCGGAAGTAAAAATGATGCGGTCGTCTGTTCCATAAATTGGGGTAATGTTGTTGTAGTTCTCAGGTTGATTGGGAACTTTGGTAATTACAGGAGTATCGTTTTTACCGAGTCCCGTAATTTCATAAATTTGCCAATAGTAGGTTTCCCAAACATACCGCTGTGTTGCATGACCCATGACCATGCTAAAAAGAGCTTTTTCGCCATCCCAATGAACGTGTGGATCACGCACTGCAATGGAAGTTGCGCCTTGCTGGAACGCATTCCCAAAACCATCTCCTGCATTGCCGTAGCCTGCTGTTTGGGTCAGGTTTTTCAATGTTCCATCGGGATACCATATCCACAAATCCCCTCCTCTTGGTGCACTTTGTACACTTCCTATGTGATTGCCAAAAGTGGACATGAGTGTCAAAAAATCATCAGGTTGTGGCACTTGCGTACAAAAAATAATAGGATTAAGCAGGCTTGTTTCTTGAGCGGCAACTTTTGAAGGAAATGCAGTGAGTAAAAGCAGACAAATATTTACAAAAGTCAAGACAGTTTTGAAAGGATTTTGAAAGGATTTTATTGAAGTAGCAGATGTTTCCATAGTTGATGGATTGTTTTTGATTCAAAGGTTTCTCAATTTGTTTAATGAATTGAAGGAGGAAATTGTTACCACTTGAGAGGTTTTTTTGTGATTTTTTTGTGGCTCTTTAGATGAAATAGGAAAGTAGATTTGGAAAGTGAGTTGTTAAGGTTTAACAGGATTTGGAAGTGGATTTTCTATCTTTATCCCTACAAACAATTTACGAGCAAAAAGAATACAACAATATGCAAACACGGAGTTTTTGGGGATGGGGCTACGATGAATATGAAATACCCAAAGAAGTTATTGTAGCCACTAAACAAAGCCTACAAATGGCTTTCGACATCCGAGAATTGGAGGAAATCGAACCGCCTAAATTGGAGGATTTACAATTGCGAAAGCCAAGATTTGCGCTGCCCGAAGATTTGCAGGGCATTTGTACGGATGCGACTTACGACCGAGCAGCACACAGTTATGGCAAGTCATTTCGGGATATTTGGCGGGGGCTGCATGGCCAATTTCACAATCCTCCAGATTATGTTGCCTATCCAAAAGACGAAGCAGAATTGAAGGAGGTCATGGATTTTGCGAGCCAAAACGACATCGCTTTGATACCCTTTGGCGGTGGGTCGAGTGTGGTTGGAGGTGTTGAACCTACCGAATCGGAAGATTTTCGTGGAGTGATTACCTTAGATATGAAACACTTCGATCAAGTTTTGGAGATTGACCACCATAGTCGATGCGCTCGGATTCAAGCAGGGATTTTTGGCCCTGCATTGGAGGCGGCTTTGAAGCCACACGGTTTGACGATGCGGCATTATCCCCAAAGTTTTGAGTTTTCGACTTTGGGAGGATGGATTGCTACGAGGTCGGGCGGACATTTCGCCACGCTTTACACCCACATTGACGAGTTTGTGCAAGGCGTGAGAATGTTGACTCCAAATGGGGTTTGGGAAACAAGACGTTTGCCAGGTTCTGGTGCTGGACCGAGTGAGGAACGTTTGATTTGTGGCTCGGAGGGCGTTTTTGGAGTGATTACCGAGGCATGGGTGCGGCTGCAAACGATTCCAACTTTCAAAAAAACTGTAACCGTTCATTTTGATGACTTTATGAAAGCATCGGAGGCTTGTCGTCAGTTGGCTCAAACGGGTTTGAATCCAACGAATGCCCGATTAATTAGCCCTTTTGAAGCCTTCTTCAATGGTTTGGGAAGCGGCAAAGACAGCGTGTTGATTGTGGGTTTTGAGTCGCATCACCACGATGTCAGCGAAAAAATGCAATTGGCTTTGGAGGTTTGCGGAAAATGTGGTGGTAATTGGAAAGATACTCCGAAAAAAACCGAGCTAGCTACTTCAAAATCTGCAACCAATCAAAAGGCCAATGCTTGGAAAGCCTCATTTTTGCGTGCGCCCTATATGCGGGATGAATTGATGCGTTTTGGGTTGATTTTGGAGACTTTTGAAACGGCGGTGACTTGGGATCAGTTTGAAGTTTTTCACAAGGCGGTAGAAAAGGCTGCTCGTGATGCGGTGAAGGAACATTGTGGTGTGGGTCTAGTGACTTGCCGTTTCACACACCTCTACACAGACGGCCCTGCGCCTTATTACACCGTCATGGCGAAAGGCAAAAAAGGGCAGGAAATGGCGCAATGGGATGCCATCAAAGCGGCTGTTTCGCAAGCGATCATTGACAATGGCGGTACAATTACCCACCATCATGCAGTCGGCAAAGACCATGCGCCTTATTACAAGCAGCAACAGAGTGAACCGTTTGAGCGGATTTTGAAGGGCATCAAGGCAGTGGTGGACGAAAAAGGGGTTATGAATCCTGGGGTGTTGTTTGGGGAATAGAATTGAACACAGCGACACAAAGGCACAGAGGTTTTTAAGTAAAAAGACTGACTACTTGCTGCCCTAAAAACCTTTGGGCTTTTCCTGGGTAATCGTTCCATCGGGTAGTTCATAATAGACGATTCCGTTTTTGCCGAATACTTCGGTAATACCTCCGAATCACATCTTCATCTGGAATATGATGTCCGCCCTTCAATACCCTTGCACGAACCCGTTGAATACAAGTTTCTGGGGAATCCAAGAAAATATACACCAAACTGATTTGATACCCTTGTGCTTTCACCCTTTGCACTACCTTCAATAAGCAATTTCCCGACAAAGTAGATTCTACCACAAGGCAGAGATTTGTCTTTGGTGAACTACTCGGCAAAGGTGGTTTTCCCTGCTCCATTTGCGCCTCTGATGATGGTGAGGTGGTTCATAATGGGAATGAATTTACTTCAAAAACCGATAGGTAAACTTCAATAAAAATGTATTCCTTGCACTTACATCGAACAAGTTGCTGGTCAATTTGCCAAAACTTCGATCGGTCAAAGTAGGGTTATCTCCACGGTTTTGTGACCACACCAAAAAGATAGTAGAACCTGGAATGTACTCCCAACGAGCCACAAAATTGGAGCGAAATTCAAGGTAATTGAAGTCAGGATTCCCAAAAGTATAGTCTGTTGTTCCGTCTTGATTTTCATCTACAACAAACTCTTCGTCTTCCGAATTGAAGTTGATTTCAGAAGGCGCAAATGTATAGAATCGGTTGCTGATGTCTGTCGCTAAATTATCGGTAATGCGTTTGAAGTCCGTATATTCTCCTTTTGAAATAAAGGGTTGTCCCCAAAACTGCAAAGTCAGGTTGGGTAAAATCGTGTAGTCCACTCTTGTCGTCAAACTGTAGGTATCTTGATTTACTTTTGCAGTTATGTATCGAACATCATTTCCATAGTCGACATTATCAACGTATTGTGTTTCTCTTACATTTTTGCCATACGAAGGACCTACCGAAATTTTGAGGGCATGAATGGGTTGATAATTCAGGTTCATACTCAATCCTGCACCAGAAATACTGCCATCATAAGAGCCATTTTTGTTCCATTCAATGCTCAGTTGCAGCTTTTTGCGTTGGTTGGTATTCAGATACCCCCACCAATTCATACCTGGTGACATGCGTAGATAAGGCCCTCCACGCAATTGCCTGTCACTTTTCCAATAATTTTCGAGGTAAATGCCCATACCTGCACTCCAAAAGTTTTTGAAGTTGGCGTGTGCATTGATATTGTTTGCTTGATAATTGAAAGTGCCGCCCATGTCCCAACCAAACCAGTGATTGTAGTTGAAGCGGATGTCGTAAAAAATGCCGAAGGGTTCGGTGATGCGGTATCCTGCCCAGAGAAAATGAATAAAATAGTCGCTATTTTGTTGAAAACCTATGTCATTCATCTCCAAAGAGGGCGAACGCCAAGTCAATCCGCCTTCATAAACCAAATCGCCTCCCACTTTTCCGAGCCTCAATGTGCCTGCCGTTCCTGTCATAGAAGTGCGGGTTGTGTCAATTTCAATGTAATCTGCATCAGGACGTTGGAAGTTGTGGATAAAAGATTCTTGAGTTTCTGTAATGGACTCTGTACTGCCATTGACATAACTCCCCAGCAAATTTCCTGAAATATAGCGAGATTGGTCTTTCCATCGGTGAATGAAATCCACTCCTCCTGTGTAGGCATTTTTTCGCAAAAAATTCAACTCGGAGTATTGGTCTATATTACTGCGATTCACTGCCGTAAAAATTCCTCCAATCTGACTGTTGCGCTCATTGAAGTCCTGCGCTACCCGTGCCACAAAATAATTTGTTAGTGGTTCTACCACCGTTTTGGTCTGTTCATCATCATTCGGCAAAGCGATCGTTGCCTCCTCTTTTGAAGTCACGCTCTCCAAAATGCCGATTGAAAGTCCTTTTTTGGTTTTTCCAGACAATTTAGCTGCGCCAATGATGGAAGTTTGCACAGGCTGATTGATATAGGCATCATCGTCCACATCGGGATAGTGATGGGGAGAACGGCCAATTCTGCGAGAATAAAAAAGATTGTCGCTGCTATAAGGGCCATCTGCTTGTGCGGGGGTGAGTTGGTAATCGAAAATGTTTCTACCTTCAATGAAAAAGGGGCGACGCTCTTGAAAAAACACCGCAAAACCGTCAATATTGACCACTGAAGGGTCGGCTTCAACTTGCCCAAAATCGGGATTGACAGTAAAATCAAGGGTCAAATCACTGGTTACTCCAATTTTGCCATTCAAACCCACATCCACATTGGAGTCGCTGCCTGTTGCAAAAGGATTACCCTCTTCTTTTTCAAAAGTTTCTGTTTGTGCGAGGATATACGGTTCGAGTTCGATTTGTTTTTGGGGTTTGATGCCTTCCAAACCGTGTAATTCACCAAAACGATGCACCCAACCCGATTCATTCAGAGGAACATACTGCCATGTTGAGCGTTCTTCTGCCCTGAATACCCGCCGAGTAGATTGCAGACCCCATACTTGTACCTCTTTGTTGGCAAAACGAAGTTGACTCAATGGAATTTTCACCTCTGCTGTCCAGCCTTTGTCGTCTATTGCAGTTTTGGTGTACCATATTGGGTCCCAACTTCCATCCCAATTGTTGCCATTGTTGGTGACGGCTTCATCTCCTTTTACACCTGAAACGCTGATAGTGAACGAAAAAGCCGTTTGTTTATCGAAATAGCTGTCAATGTTGATTTCTACCCAATCTCCTTCAAAACCATCTCGGCGAGACATCCGCCGCACGATTTTTTCGGGGTCGTCAAAACAGCGATAGGCAAAGTAAATGTACTTATCATCGTATAACACTTTGAATTGGGTTTGAGCCGTTGGGGCTTTGGCATTATAGGGTTTCCACTGTACATAATCCCCCGTCCATTCAACGGTTTCCCAACAGGCTTCATCAAATTTTCCATCAATGGTAGGTGATGCTCCTTCAATTCGTTTGGTGGTGTAAATGCGTTTTTCTTCACTTATTTTCGGTAGTGTATCGTTGTCTGATTCTGCAACCGTTTGAGCTTGAATAGTAAATGGTAAGAAAAAGAAGACTGAAAAGAATAATTGTAATGTTCGTTTCATAGCATACCTACTTGTTAATTGATGAAAGGCTTCTGACGTTAAAAATTACCCGCTTATGAGGTATAAGTTCATTTGAGGATTACCTTAGAACTGCTATTTTAGGCAAGATAGTTCACTTTGAAGATACATTAAATGGGCTTTAACTTTTTTTAACGGGATGTAAAAAATTTGGTAAAAATGAAAAGCATGTTTATTTTACAGTTTTGCAGTTTTACACTTTAACACAAAGACAATAATGGCTAAAAATCGAAACAAGAGAAAAAAATCCAGTGGTGGTGCACCTGTGAAGTTGCCTCCTCAAAAATACATTCAAACAAGGGCCAGAAAACTGCCTTTTTACAAATGTTTTGTAAATACAGACTGGGATGATACAGGAATGGCAATAGTAATCGTTTCCCGTCAGCAAGGCGGGGACAAGTTGGTAGTAGGTTTGTATTTGGTAGATACTTGGTGTTTAGGATTGAAGGATACGCATTATCATTTTCGAATGGATAACTTTGAATTTGACAATGACCTTCTGCTTGATATATATAACAGCAAACATTTAGAAGTGAAAGAAATAGATTCAGAGTATGCTCAAAATATAATTTATGGAGCGATTGAATATGCGGAGGATTTGGGCTTTTCACCTCACAAAGACTTCAAACTAACCGAATATATTTTAGACCCTTCGGACAGCATTGAGGTCATAGACTTAGAATTTGGTAAGGATGGAATGCCTCTTTACGTGAATGGGCTTAATGACAATGTGGAAAAAATAATTGCTACTTTGGAACGAAATGTAGGTTTGGGTAATTTCCATTACACCATTGGAGGACAAACTTTTGGAGAATACGACGACGATGATTTTGAAGAAGAAGAAGATTTTGAAGACAACGATGATGACTTTGCAGAAGACATTACTTATGAGGAAGTCTAAAAAAACAAAGGATACTGCTTAGGCAGAACTTCATGCATAATTCCATATACTTTCTCGACTACATCTTCAATGTTTGGTTTGGAGTAATAGTCTCCATCTGAACCATAAGCGGCTCTATGTGCTTTTGCAGTAAGGGTAGCAGGCGCAGAATCAAGCCATTTGAATCCACCTTGTACTTCTATGATTTGCTGCAAAATAAATGCAGAGGCACCGCCAGGTACATCTTCATCTACAATCAATAAGCGATTGGTTTTTTGAAGAGACTTCAAAATGTCATGTTCCAAATCAAAAGGTAGCAAGCTCTGAACATCAATTACTTCACAACTAATTTTCAGGCGTTCTTTTAAGCGTTCTGCTGCTTTTTCTACGATTCTGCAAGTAGAACCATAAGTGACAAGGGTAATATCTTTGCCTGCTTGAAGTACCTCTACCTTACCCAGAGGGGTTTGCATATCAGCGATATTTTCAGGTTTTTTTTCCTTCAAACGGTATCCGTTCAAACATTCTACAACCAAGGCGGGTTCATCCGATTGCAGCAAGGTATTGTAGAAACCTGCTGCTTGGGTCATATTGCGTGGAACCAAAACATGCACACCTCTTATTCCATTCAGAATCATTCCCATAGGAGACCCTGTATGCCATACTCCCTCCAAACGGTGTCCACGGGTACGGATAATCATTGGGGCTTTTTGACGGCCTTTGGTGCGGTAAGCAATGGTAGATAAATCATCTACAATTGGCTGCATTCCGTAGATAAAATAATCTAAGTATTGAATTTCTGCAATAGGTCGTAAACCTCTCATTGCCAACCCTATTCCTTGCCCCATAATGGTGTTTTCTCGAATACCTGTGTCAAAAATTCGCTCGATGCCATACTTTTCTTGAAGCCCTGCAAATGCTTGGTTAACTCCTCCAATATGTCCTACATCTTCACCAAAAGCCATCACTCTTTCGTCCCTTGCAAAAGCTGCATCAAAACACTGATTCAAAATTTCGTAACCACTTATCAATTGAAGAACATCACCGTAAGCAGGTTTTACTTCACGAACATTTAGAGCAGATTCTTCTGTTTGACTAAACAAATAAGAACTGTACGTTTCCTGATTGGCCGCTTGAAATTGGTTTTTCCAGTTACGGAGTTCATTTATCAATGGATGCTGCTCTTGGTACAGTTCCATCAACAAATTTCGAGCAGACTGTGCGATGTCTCTCAATGTTGGGTGAATTTCTGCCAGCAATGATTCTCTTGCATCCATGACCGCCTTTTTGTTGTGCACATTGGGATGCAATCGGTCGTATAAGTTTATCAAATTTGCAATATGTTTCTTCAAAGGCTCATTGAAGTCACTCCATGCCTTTCTCAAACCTGCCCTTGCTTCTGTCTTTGCCTCTCTTTCTTTCTGCAATAATTCTTCCTTCGTTGCCAAGCCATTTTGTAAAATCCACTCCTTCATTTTCTTATTGCAGTCCCATTCCTTTTCCCATGACAAGCGTTCTTTGGTTTTGTAACGCTCATGAGAACCACTGGTCGAATGTCCCTGTTGCTGAGTCACTTCCATCACATGAACGATAGCAGGGATATGCGTTCTACGCACTTTCTCGGCAGCCTCTTGATACACCTTACAGAGATTTGGATAATCCCATGCTTTGACTGTGTAAATATCAAAACCAGCCTTATCTTCCGTTCTCTGGAATCCACTCAAAACCTCCGAAATGCTTTCTTTGGTAGTTTGATACTTCTTAGGAACCGATATACCATAGCCATCGTCCCAAACAGAAATCAACATAGGAACTTGCATCACTCCAACGGCATTGATGCTCTCCCAAAAAGGGCCTTCACTCGTACTCGAATCTCCAATAGTCACAAATACTACTTCATTCCCTTTGTTGCTGAATTGACTCATAGAATGTAAAGCAGGAATCGAACGGTAGGTTTTTGAAGCCAATGCTAAGCCAACTGCTCGGCTCATTTGACCAGCAGTAGGCGCAATATCAGCAGAAGAATTGTACTGCTCCATTAGGTTTTTCCAATCTCCATTCTCGTCTAAACTATGCGTTGCAAAATGGCAATTCATTTGACGACCAGCAGAATGTGGCTCTTCTTCAGGATTGGGATTGGCGTATAACTGTGCGAATAAATGGGAGGGTTCTGACAGTCCTAAAGCAAGCATAATTGTTTGGTCACGGTAATAACCCGACCTAAAATCACCCCTTCGAAAAACTTTTGACAATGCTATCTGTGGTAATTCCTTTCCGTCTCCTAAGATGCCAAATTTTGCCTTTCCTGTAAGCACTTCTCGCCTTGACAATAGACTAATTTCTCTACTGAGTTGGGCAATAAAATAATCGTTTAGAAGGGATTTTTTATCTTTGAAATAAATATTTTCATCACTCGTAATAGGCTGTTTGTTATCTAAGAAAGATGAAACTGTTGGTAGCTCCATAGGTTTTCGGGAATGTGTTTAAGACTGTCTTTACAACTTTTTTGAGAAGGGTTTTGTTCAAAAAAGCAGAAAATTTTGAAGCTGCAAAGGTAGCCATTCTACCTGTTTTATCCTCCTATCAGTCCTAATTTAGTATAGTTTGACTGCTTACTTCACTGCTCACTTTTTTTGATCCTCCTTTTCGGTATTGGAATCGGATTGAAGTGAGCGAACCGATTACAGCAGACATCAAAGGCTACAAGTGGCTGTTTTATGGGAAACCCAAAAAACAGGACAGTGTTTGGCTGTGGAAAAGATCGGGTTTATTTACAAGAGAATTTGACTATTACCAAACCCAAAAACCTGCAAAACGCAACTTCAAGGACAATACTTTTGTGATGATATTGGTTTCCGCATTGATTGTTTATATTACTTAAACCCACCCCTTACCCCTCCCAAGAGGGGAATTTCCCACTTGGCACAAGTATTCCCCTCCTTGGAGGGGCAGGGGTGGGTTGCGATTTATTCCTTTTTAATGTGAAGACCTATAAATGGGCTTTGCTTTGTATGTCCTGTCCTCTTGTGCAGATGTAGCTGCCATCTTGGATTTCAACCAAAAGACAGTTTTTGTGGGAGAAGAAACCGGAGGAGGATATCAAGGAAATACAAGTGGATTGATCCCCGAAGAAGAGTTATCTTCTGGAATTGTGGTGGCCATTTCCCTACTGAAGTATGTCAATGTAGTGGATCAAAAAGCACATTTCGGACATGGAACAATACCCGCTTATCCCATTGTTCCTTCAATCAATATCATATTGAATAAAAAAGATTTAGTGTTGAAGAAATTACATGAGTTGATTGAAAAACAGAACAATTTGTAACTTTCTAAAAAGTCTTTGCGCTGGAGTTGTAAAATCTGTTTTTTTATCACATTTGTGAATATTCGCCCAAGAAGCGATACAACTTACCAACAACAGTATCAAAGACTTTGACCTGCAAATCTATTGAGGTTTTGATTTTGAATAAGTGAGGCGAGGATAAAGACGTGATATAAAATTATATTTTAAAACAAAAAGAAATGGTCTTCAAGTTGTAAATTTGCAGATCAAAAATTTTCCGTTTTTCATATCTAATCTTAAAGCCAAATGACTCAATTCTATCTTCAATTTCATCCAGTACTGAAAATATTTGGTCGTTAATCACCTCACAAAACTCTTCAAATATTGCTACTTGTTCATTGGTAAATGAATGGTTAATAATAGAGCCTTCAACCAAATTGCCTTCTTTTGTAGTAATTATGATTTCTGCTCTTTGAACACCTGTTTTATCTTCAAGTATTTGAATCATTTTTTTGTTTATATTAAAATATTTTAGTTTTTCACAGAGATATTTTTTAGTGACTGAATCCAATGTACCACTTTTTATAGCAAAAATCAAAGTCAGCAATCCCCGAAAGAATTGCTGACTTTGATTTTCGCTTCTTTGAGTTTATCTCGGTCAAATCCTTTCAACAACTCTGTTAATACCAATTTACTTTTTTCTTCTAAACCACTCAAACTCTTATCATCATCAATAATAAGGTAATTTTCGATAGCTTTTTCTACTAAAAAATATTCAATTTCCTCTCTTCTCGAAAGCCTGTATTTGTGAATGGGTAGAAAATCTATTATTTCCCCTTCAATACTGCGATTCTTAAAAATCTGGTTAAATTCTTCCAATGACTTTGTAGTCCTTCTTGCGGAACTCAACCATATTTCAAAATCTGAAAATTGCAGTAATTCATTGAGGTTCTGTACTACTTTCGGGTTGAAATCGGAATATCCATCTGCATGAATCCTATCTTGTTTCCAAGGTGGAGTCGTAATAAGCACACCATCTAAATCCAGTATCAAAATCGTCTTTTCCATTTCAAATTAATTATCAAACTACTGCAACTCCACAATCAACACTTTATTCGCTGCAATATCCCAATTACAACCCGCTTGGAAGTTATTTTAGATGCTTTAGGATTGTCAATAAAACAATGTCCCAATTTAGATTTTGGAAGTTTTTCTTCAATGATATGGCATGTATGAAAATCTGTATGCTTTCAAAAGAAAACTCCCAAAGGCTTCGTGTCATACAAGAAACATATATTCCTTCACCTCATCATTTACTCCACCTCACCCAAAAAATTCCCGCCAAAAAACAAATACTCCACCTTCGCCATTTGGTATTTTGCGGTCAATTCGGTGAGTTTGATACTTGATTCGAGGTATTTTTCCTGTCGTTTATTGAGCAGAAAAACCGAACTTTCGCCAAAAGAAAACTTCGTTCTTTCGGCATTCAAGAGAACTTCATAGTTGCGAACATTTTGGGATTGAAGGTTTACCTGCTGTTCCAATAGGACTTGTTTCGCCAAAGTCGCTTGCAGTTTGTTTTGCAGGGTATTTCGTTTGGCGACAATATCCAGTTCTACTTCCTTAATTTTGAGTTGGTTTTCTTGAACAGCTGCCCTTTCACTCCTCATTAGCAAAGGCATCGAAAAATCAAAACCCCATTTGTAGTTGGAAGTCGAATAATTGGGTGCAAGACTGTTTTCAGAAGTATTCAAAAGCGGATTGTATTTTACCTTCAATTTCGGTCTGAGTTTGTCCCTTTTCACCACTCCTTCAATTTCATATTGGGATATTTTCAGTTCCTTCTCCAAGATTTCGGGATGATTGTCCATCATTTGCATCAAAGGCACTTCTACGGGTAGGGTAAAATCTGTTTCATTGAAGTTTTCGGGGATGGTCGAAGATTGAAGTTCAAGCGGCACTTGGTCGTACCACAAAAAATTCTCCAATTGCTGTTGGGTACTCAACAAGTTTATTTCATTGCTTTGAAGCTGATTCACACGGTCTTGCACAATCAGAAAAGCCTCCAAAGTATCAATTGCAGGTTTGTCGCCATTCCGAAACAGTTGTCGGGTAGCTTCCAAATATTCTTCCGCCAAAACCCTGCCTCCTTCAATAATTTGCTGCGTATTGAAGACCAATTGCCAATTGAAGTAGGCCTGTGAAGCAGCAAACAGCAGCTCGTTGAGCATCATTTTACGCTCATTTTCTGCTGCCTTTTGAAATACTTCGGCTTGCTTCAATGCAGCCCTTCGCTCGTCTATCCGCAGTCCTTGCAGCAAATTGGCTTCAATACCTAGCGCCCAAAGTCCATTTTTATCGGTCTTATTTTCGGGATTCAAAAATACACCTTCCGTGTTCTCATACCCCCCTGCAATGGTCAATCCATACCATGTAGGAATCTGAAACCCCGCTTCAAAAATTTTATAGTAGTGCTTGTCGGCAAAGTATTTTTCGTTCCAATTGGAGGACAACTTGGGGTCAAACTTACCTTTGGCAGACAACCAGGCTGCTTCTGAAAAATCGGATTGAAGGTCTGCTTGTTGAGAGAGCGGATGATGCGCCAAGACATTTTTGAGAAAAACATTGTAGGTCAATACAATCGAATCGTTTTGTGCCGAACTCGAAACACTCCCTATTAAAAAACAGCCTATTGCAGCAATGTGATACAAAAATGATTTCTTCATTCCTAAATTTAGTCTTTCCGTAATTCCATGTTTTCTAATGTCTTGCCATGTGGCGTAGCGACTCCATTTTCATCTACTTTCACAAACACAATGTTGTCAATTGTGATGATGGTTTTCTTGCTGAATACATTTCTGACTTCACACGAGAAGGTGATGGAAGTCCGACCAATCGCCTTGAATGCCAAGCCAATTTCGACCACATCGCCTTGTTTGCCCGAACTTACAAAGTTAATTTCAGACATGTATTTGGTAACGACCTCTTTGGAGTCGAGTTTGGTCATCGCATAGATGCCCGCTTCCTCGTCTATCCATCTGAGGAGTGCGCCGCCAAAAAGGGTGTTTCGGGCATTGAGATCTCCTGGCTTGATAAGTTTTCGGGAATAAAATTGCATTTACTTCACAGATTTTAAGGGTGCCTTGCGTTTGATTTCGGATTCTTTCGCCCCTTTTTCATAAAAATCGGGGGGAAAGCCATTGAGTTGTCGCCACAGTTCGTACCACAAAGGTACATCATTGAGCAGAATAAAAGCCCTTGTGCCAGAGCCAACTCTCAACAAACTCGGCCAAGGCTTTTCAGAATCGTTGGGCGAAATAATCAAACGGTATTTGTTATTATCGCTGATAAATTGGTCAATCGCAAAGACTTCACCAGAGAAAGTGCCAAAAGAGGAATTGGGCCATCCACTGAATACCATTGCAGGCCATCCGTCAAATTGCAGTCGAACATTTTTGCCTTTTTCGAGTAGCGGCAAGTCTTGAGGTTTGACATACATTTCTACCGCTAAGTCATACACATCGGGCATAATCGTCACAATGTCAGTGCCTTCTTTGATGATTTCACCCAGTCCTTTTTTGATGGCTTTGGTGACATAGCCAGCCTGCGGAGCGGTGATGTAGTAGAGTTTTTGACGTTCGCTGTAATTGCTCAGTTGGTTTTGAAGTTTTGAAGTTGTTGCAGTAGCATCGAGTTGATTAGACAATGCCGAAAACTTATCCGATTGCGATTTTGCCAACTTGTCTGCATAGTCACTTTGGACTGCCGAAAGTTCAATTTGAAGGTTTTGCAGTTCATTTTTTTGAGCGAGCAGCTTGTTTTCTTGCACCGTCACTTTGGCTTGTGTTTCCTGCCATTTCAGCTTTTTGGTTTCCAAATCGGTCAAAGATTTCAAGCCCTTTTCGTAGAGTTCATTTGTCCGCACAAACTGCTTTTCGGCAATGTCTTGGTTTGTTTTGAAGGCTACCAAATCCATGCTGTCGCTCGTAATTTTCATGTAAGCCTGCCTGATTTTGTTTTCTGTTTGCTGCAATTTGAACTTACGGGCTTCGAGTAATGCGCCGTATTGTTCCTCCAAAGATTTGACTTTACCCGCATACGACCCCACACTTTCCGATTTTGCATTGACCTGTTCCTGTGTTCGTTCCACCAATTCGGGGTCAAAATACTCACTTTTCACCTCCGACACATACACAATGGTATCGCCAGCCTCAACGAAATCGCCTTCTCGGACAAACCATTTTTCGAGTTTACCTGAAATAACCGACTGAATAGCCTGCGGTTTTTGGGCGGGTGATAAGGTGGTGACATAGCCTTTTCCTTGAATATTTTGAGTCCAAGGAAGAAACAGACAGATGACTGCAATGGCGATGATTCCCAATGCAACGTACAGTGGCAATCTGCTTATTTTCTTCTTACGTAAGAGGTTAAATGCCTTAGAATTCTGCAAATTAACCAATGCGTTTATGCTGTTTTCCGAAATATTTAGCATGGGTTATTTTCTTCTAAGTGAGTTCAATAATTTGTGTACTTTTTTTCCTCCAATAAGGATAATCTCCCACCACCAAAACCGTCCAAGTGTGTCTTGGGTGCATGATATAGTCTATGATTTGGTTCTTTTCGCTATCCTCTACCGACTGCAATGGATCTTCCATAATCACAAGTTTGGGTTTGTGAACAATCGTTCGGGCAATCAAGAGTTTTTGAATGACGCTTCTAGGCAATTGTTTTCCCTCTGGTTTGATAGATGTATCTATACCTTTAGGCTGTTTGCCAATGTATTGCTTCAAACCTAATTGGTTGATGACTTCAAAAAAATCTTCGTTTAAAATAGACCTGCCCATAGTGATATTTTCATAAATCGTTCCTTCAAAAAGTTGATTGGAGGGAAAATAGAATCCAATGTTTTCAAATAATTTTTCCTTTTTGAAGTTGTGAATCGGCATCTCATTCATCAATATTTCTCCTTCGTCAAAATCGAAAAGTCCTGCAATAAGATGCAGCAAGGTAGATTTTCCGCTTCCACTGTTTCCTGCAATCGTCACCTTTGCGCCTGCTTCGATGGAAAAAGAAAGATCTTTGATAAGTTTCTGCTTCATGTCTGGATAACCAAATTCCAAATTGTTCACTTCCAAAGAAATGCCACTTTCGGAAGGTATGGATAGGTCTCCTTCTTGTTGGTCTAAGTCCAAATCGGTTACATAGCCTATTTTCTCCAAGGCGGTCAATACATCATAGATTGTGTCAATAATTCGGATGATTTTTTCGACAGAGTTGATAATCAAAATAATGATGATTTCGGCTGCTACAAATTGACCGATATTCATTTGCTCTTGAAAAACCAAAATACTCCCTAATACCAACAATCCCGCAGCAACAATGATTTTGAAGCCAATGAAATATTGAAACTGCCCCATTAAAACTTTGAAGTGTTTTTCTCTTGCCTCCAAGTAATTGATGGCAATGTCATCGGTTTTCTGCAAATGAAAATTAGTATCCGAAGCGAGTTTGAAGCTCTTATTGGTTCTTGCCGTTTCCTCCAACCAATGCGCCAATTGGTACTTGTATTTGCTTTCTTTCAAGCTCGTTTCCAAACCTTTTGGCCCTGTTATTTTAAAAATCAGCCACAGTATGAAACAAAGAAAAATTCCCAAAATGATGAAATAGGAACTGTAAACCGCTAACAAAAGGAGTCCGAAAATGACCTGAAAGGATGCCAAAGAGAAATCAATCAATATTTTAGGCAGTCCTTTTTGGATGGTTAGTGTATCGAAAAATCTGTTGACCAATTCAGGAGCGTGAATTTGATCCAATTCAGAAAGTTTGATTTTGGGAATTCTAAAGGCGAACTCAAAAGAAGAGCGGGCGAAAATATTTTGTTGAATATCTTCTACAATACGCAGTTGGAGTACCTGCAAAGTACCCGTAATCGCAATGCCAATCAATACAAAACTGACCAATATCATCCAAGAGGTGGAAACTTCACCTCCTTGAATAAGATTAATAATTGCCTGTATTCCAAGCGGGAGCGAAAGATTGACCAAACCATTCAAAACTGCATATAAATAGATTTGATAAATCTCTTTTTGGTAGGGGGTCAGCAGTTTCCAAAATCTCATTACAGGGCTTACACCTTCTCTCATAGTATTAAAAGTCCGTAATTTATGCTGTATATTGTCTTATGTTGATACAATAGAAGCACTAAACAACTTTTACCAAAAAATAGTTTAGCTCCAATAATTGAATAGGAGCTAAACCTAACACGAGTCTTTCTGCTTTCAGCCTATTAGGTTGAAGACAAATAAGTATTTCAATTTCAGAATTTTAGCAAAAATAATCTTATGGATTACTCTCCTTTGCTTTTAATTTGCGTTGCTCCAACATTTTCTTCAAATCATCTTGATTCATTTTGGTATTTCCTCTTGGAGGACTTTGAGGAATAGGAGAATCATAATTTTGAAGGAACTGGGGTAAGGTCATACTTGTATAATGGTTTTCGGCAATAAATCGGGTGATACCATCAAAACCATTTGCATCTTTGTAGCCTGCATAAGCGTCAATGCGTTTGAGGTTTTCGTCCAAAAACGCCACAGTTGGGTAGCCTACTCGACCGCTTGGCTTGTCACCCAAAATCAATTTGTAGGTTAGTTCATTCGTACCTCTCCTTCCTTTAGGTACAAACTTGTATTCTTTGCCACCAAAATTGATGCTCTCTTGTTGTTCGGCATCGAATTTTACTGCATGGAAATTTTCATTGATATATTCGGCTACTTCGGGATAAGAAAACGTGTTTTTATCCATACGTTTACACCATCCACACCAACTTGTGTATAAATCTACCAAGACTTTCTTGGGTTTGGCATCCATTGCAGCAGGCAGATCTTCCATGCTGATCCAATTTACCTTTCCATTCATTTCTACAGAATTAGCAGCCGAAGTAGGCTGAGAATCTGTTTTTTGTGTAGTAGTTTCCGTTTTATCACCATTTGTTTGTTCCGTTTCACCTGTACAGGCAGTTAATAGCCATGCACAACAGACAAACATCACTCCTATTTGACCTATATTTTTCATTGCTTTTATTTTTAGTGTGTTTGAAATAATAACAAAAATACAATGATTTAAGGATTTTACAAAACGAAGTATTGTCTATGCCAATTCATTTTTAAACTATTGGCAAACTCAATTTGTATCACCACATAATAACAATAGCACATCTTTTGCTTGTCCTCCTATAGGTATATTTGTATTGTAAAGCAGTTGAATCAATTGCTTGTCCATTTCAGAAAAAGAGGTAGAATAGGATTGCCCTTCATAAAAGATACTTTTTTCATATTGCCATGAATCGGTCAATAATCCAAGACTTTGGGTGATTTCCTCTCTTATTGTATGCACCCTTTTCATAGGGTCTTTGATTCGATTTGATATGAGTATATTAGCTTTATAGATTTGATAATTGGGGTAGTGGTAAACAAATGTAATCCCGTTGAGAATGGGGTTATCAGCATCTTTGAAGTAGGTTTCCGTGATCTGAAATGTTTGGGGGCTGGTAAAAAACAGATGTAGGTTGGGGTCTGTTTCGTCTAAATATATCTGAATTGGCTTGATTAAAAGATTCAATTCGTCGGTAAGCTGTCTAAGAATTGCGATGTCATTGACAGAAGGTGAACCGTGCACTGCAATGTGTATATCGGTCTGCCACTTGACAATGTGACTACTATTAGTTGAAGGATAATTGAGGGCAACTTCCATAAAGTAAGTCACCATTTCGGAAGAATATTCAGAAGAATTGCAAGGTATTAAAAAATTGGACTGACAACTATTGAAGGTAAAAAGAACAAAGAATAATATGAAAGAAAGCTTCAATTTACAGTTTTGACTTATGCTTGGCGAATCAGTTTTCGTATTTCTGTTTCAATTTCAATGGCTTGGTTTTCTTGTGTCAAATTGTTTACCAAGTCTATTTTAGCTCCATTTTGATTGACTCCTCTTACTTTATAAGTGGTAGTTCGTTGGTCTTCTCGTCTGGCAAATTGTAATTTTTCTGCAAAAACATCTCTCAGATAACGGTTGTCAATCACTTCACGCTGACCACCAAATATAGGCAGAATATTTTCCCAACTGTTTACCAAAAGCTTTTGAGAGGTTGCTTTTGGACTGCCAAAAAGAGCAGCTACTAAAAAGTATGTAAGATAAAAACCTATTGCAGTAATTACTCCCAACATACTAGCCAATACGATATAACCCTTGCTGGCACAGGTTATGGAGAAAATCAAAAAGCTAAAATTCCAAAATACCATAAATACCAACAGAAAGGTGTGAATGAATTGTTCTGATTGCATCATTCTGTTCAGAAAACCTTGTGTTTCCTCAATCGGCAGACCATTTCTCACTGTATCATTTGTAGAAAAGGTAAATACGCCATCGCAGTGACCACATACAGCCACACCAGCATCTCGGTTTACATTCTCTGACCCTACGTTTACACCACAGCTACTACACTTTAGGTCAAGGTCATCTATTAGATTCGTCATTACTTTCTTTCTTTGCGTTCTCAATCTGTTAATATCTGTTCTGTTGGTATTTTTCTAAAAAAGTCGAAAAAATAGTACTAATTACTAATGTACGCTTATTTTCTACAAAACAACAAGTATTTATCCAAAAAACATTCCATCTTTTTGTTCTGACGGATATTTTAATCATTAGGACACTTTTAAGTCCAAAAAGTTTCTTTAATTATGTTAATTATTTTCGTCCAATATACTCCCCCTTCACGTATCTATCCTTGATCTTCAAAAAATGCTCTATTTCTTTTTCTAAGTATTGTGCTTGATCTGCGTTGTTGATTCCTTTCAATATACAAACATGCTTGCCATTTTTCAAAATAACATTTAGTTGGTAAGAATACTGCGTATAGTTTTGACCTCTATTGATGTGTAGTGTACAGTACAACTGTGTGATTTCATCCCTTCTTAACTTAGGCACAGAAAACCAAAAAACAGGCTGATGTGTTACAGAAAGCTGAAAATCATCTACTTTAATCATAGTTGTATTCAAAAAACCCGCAATGCTCACATACTGCAATGCAATTCCACCAACGGCAAATACCATTCCCATTGCCATCATAAGGTAGGCATCATTCGCAAGAGTAATCACAAACCACATGATAGTACTTAGGTTCCATAAGGCACCCAAGAGTAATAAAAATAAATATCGAACCGTCCACCACCGATAAGTCAAAAACAATTCCTTATCTTGTAGGTGGATTTCGACACCTTTTGGACGCTTTTCCGGTTTGATAGGCACACTATATGCTTGAAACAAGCGAGGCTTAAACGGAAAAACACATCCACAGCTCGAACATTTTGCTGCCAAGCTAAGGATGTTGATGTCATCTGCACGAATAGGATGACCACAATTAGGACATTTTAGATGTATAGCTGAACTCATAGTTTAAGAATTGGTGGACACTGAAATATATACCCCTTATTAATTGATTCTGATGCAAATAAGTTCCCAATTGCTCAAAAAAATAAACGTACAATGCAAGCAGAAAGTGTAAAAATAGTGTCAAGTTGGGGAATAGACAAGAACTGGACACTTTTTTTAGATAGAGATGGAGTTATTAATCAAAGAATTATAGACAATTACGTGTGCAAATGGGAGGAATTTCACTTCATTGAAGGTGTTTTGGAGGCGATTAAAAAATTTAGCTTTATTTTTGATAAAATTGTGGTTGTTACCAATCAAAGGGGCATCAATCGGGGCTTGATGACACATCAAGACTTACAACATATTTTTGACCAAATACGTCAAGCGGTTATCAAATCAAGTGGCAGGATAGACCAGTTTTACTATTGTCCACACTTAGCCGAGGAAAACTGCAATTGCAGAAAACCCAAAGTAGGGATGGGTTTACAGGCAAAAGCCGATTTTCCTTCTATTCAATTTGAACAGTCCATAATGGTAGGTGATATGCTTAGTGACATGGAATTTGGAAAATCATTGAGTATGAAAACCATCTATTTAACCAATCATAGAGCCAATTATTACCCCAATCGTTCAGACATAATTGATGCTTATTTCTCGCAACTTTCCCACTTTGCAAATGTTTTAATGATATGATACTTGGAGAGAAAAGTTTTATTAAATACATTTGTGAGTCAATATTCAAATTTTTGGTTGCATTTTTTTTACCACTTCAACTGTAAAAAATCATGAAAAAGAAACAAAATAAAAAAAGAGAAATTGAAGAAGATGATGAATTCTTTGATTTTGAAGATGAATTCGAGGATGAGTTTGAAGATGATGATGCTCCCAAAGAAAAAAAGGGTGGCTTTTTCAGTAAGTTATTTGGTGGTGACGATGAAGACGAATTCGAGGACGAGTTTGATGATGAATTTGAAGAGGAAAAGCCTGTTGTAAAACACAAAAAAACAACAACTCCTCCACCTCCAAAGAAAAAGTTACGAAAACCGATTGTGGAGGAAGATGAATTCGAGGATGAATTTGAAGAGGAAGAACCTGTTGTAAAACGGAAAACAACAACTCCTCCACCTCCAAAAAAGAAGGTTGAAGAAGATGAGTTCGAGGATGAATTTGAAGAAGAAGAAATAGAACCTGTGGTTAGACGTAAAAAAACGACTGCCCCACCTCCTCCAAAAAAGAAAGTACGCCAAAAAGTCGTTGAAGAAAATGAATTTGACGAATATGATGATGAATACGATGACGATGAGATAGCATTGGATCCACAACAGAAAAAAATTGCCTTGGGAGTGTTGGGTATTTTAGCACTTCTATTTTTGGCCTGGATCATGTGGCCTAGTGGCAAGACTTCAAAACAGAACGCATCCAAGAACAATGCCAATGTAAGTGCTGCTGCAAGTTTAGACAATTTACCAGAACCAAATACTGCAAAGGGTTTTGCGGATCGTGCTCAGGCTTACTTCAATATTCAAGCATATGATAAATCTTTGGAATACCTGAACAAGGCTATTGCACAAGACCCTAACTATGTGGACATTCACCGAAACAAAGGTATGTTGTTCAGTCTGACCAATCGCCACGATTTAGCCATACCTGAATTTGATCTACATTTGCAATCCAAACCCGATGATGCCATTGTTTACCACTGGAGGGGCATTGCAAAGTTCAATGCTGGGCAATATGCAGAGGCCATTGCAGATTTCAGTGAAGTTATCAATCGGGATGAACCAAAAGGAGAGTATTTTGTTTACCGTTCCCAAGCCCACAACGCTTTAGGAAATAAAAAAGAGGCACTTGCCGATGCCCAACAAGCACAAAAAATGGGTATTGAACTTAAACCTGAATACCTCCAAGAATTACAAGGTAATTAATTGAATTCAAGACCAATACTCCAAAACTTTATGACTGTTGGAGTGTACATGAACTTATTTTATACAAAAGCAATCACAACCTTATTAATATGAATTGGGTAGTTAATTTTTTCAGTTCTTCCATTGGCAAAAAAGTAATCATGAGTTTAACAGGCTTATTTCTTTGCCTGTTCTTAGCGGTACATATGTCAGGGAACTTTTTATTGTTACAAGATGATGGAGGAGTTGCCTTCAATGAATACAGTAAATTCATGACTTCCTTTCCACTGATTAAGGTCGTTTCTTATGTAACCTATGCTTTCATTATTTTCCACATTGTAGATGGAATCATGTTGGCACTGAACAACCGAAAAGCAAGACCTGTGAAATATGCGGTGTCTAAACAATCTAATTCGTGGCAATCACGGAATATGGCTCTTTTGGGTATCGTTATTTTCTTCTTCTTGGTAGTTCACCTCAAAAGCTTCTGGTTTGAAATGAAGTTTGGTCACGTTCCTTTGGATGCAAGCGGCAACAAAGACTTGTACAAAATTGTCTATGAAGCCTTTTCTCAATGGTGGTATGTAGGGATATACTTGGTTTCCCTAGTTGCATTAGGGCTTCACCTATCACATGGTTTCCAAAGTGCTTTTCAGTCATTGGGTTTGAATCACAGCAAATACACTCCTTTCATCAAAGGTTTCGGGCTATTGTTCTCCATTGTCATTCCTTTGGGATTTGCCATTCAACCCATTTACGTTTTCATGAAAGCAAACGGAATAATGTAAGTGTAAGGAAATTCCGAATGACAATGCTGTGTTAATTATTTTTTTGAATACCTTGTTGGAAGAAAAGAAGTTATTCAAAATTCATCGTTCAAAACTTATAACTCACTAAGCATGAAGTTAGATGCTAAAATACCTGAAGGTCCCATTGCAGAAAAATGGTCGAATTATCGCTCCAATGTAAAATTGGTCGCCCCAAATAATAAAAGACGAATTGAAGTAATCGTTATAGGTTCTGGTTTGGCAGGTGGTGCAGCAGCTGCAACACTCGGCGAATTGGGTTATAGCGTGAAATGTTTTTGTTTTCAAGATTCTCCAAGACGAGCGCACAGTATTGCAGCTCAGGGAGGAATCAACGCTGCAAAAAATTATCAAAACGATGGGGATAGTGCCTACCGCCTATTTTACGATACGGTGAAAGGTGGCGACTACCGTTCGAGAGAGGCAAATGTGTATCGCTTGGCGCAAGTGAGTGTCAATATCATTGACCAATGCGTGGCACAAGGTGTTCCATTTGCAAGAGAATACGGCGGATTGCTGGCGAATCGCTCTTTTGGAGGGGTACAGGTTTCCCGTACTTTCTATGCAAGGGGGCAAACTGGACAGCAGCTATTGTTGGGTGCTTACAGTGCTTTGAGCCGCCAAATTGCAGCAGGAAAAGTGAAAATGTACAACCGTCACGAAATGCTGGATTTGGTGATGATTGACGACAAAGCAAGAGGTATTATTGCTCGAAATCTGATTACAGGAGAAATCGAAAGGCATGGCGCACACGCAGTTGTATTGGCGACAGGCGGATACGGCAATGTTTTTTACCTCTCCACCAATGCAATGGGTTCTAATGTGACTGCCAACATGAAAGCCTACCGAAAAGGGGCGTTTTTTGCAAATCCTTGCTACACACAGATTCACCCAACTTGTATTCCCGTATCAGGAAGCTATCAGTCCAAATTGACGCTGATGAGTGAATCCTTGCGGAACGACGGTCGGGTTTGGGTGCCTAAGAAAAAAGAAGACTTGGCGAAAAACCCCAATCAGATTCCAGAAGCAGATCGTGACTATTATTTAGAACGCATTTACCCTGCTTTCGGAAACTTAGTGCCTCGTGATGTGGCTTCAAGGGCTGCAAAAAATATGTGCGACAAGGGTATGGGTGTAGGAAAATCAGGCTTGGCCGTTTACCTCGACTTTGCATCTGCCATTGAGCGATACGGAAAGGCGGAAGCCAATACCAAAAATGTTCACAATCCGAGCAAGGCAAAAATTGAAGAACTAGGAAAACAAGTCATTGAAGAAAAATACGGCAACTTGTTTGAAATGTATGAGCGCATTACGGGCGAAAATCCTTACGATGCTCCGATGCGTATTTATCCTGCCGTTCACTACACAATGGGCGGACTTTGGGTAGATTACGAATTGGGAACTACCGTAAAAGGATTGTATGCCACAGGAGAATGTAATTTCTCTGATCACGGAGCGAACCGTTTGGGAGCTTCGGCGTTGATGCAGGGTTTGGCGGATGGTTATTTTGTATTGCCTGTTACGATTGGTTCTTATCTCGCCAACGAAATCCGAACACCTCAAATAGATACGAATCACCCTGCTTTTGCAGAGGCAGAGAAAAACGTGAAAGATGACATCAACAAACTGTTGAGTATCAAAGGTAATAAAACAGTAGATGAATTCCACAGAGAACTGGGTTTGATTATGTGGAACAAGTGTGGTATGGCCCGCAGTGCAGAAGGTCTGCAAGAGGCAATTGAAGAAATTCAGGCACTCCGCAAAGAGTTTTGGAGCAATGTCAATGTACCAGGAACAGCAGACGAGCTCAATCCTGAATTGGAGAAAGCAGGTCGAGTAGCAGACTTTTTGGATTTGGGAGAGCTGATGTGTAGAGATGCTCTGAACAGAAACGAATCAGCTGGCGGACACTTTAGAGAGGAATATCAAACTCCTGAGGGTGAAGCGGAACGTGATGATGAAAACTATACCTATGTGGCGGCTTGGGAATATGCAGGAAAAGACAAAGCTCCTATACTGAACAAAGAGGAACTGATCTTCAATGATATAGAACTCAAAACCAGAAGCTACAAATAATATGATATAAAAGACTTTGGAAGTTTATGTGTTTAGCAGAGGCATCAGCTAAAAGTCAGTCCTTTTAGGGCAAAAAACTTCCAAAGTCTTATTCCTATGAATCTCCAATTAATTTGTTTATATGAAATTGACACTAAAAATCTGGCGACAAAAAAACAGTCAGGATAAAGGACGCTTAGAAACCTATCCCGTAGATGGCATTGACACACACATGTCATTTTTGGAGATGATTGATGTATTGAACCAACAATTGATCAAAGATAAAAAAGACCCTGTGGCATTTGACCACGATTGTCGGGAAGGCATCTGTGGAATGTGTAGCATGGTCATCAACGGTCGTCCACATGGGCCTTGGGAAGGCACTACAACTTGCCAACTCCACATGAGGGCCTTCAAAGATGGCGATACGATTGTGATAGAACCGTGGCGAGCTTCGGCTTTTCCAGTGGTGAAAGATTTGGTGGTGAATCGTTCTGCTTTTGACAAAATCATTCAGGCTGGCGGATACATTTCCGTCAATACGGGTAATGCGGTTGATGCCAACTCTTTGCCAATTGACAAAACCTACTCGGACGAAGCCTTCGATGCTGCGGCTTGTATTGGCTGTGGTGCTTGTGTGGCAGCTTGTCCCAACTCTTCGGGTATGCTCTTTTTGGGTGCGAAAGTTTCACATCTTGCCCTACTACCTCAAGGTGCGCCTGAACGTGAAAAACGGGTATTGAACATGATGAAAACCCACGATGAAGAGGGTTTTGGAGGTTGTACCAATACGGGTGCTTGTGAAGCAGAATGTCCAAAAGGTATTTCATTGACCAACATTGCTCGACTGAATCGTGAATATATGCGGGCTGCAATTGGTTCGGAGGAAAAAGTGCTTTAGAAACAAAGACGTTAGATTCAAGACGAAAGACATAAGGCAATTTTATCCGCTATTTTCTGTTTTAGGGAGGTAGCGGATTTTTTTATGCTTCACCTTCAATATCAAACCATGAAATCACTCTTTCTTTGCCTTCTTATGCTCACCTCCACACTACAAGCCCAAAATCTTTTGGACAATCCTTCTACAAATGTAGAAACGGTTTTGCGAATTTTACACAACAATTGGGAATTAAGAGAAATATGTGTAGATGATACTTGCAGACAAACCTCTGGGTATTGGGGAATTGAAACGAATCATTTCAAAGACAAAAACTACAAAGAACAGCGTGGGATTTGGAGAAGATTTTTTGAAGGTATAAGCCCTTTTACCTATCAAAAAGAAGTATATAGAAATAGCTGTCCTTATTTTTTTGGAATTCAGGTAATAGCAGATAGCCTTACCCAAACAAAAATCTTTCAATTTGACCGAATTGGAGAAGGAGAAAGTATTGTTTTAAAATTGGTGGTATTACATGAAAAGATATTGGTTTTTGAAGGAATTGAAGATTCCTACAATGGCAAGAAGCAAAAAATCCGAGAAACTTATTTTTTGAGAAAAGGAATCATCAATAATTAAGGCCACCTTTCACATCCCTCACACACCGAAACCCAACAAAACCAACCCTTTCATTAGGCAAATTACTCGCTCGATCAGTCACCTCCAATTCATTGACACCACTGTCATAAGCACCACCACGAATCACTTTTTGCTGAGTCACCGAAGCCGTAGAATTACCGTAAGCATTCGCAGCATACCAATCCTGACACCATTCCGCCACATTTCCACTCATGTCGAAAATCCCCAATTCATTCGCCCGTTTTTTGCCGACCACATACACCCGCCCATTTGCGTTATCTCTGTACCAAGCCACCTGCCCCGCATCATTGCTACCAGCATATACATAATTTGAACCATTCTGCCCCCCCCTTGCCGCATATTCCCACTCCGCCTCTGTCGGCAAACGTTTGCCATAAAAACGGGCATACTCATTCGCTCCATACCAGGTAACGTATCGAACAGGTTGATTTTCTAAACCTTTCACAATAACCTGCGCCACTTTTCCTTCAGATTTCAAAAAACCTCTATCTCTTACACCCTCCACGTCTTCAAAAAGAGGCTGTCCCGAATACGTACCTGATTTTACTTTATCACTTCCATATTCCTTCAAAAAATTCACGAACTGAGCATTGGTGACTTCGTATTTCTCCATATAAAAATCACCCACATTTTCACGGTGAGCAGGCCTTTCGTCCGCTTCTCCTTCATTGCTGCCCATCACAAAAGCTCCTCCTTCCACATACACCATGCCCGCAGGCGCAAGTAATTGTTGGCGAGTATCTTGCTGTGTTACTTTCATTTGTTCGTACTGCCCAATATCGGACAATTCGGTTTCATTCAGTTTTGAATCGGCATTGGTTTGTTGTACCAATTCATTGATTTTGTTACCTTTTTGGTCAATCTCAAAAGTACGTCCATCCACTTTCACCGTCGCAATCCCATCTTTGAAGAGCGTCACTTCATCAAATTGTGGCTTTATCACCACTTCTCCTTCGGGATTGATGAATCCAATTTTTTCATTTTTCTGAACACCCGCCAAACCCTCGCTGAATATGCCAATTCCTTCATAATAAAGCGGCAACAATATTTGTCCTTTGAGGTTGATAATCCCCCAAAGTCCACTTTCGCCTTGCACCCGCAAAAGTCCATATTGATTTGGCTCACTCACATAGGCATAATCGTCCTTATTGAAGTTCGGCGCAGGCACATCTTCTTTGTAATACGTCTGTAAAATAGCAGGCGTTGTATCAAAAGTCCAGCCCCTCACCTGCCGATCCGTTTCTTCCTCCAAGGTCATCAGTCCTTGTACTTCAGCTCCTTCGAGAGTCGCAAACTGCTGTTCAATGATTTGATTTTGAAGATCAAAGAAATTTGTAAACAAATTGGTGATTGTCTTATTGAAGCTCCATTCCTCTTTTTTATACGTGCCATAAACACTTCTGCGAAACTCCAAACTTGCCGAACTCTTATTACCTTTCTCCGATGACCACTGTAAAACATCTATTCCTAGCTTTTCGTCAGGTAAATAAACCATGTTTTGAATCGTATCATTTCCGAGCCGCACCGTTCCATCTGCTGCAATGACCAACTTCGCAAAACTTCGCCATTTCTTGTCGTTGCTAAATTTAGAACTTGTCAAATACACACCCTTCCATTGTTCACCCAACAATTGCTTCAAACGTTGTTGTTCAGCGATTTGCTGCAATTTCTCCATGTCAATTCCCAACTCCTGCAAAGTTTTCGCCACTTCTTCTTGAAGCGTTCCTCCCGTTTTCAAATAGAGGTCTTGAAGGAGAGGTAAAATCGCCAAATTGAACTGGAAATACTCCTTATCCAAATCCAAAACGGCTGCAATATCCTTCAATCCAGCCTCTAACGAATCCATATACAATTGACTGACAGCACGAGCATACAAGATTGACGCATCTTGCGGGCTACTCACATGTGCTTGGCTAAAAAATGAAACTGCCTTTTGGTATTCCTTTTTTTCATATTGAATAACACCCATGTTATAGAGCGAATACGCCACACTTTGCAGGTCGGCCTTAGATACATACATCGTCTTCTGAAACGAACTCAGTATGTATTTACCTGATGGAGAATAGGCAATGGGCAATCTTCCATTCGACAAATTCCCTGCGAACTCATTTAGCTTGGGAAATTCGTATCTAACGACTGCCTCCTTTTCTGATGCAATTGCAGGAGAATTGGAAGTAGTCTGTGAAATAAACGTTGGTTTTGGAGTCAATGCAGATTTAACCAATCCCCAGTTTTCTATTCCATTCCAAGTCAATTTGATGTTCCAAATACCGATCTTCCCAGTTCCCTCATCTCTCACAAACAAATACCTGCCATTCTCTGAAATACTTGCTGAATAAGGTTTTATATCCAATTGAACCATCTTCATTTGCCCTTTCTGCTCGTGAACCGTCAATTCACCATCTTCCGAAATCGTCACTTGCAGCAAATCATCTAATACGAAAAAACTTGCAATAGCGGGTGCATTGTGGTCAATCGTTTGTATGATTTCCCCCGAATAGATATTTTGCTGAATCGTTTGATTGAGGTAAGAATACAAAATTTGCTGCCCATCTTTAGAGAAATTCGGATTGTAAATATGGTAATTCAATTGACTAATTTCTTGCGTTCCCATAATTTTTAAATCCTCACCTCCTATCATAATTTCGGTACTCAAATCCAATATACTTGTCGTTCCTTCATCCTTGTAAATCTGCCCCGCATCCGTGACATAAGACACTAATATTTGACGGTTATTCGGCACAAAACACGCATAGCGATAGTATTGACTCGGTTGTGCATAGCGGTAAATCTCCGCTCCATCCAAACTCCAAATCCGTACTGTTCCATCTAAAGAAGCAGTAATTACCCACGGTTCAACGTCCGAAAAATTCACCGACATTATCTTCTCTGTATGTCCGATACACTCTGACAAAACAGTTCCTTTCAGATTTCGTAGCCGCACCACATTGTCATCTTCAATGGTGGCAAAAGTGGTATCATTTGGAGCAAATTGTATCTCTTTAATCGTTTCTCTTTCCCCTTCCAAATACTTTTCCTCCAAAATATCGTAAGTCGCCACCGTCTTTAAAAAACCGTCTACTGCTTTCTGTATCAACTGACTATCCGCCACACTCTCATCTCCCACCAGTGCATCGTAGTAGGTCAGTGCCAAATTGTAGTGTGCTTTGGCGTACATCGTATCTACCGCAAGCGAGGTGTCCAAAAGGGCTTGTTTCTTGATAGGGTCTTCGTTGAATTGGGCTTTATAGTGGTAAAATCGAGCCGTGTCTCTTTTCGTAGCGAGGTAATAATATTCTCCTTCAAATTCGGCAAGATGCTCACCTTCTGGCACTTCAATGATCCATCCCAAAAAAGCCAAAGACAAAAGCACGATAGCTCCCGATACATAGTTTTTGAAGCCCAAAATCGGAATTCCACCTTTGAATAAATTCTCTTTCAACGACTCAGGCATCGCAAAAGCATCTTTGATTTTTTGGACAGAACGCTGGTATTTCACCCGCACAAACTGCAAAAGCCGTTCTCTATCCATCAACTCTGCCAATTCCTCTTGATGCGCTTTTTTTGCAGCCGCATCCTCCGCCAATTCCCATTCGTTCACCGCCAAATTCATGGCGTATTCATCGTAGGCATAACTGTTCGTTGGGGGAGGATTTTCTTTCAGCAAATCCACAATCGCTTTTCGAACCAAAGCCTCATATTCGGGCTGTAAATCGGCAATCAAAAGTTGGCGTTCGACATCGGGAATAAAGCCTTGTCGAAACCACACCAAACGTGCCAATTGCAGCAAATTTGCAGGTTGCAAAAGCGGTTTTTTACTCATTGCAGTAACAACTCCATTTGTAGCCGTTGCCACTTCGATAGCCGACATTTTTTTAGCCAAATGCAAAGTAAAATCCCAATGCAATTCTGGGTAAACTGCACAGGCACAAAGCAGTTGATAGGTTTTCGGAGTGAAATATTCTTTCAGTTTCCCCACTTCAATGGGTTCACTTATCGAAGCAAACTCATTAGAAGGTTGTGACAACCAATACTTCAATGGATATTGTTCGGGATGCAGAAGCGTGTCGTCCATTTTCTCCAAAGCCGAAATATTGGCGGGCAAAATGTGGAAAATGGTGCAGAGTTGGATTTCCACAAAACCCCAATCATCGATTGGTTTCGGTGTAACCAAAAAACGGGTTTGCCAGGCCGAAAACTGTTGTGTCCACCTCAAAACATCTTCGCTTACTGCATCCAAAAAAGCATCTCCACTACCCATCACCAACAGCCGATGATTCGGAAAACGCATCGCCAAATCGTACAAATTGGTTTCGATTTGGTACTCTATTTTCCAACAGTGTCGAGGGTCGTTTTGGTAAAAATAGCGTTCGATATAGACATCTTGCTGCGCCAATTCGGTGGTCAATCGTTCAAAAAATCGAGCTTGATGGTCTTTGGGTGTTTGTTCTTCAATCAGCACCAAATATTCGACAGGGCGAGAAGTATCGTCAAACTCAAAACTTGGATAACCACCTGATTCCAAAGTTGCTGCAATGGTTTTGTCCACATTCAATACTTGTGTATCGCCTTTCACTCTCACCCGCATCTCTTTGGCGGTTTGGTAAAAAACGGCTGAATCATAAAGCTTTTTGGGTGTATCGGCTACCTGCAATGGATTCCAATAATCGGGCGGGGCTTGATTGCGTTCCCTTTGAAGCAAGGCTTGTTTTTTATTTCGGCGATACAATTGATAGACCACAAAGGCAATGAAAATACCCAACAACAATGCCCACTTCGACAATTTGAGCCACCAACCCAAACGCTGATACCACTCGGCAATCAAATAGTCAATATTTTCTTCTATTGCAGGTTTAAGCGGTAATGAAATTTTTCCGCTTCCCTCAAGGTTGGTTCTTTGAGCATTAGGGTTTTCTGGTGGTTTTGGAGGGTTCTGACCTATTGCAGTAGAATCGGTATTGTATTGTTGGTCAATACTGATGATTTCCTTCAACCTACCCGTATATTCTTCTCGCCATCTGTCTAACTCTTCTCTTTGTGTCATCCATATAAAGGACAAACCCAACAAAAATACCAAGATACCAAGCAGCCAATAGTTTCGCTTTTTGGGTAGGATATCGGTCAATGGCGGTGGCTTGGGAAGGGGTTTTGAAGTAAGGTTTGGATTGTCTAAAGGAACGGTTTCAAATTGGTCGAAGTAGTTGTCAAAGGCTTGGTAAAACAGTTGCTGCTGCTTGGGATTGGTGACAAAAATGGGAGCAAGTAAATGCTTCAATTGCGACTTACCATAATCGCCTCCTATTTGATTTAGTAGGTTTTGCAAACGCAAATGCGTATCTATACCCACTACAAAGCCTTGTCGCTTGAGATAAGCAATGAATCCTTCAAAAAGCAGGAAATCGTTTGGGCTATGTGATTCGTTTGTTATTTAGTATTTATTTTTCTATTGATTTAATAAGCAATCACGTTGATTGTGTTGAGTAAAAATAACCTATTCAAATATCAAAACTTGGGCGAAATTATTGTAATCCCGAGCATTTGAGTTTGGAAACTCGAACAGGCTATCTTCAATAAAATCAAATTATTACAAAATTATTCTACCACTACTTTCTTCAATCCTGCTCCTTTATCGGTTTTTACTTCTACCATGTAAATACCTTGTGGAAAGCCTTTTAGATTGAGCGTGTGTTTGTCCGCATTGAAGTGAGCATCACTAAACTGAGTCACTACTTGCCCCACATTGTTAAACACACGAATGTCTAATTGACTTACTGTTTCCTTCAAGGTCAAGTTAAAAATACCTGTTGAAGGATTTGGAAAGACTCGGAAAGACAGGGTGTAGAAATCATCAATATCGGTGGATACTACAGAACCGTCAATGGGTTTATTGGAAAAAGTAATAAAATTAGCAGCAACTATCAATTCGGGATTGAAGCCATCATTGCAGTCCATGCAAGTAACTCCTGTGATGCAAGCTGGATTATTTGGGTGGCAATTGTCCACATAGTCTTCGTCAAAAACATATCCTATTTCGACTTGATCTTCTAAAATAAAAGAAGTCATATTGAAGTCAAACCATGGTGCAATTGCACCAGGACACCATCCTGCTCGGTCGTGAAACCATGTTCCATTCTGAGGCTGACAACTATCTGGATTGGGATTGCAATCCACCCAATTTCGCTGTTCAAAAGTTTGCACTCCATTTACCCATATATGGTGCGTGTCGTCGTGAAATTCTGCAGCATTGGCAGTATTGTTATCACCCCAACCATGCCCTGTAGAAACCAGTTTCAGCATAGCTCCAAAAACATCATCACTAAGTGGAATTGTTACAGATTCAACAGGTTGTAGGTTTGCAGGGTCGCCAAATGGGAAACTTTGGTTCCACAATATATCTATTTTACTGTAATTGTGTAGGGGTTTTCCTGCATGGTAATTGAAGGTTAAATTGTACAAGTATCCATTGTCGAATGTAGGATAATTGATGCGAAAAGCGACTTTTCCGTTCAAAATTGAAGCATAATCACTCAAGTCAATTGAAGAAGCACAAGCTGTACTATAAGGAGTGATGTATCGGATGATTTCTACCCATTTGCCATCGTGTCCTTTGGCTTCAATATGTACAACTCTATCCCATTCGCCACAGCCACCTGCGGGGCAGTTTAATTCCAAAGTAGCAATGATTTGGTCGAATGCTCCTACATAAGAGGGCAATTCTGCATCAACAGTGACACTTGATATGCTTGTGTTGAGCAAGGCATTTTCCACTGCTTTGACCTCTACATCAATTGCTTGTGTAACCAAATTGAAGTCTGTTGATTTGCTGCCTGCTGCACCATAATTGTTAGTTGCTACCACATTGAAGGTATAAAATCCGTGAGAAGGTGGTGTCCACCAAGCAGTATAATGATGGTTGTTCCAGTCTGTTGGGGTGATGGTTTCTCCATTGATTTCAAAGCGTACTTGATCTACATCAAACAATTCTCGGTAAGTGATGTCAATGATGGCAGAAAGCATGATGGGTGTTACATCTGGCGCATAGACAATTCCCCCCACTGGATTTCGTAATTCTATTTCTGGAACGTGGGTTTGTGGATCTAAAACGATGAAGGTATTTCGCAAAGGCTCGGCAGCATCAAAACCATCTCCTCCTTCCTGATTCGCTTCAATGACTACTTCTCCAGCCTCTCCCTTCAATGTAACCACCTTGCCTTCAATGGTTGCGGGGCCTGATACAATGGCGTAAGATACTGGCAAACCAGAACTTGCGGCTCCTTCCAACTCAAATGATTCACTAGTCGTCAGCTTGTTGGGAATTTGAGGGAAAGTGATGGCTTGAAAGCCTAAGTCCAATTCTCCTCCAAAATTGGAGGTGCTTCCTGTCAAAGCAAAACCAACCAAATCGGCATCTCTTTCACCGTTGCCGACTTCGCTTTTGAGCTTGGAAATGGATGTATTGTCTGCATCGGGTAGTCCTTGATTGAATTTGTAGTACAGTTCCAAATTGGCTTCATCTCCCTGCAATTCTGAAGCAATCATATTTTGAATTTCAGTGGCGTCCAAGGCTTTACTCCAAAGCGATACCTCATCGGCTCGTCCTCCAAAATAGAAATCGAGATTGCCCAATATGCTTCGTCCTACGGTGAAAGGAATCGTAGAATCGGTGATTCGTCCAGATGCGATTTTACTCCCTTTTTCTATTCCATTGACATACAATATGATTCGAGAGCCTGTATAGACCCACGCAAAGTGTTGCCATGTTTCGGGAACAATGGTAAAATTTGGAGCGACGTATTCATACAATGTTCCATTGGAATTTTGGAAACGACACTCTATTGTTCCGTTGTTCAACTGTATCATGTAAAAACCACTGTTCGCTCCTCGAATTCCCAACATTCCTTGTCCATACGCTGATTCGTCAGTGTAAAACCATCCTGCCATTGTAAAACCTGTGGCATTGGTGATGTAGGACGAACCATTGTCGAGTCTTACATAGTCGTTTTGACGGTCAAAATGCAGGTATTGGTCAGACTGTGCTTGTAGTAGGTTGGGGATTTGAAGTAAGAAAAATAAGAAGGTTGTTAGTTGAAGAATTGTGTAAAATTTTTTCATCATGAAATTGTGTTTTATATTAGGAGAATTGCAGTAATCAAACTTGCCATAAAGTTAATCATTCAGATTACAAATATTTTAGAAATTTTTGCAGTCTTCAAAGCCATTTTGATTTTTGCATTGAAGCGGGTTAAATAATTGCTTTCAATTAAATTTGAATCTTGAATTTGAAACTTTAATGCTTATTTTTGCGACCTAATGAAAGATAAATACAATTTTATAACGGTTGAGGGCAATACGGGGGCGGGTAAAACGACCTTAGCGCAAATGTTGGCAGAACAATATAAAGGCAATTTGATTTTGGAGGATTTTGTGGACAATCCTTTTTTGCCGAAATTTTATATTGATAGGGAGCGGTATGCTTTTCCTTGTGAGTTGTATTTTTTGATGGACAGACAGAAGCAGTTGAGCAAGGTTATTGAGTCAAAAATGCTGAACAAGGGCTTTAATATCAGCGATTACCTACTGAACAAGTCTTTGTTGTATGGACAGGTGAACCTAAAGGAGGAGGAATTCCAATTGTATGCTCGTGTTTTTCACAGTTTGTATCCTCAATTGCCTGAACCTGAATTGGTGATTTATGTCCATTCGACTGTTCCTCGATTGATTAAAAATATTCGGAAACGTGGACGTGGTTTTGAGCAAGGAGTAGATCCGAACTATTTGCAGAAAGTAGAGGAGTTGTATATGGAGTATTTTAGAAAAAATCCGCAATTGAAGGTGTTGATACTCCATGCAGATAACTTAGATTTTGTGGCGCATCCTGAGCATTACGAGCAGATATTGGACTGGGTGAATAGGGATTATGAGGGAGGAATTACGAATTTGTATTTAGAAGATTGATTTTCACTTTCTTTCCTTATTCAACATCCTCCTATCCATCAATACTTCCAACACATAATTCTTGTCTCTATTAACCACTGCTGCAATCTGGGCAATCTCCATGTCCGTTTGTTGGTACAAATTAACAATAATATCAGCTACGTTTGATCCATCTCTATTTGCAGACAATTCGGATTGAGCCTCAGCAATTGCTGTATTGTTGGTATGCGATTGACTTGAATTGGAGTAATTTGTAGTTGAAGCTTTGGCAATCAATAATCTGTCTTTTGCTTCGTTGATGGTGTCTTTCAGTTCTTTGGGATCGTGTATGAATCGATGAATAGTCATTCCTTCGCCTGCTGCGGTTTGGATTTCGACATCACCATACCCCAACATTCGCCCTAAAAAACTCTGCTGATAACTGATATTGTTGATTTTGTCGAGTGGGCTTTCTTTTGCTAAAATCGAAAAAACGCCTTCTTCTTCAATCACCCGATAGTTGGTGACTGCCCAGATATTGATGCTCCAATCATACCATTTATAGGCAGCATATAAAAAAGCAATGGCAAAACCCATCATACCTATCCACACATAAAAATAAGTATTCATCTCTTCTGCAAGTGTGTACATGAGAAAAGTAGCTATTCCTATAATGAGGACAAACGATATGGGTTTTGCCATTGTGAGCCAATGATGGTGTGTAATTAAATACACCTCTTCACTGTTTCGAAGCTTAGTTCGCATAAAATCTGCTTGGTTTTACTTTCTAAGATTGTTGATTTCGTGTACCAAACTATTCATTTGCTCTTTTACATGTTTGACCTGTGTTTTTGCTTGGTCGATTTGCTTGTCAAAAGAAATATCATGAGGCACGAAATCACTAACTTACTTTCTAACTTTCTTCATTTGTTTGTCAAAATCATGTGGTAAATAGTTATTTACCTGTTTTTTGACTTTTTTCATTCGTTGGCTAAAGTTAGGCTTTCCTACTATTAATCTACTCGTTTGACCTTTGATTTTTTTCATTTGATTGAAAAAAGACAAACTTCGGTAAGCAGCCATAATTTGACGGCGAAAAACCATACTTAATCCAACAACTACAGCTCCGAAAACCAACATTCCGATGCTTGTACCGTATTTATTCCAAAAAGTAGGAGTAGGTGTATATTCTTCAGTCAATTCCAATTCACTGGCAGTAATCACCAAGTTGGGCATCACCTTCGCTTGTTCTATAAAGTTTGTAAGTTGATCTTTTGAAGGAAGATGTTGAACTAACTCTTGATGTCCATTGATTTCGTTCAAGTGATTTAATAGTTTCTCTGCTTCCCATTCTGCCAATTCGTTTACTGAACATACTCCCGCTTCACAAAACAAAGTAGAGTACAAAGTACCAACGCCTTTGATGCGTATTAAGTCTATGCTGTGTAAGAAATGTAACAGTTTCTTTTCGTCAATACCTGTGCTTTCAGAAAGTCGTTTGCGGGTTTCGGGAGAAGCTACTTCATTCACCAATTCCTCTGTGGTATTGATTCCAACTTCCTGCAATTTTGGAGAATATACTTCTCCATTGTCTACAATATCATTCAAATTATACTTCATCGTGTTTTTAATTTTTGGGATTAAGGTTATGTTTTAAACAGTATTTTGGTAATAAAACGATTGGTTTGGGGAAATGTTTAGTTTTATGTTTTGAAACTCTCTTCTTCAAAACATTCCTCCACCTCCACTATCGAATAAACACTTTCCGACTCTCCACTCGCCTATTTTCACCATCCAAAACTTGCAGAATATACACTCCCGAATCTAAGTAAGGCAATGTCGTTTGAAGATTATTCACTTTATATTCTAAAATATTTTGTCCAAATACATTGTAAACTCGAATCGTGTAAACTTCCTCCGCATCACCCATCCAGTCCAACAGTATTTGCCGCCCATTGAAGTCCAAAACCCTATACTTCAATGCATTAGCACTTCTCAAACGCACCGACACCACTTTGGAGTAATCAAAACTTCCATCAATATCCACCATTTTCAAGCGGTAATACAAATTGTTTTCTCCTTCTATATCAGGGTCAATCATTTGATAGTGCTGCAATCCTTCCCCATTTCCTTGTGCCTGTACACTTTGGATTCCTTCAAAATCAAAACCATCACTACTGCGTTCTACTTCAAAAAAACTGCTGTTTGATTCTGCCAAAGTCCACCAATCCAACTGCACTTTGTTTCCTTCAATAACTTCAATTTTCATATCCATCAAATTCACGCCCAAAGGTTCGCCCAAATCTATGTCCAAATCATCCGTCACCGTATTGAACACCCGATTCGTTGCCACAGGCGCATTGAAGTCAAAGTAAATATCTGCCTTGTTTTCAATCTTTGTTCCCAAGTCCAAATCTGCTTTGGGTGAGATGCTAAATTGCACAAAACCATGACTTTCAAGTTCGTTAGTCGTGCTATCGGGCAACAAAATGTTGTCGAAAGTCCAAACCAAGAGGTTGCCAAATTTGATGTCAAAAGTATAGTCGTGACTGCTGCTACCGAGGTTCAAACTTTCGCCCTCCAATTCTCTTGGTAAGGTGTCGACAATCATCACCCGAAAAGCCGTATCGTTGCCCGTGTTTTGAAAGCGGACTTTGTAGGTCAGTTTCGTATTTGCTTCGATAAAGTGCTGTTCAGAAATGCCTGATGGATAGACTTGTATATCGTTGGGGTCAAAAGAACCGATGATTTCTTGGCAGTCGATGTCCACACTTGGCGGGCGGTCGTTTTGTTCCACACTGTTGATGTAACCATACGAAAAATTACCTTCGCCACAAGCCTCTACAAATGATTGTGGCTCATCATTGAAGGTGGGAAAATACGGACTTTGTTCTACCTTCAATCGCAGGGTTCTGCCATTGGGATTCAAATACAATTGCCGCCTTTCGTTGCCCTTCAATTGGATTTTACCCGTTTCGGTCAGCACGTCGTTTTCATAGACATAATAATTTCGTTCTTCGTTCATATTGCCACTTCCGATGTTCTTCAAAGTAAAACGAACTTGTTCACCCAAACATTCTCCTGTCACTTCCACATTGCTGCCATCCCAAAGTGCACTCGGTGCTTCGCAAGGGTCATCGGGTAAAACACTTGACTTCAAGCAAATTGTGCTGCCCAAATCGGCTTCACAAGAAATCGAATCCGTGACGGTAAAAAATCCACATTCTCCAATATCAACCTTTCCCAAGTCAAAGGTCCATTGCTGCCCTTCCTTCAATGTCGGGTTCATACTGCTCTCCAATGGAATCATTTCGTCGGGAAATTCGAGTGTAATCTTGGCATCTTCGGCAGCGATTGTTCCTTTGTTGCAGTAGCTGACTTTGTAGGTGTTTTTGAAGCATCGGCGGAGAAGTGGCGTTCCTATTTCAACTTCTAATTTGGGACATTCTACGATGGCTCGAAGGGGGAAATTGAGGTTGGTGAGGGTGTCGTAGTTTTCGGTGAAATTGACAAAATATTCGTTTTGACCGCAACCGAGTTCGACTAAATCATTGTCGAGGTTGTAGGAAATGGTGTAGTTTCCATTGGGCAATTGTACCGAAAACTTTCCATTTGGGTCGGCAGAGGCATAGCGGGTAATTTCGGGGGTGGCAATACTAACTACTACACTATTAGACCATCCATCTTCATTTTCCTCTTGTTCGCAATTGTTATTGGAGTCTAAAAACAACTGTCCGTTGATGAGATTGTTGTAGGATTTTCCTCCATTATTGGTGTTGATGATATACACTTGCTGAGTAAAGTCTTCGTTATTTTCAACTGTCGCTCCAATATAATATCCTTGATGAGAATTGGCTATGGTAGTACTTCCATAATACAAAATCAAGTCTGCAGCATTACCTAGGTCATAGTAGTTTACCCAATTTTCTGCTCCAGTACTCGCAACATAGGGAAGTTGTGAACATCCAAAGAAATCTGTAAAATTGCCAAAGTAATAATCCACGCCACTTATTATGTAAGTATCATCAGATATAGATTGTATGCTACTTACATTAGACTCACAGCTACAATCCCAACAATCGTCTAAAGTACTTGGATAATCTCCGTCAAACCCATAAGGATATTCTTTTGAAATTTCGCCCAAAGGCGATAACCATAAGTAGTGAGGGTGTCCGACTCCTTCACAACCATACGAACCTGTTAAAAAATAGTGTCCATTAACCGTTTGCTCTATTTTTCCAAAGTAATAATTACAATATGGAGCATAAGGACTTGAATATTCATATTCAACATTCCACTCTAAAACTCCTTCTTTATTGAATTTCTGAACCACTACAAAATTTTTTCCAGCCCCTGGATAAGGAGCATCAGAATCATCATAAGAATCGAAAAGCAATACAGAACCTTCATCTTGCGTGACCGCTGCATCCAATAAACTGTGCCATAGTAAATTTTCAAAATTCTGTTCGAACCCTTCAATTTCTTCACCTTCGCTCGAAAAATAAAAAGCAAAAAATTCTCGATATTCTCTTTGTCCAATTACTGCATAAGTTCCATTAGAAACATTCTTTTGGTCTATTATCTGCTCATGTTTTTCGTTTCCATACGATTTTGTCCACAAAAAACTGCCATCTTCGCCATCAATAGCCGATAAAACAACCTGTTTACTTTCCAATGTTCCATTCAAATCACCCGTAAAAACCTGCCAATAATCTCCCGATTCCATCTCCATCACTTCCTCATCATACTCCAAATCAACCACCCAAATTGTTTTGCCATAAGGGGTTAGTTTTGTCAGTTTGTATTCCACGTTGCTGTTTATTCGATAACGCAACAAATAGTTCCCATCTTTCAAGGCTTTAATTTGCTGAATACCTATCCCGTTTGTCGGCAAATCCAATTCTGCAAAAGAACGATTCATCTGTACCTGTCCCAAAACATTTATTTTGAGAAGTCTATATTCTCCATCTACGTAAGCCACCAAAATCAATCCATCATCGAGCGTTACGTCCATATCCACATAACTCCAATTTTGTCCTTCTTCCCCCAACAACAATTCCCACTGCCCCCTAACCGACTCATTCACAAATAAAAACAAGCAGACAGCAAACAAAAAAGCAAAACCAGATTGTGTAAAAGTTTTCATAGATATTCCGTTTTTGAAGTGAAGATAAAGGTCTCTGTAAGTATAAACGGAAAAGAAGGAAAAGGTAAATCGGGGAGGAAGAATTAAAGAAGGAAAAGATTTTTTACTCTCTTGTATTCAGTGTCAATTAAGCTGCTGAAGGTGCAGTACGCTCGACATTTGAGTATTGTTTTTTGATGGTAAAAAAAACAGTCGTGCCTTTTTCGGGCTCCGATTCTATCCAAATTTCGCCATCGTGTTTCTCCACAATCCGTTTGCAGATAGTCAAACCGATACCTGTACCAGAAAACTGGTCAATGCTGTGGAGTTGTTGGAACATCACAAAAACTTTGTCTTTATAATCTTGCTCAATTCCAATGCCATTGTCTTTGATGCTGAACAACCAATCTGCCGAACGTTCTTGATAATTCACTTCCACAATAGGCACAGCACTCTTGTTGAACTTAATGGCATTGTTGATGAGGTTTTGAAACAATTGCTGCATATATTGAGGGTCGGCCACAATTTTGGGAAGGTAAGCATGTCTAATTTCGGCATTGTGAATGTCCGTAAAATCGGACAATTCATCCAATACACTGCTGAGGGTTTCATTGAGATCAATCGTGTGCGGATTGTATGCACTCCTATCAATGACTGAAAATCGGAGTAAATCATCTATCAAAACCTGCATCCGTTTTACTCCTTTCACTGCAAATTCGATGTATTCTAAAGCATTGTCGTCCAATTTCTCTTTGTAGCGGTACTCCAATAGTTGTACATAACTTGCTACCGTACGAAGAGGTTCTTTGAGGTCATGTGAAGCGATGTAGGCAAATTCCTCTAATTTTTTGTTCGAGCGTTTGAGTTCTTGAACATTTTGCTTGAGTTCCATTGTTTTCTCTGCCACCATCACCGACAAACGTTTGCGCTGTTTTTCAGACAAGTTCATTTTCAGCCATAAGTACAAAACTGCAATAACAATCATTCCAATCAAGGCTCTGAACCACCATGTTCTCCAAATAGGAACATTGATTTCCAAGCCAAAAGAAGCAGTATTGTTGCTTCTAATACCTGACTTGTTCATTGCATACACTTCAAACTGATAATTTCCTGAAGGCAAAGCAGGATATTGCACACTTGTCGCTTCGGTTCGAAGCCAACCAACATCCAAATTCTTCATTTTGTAGAAGTAAGTAATTTGCTGATCGCTTTGATAAGAAAGTCCCACAAAATCTATTTTGAGGTTGTTTTCATCATAAGCTAAATCCAGTTTTTCAACCAGAGTCGTGTCCTTTTCTCCAATGCTGATATTGGTAATATAAACCTTTGGCGGCACATTGTTGATATGTATGGTTGCTTCGTCAAAGATAGATACGCCTCTACTACTTGCCGCATAGACTTTGCTACCGAGGGTATAAATGCTATTGATTTCATCACTCAACAATCCGTCACTTCTATTGAAGTGTTGAATTTCAAAAGTATTGGATTGAAAATCGTACCCGCTAATCTTGGCAACTCCCTGATTAGTAGCCACCCAAATACCATCTTCTCCAAAGTGAATCTGATTGCACACATTGCCAATCAACCCATTATCGGTACTGATATTTTGGACTTTTTCACCTTGTTTGACCATGATTCCGCCGCCATAAGTAGCTATCCAAAGTAGGTTATCTTCCTTTTGAAGGTGCATATCTGCAATGCTGAATTGCAGCATCGGATGCTCGCTTTTTTCAATAGCCTTTGCAGCCCCATTGTAGTACATCAGCCCAGCATTGTTACCCATCCATGCATTGCCATTTCCATCTGCTACAATACTGTGTACTCTCCCCTTATAAATACCATAATCACCCAATCTAATGTTAGCATCGATATTCATATTCAGACCTAAAAGGCTGTCAACAGGTAGTTTGTAGGCAAAGCTTGCGCCACCAATCCACAGGTATTCTTCATTTTCTAAGTACAGTGATTTTAGACTAGATGGAATGGTACTTACCTTTTTCAAAATGGATTGTTGGTACATATACAAGCCATTTTCGGTAGCAAAAACCAAAGATTTATTGGGTAACTGTACGATATCAGTTATCCGAAAATAACTGCCATCAAGATTGTTTAGAATGGTATCCAACACCTGATTTTGATAGGTATGAATGTGGGCATTAGCAGTACCTATCCACAATTTTTCGTTCATAGAATCTACCCAAACTCGGTGAATTTGTGGATCGGCAAGCCCATCTTCCAAGGTAATGTTTTGAACAGATTTGGCATTTTGGGTAATGAAATACACGCCGCTACCCATTGAAGAAAACCATAGGTTGCCTTCCTGATCCTTCATTATTTTACTGACCCTCTTGTCATTCAAGTATTGACGAGATTGATCCCCACACAAATCCAAAGCAGCAAAATATGTCAAACCATTGGACAAACTCGACATCCAAAAACTGCCATCTTTTTCTTCCAAAAAGGAATTGACATGGTGTGGAACAGTTCCCGAATTGGGAACAAATCTGGCTAACTTTTCATCATCTTCATCCTTCACCACCAAACCTACTCGGCTTGTGTACCAAGTTCGTCCATCACTGGTTTTCACGCTTTTGACCTGAGAGCCATAATCTGGGCGAAAATTCAGCTTTTCGCAGCGTATGGTATTTAGATTTAAATTGTAAATAACCATAAAGCCATTGCGGTAAACCCATACATCACCGTTTTCTTCTGCAAATTGCAGATAAGCCCCTTCCTTTGAAGTATTGCATTGTTCGAGAGAATGTTCAATAAACGAACCATCTGCTTTTAGGGTAAACAGTTTTTTGGCTGACGAAAACCACACATTTTCGTGAGCATCAATCAGTAGTGATTCTATGGGAGTTTTCATCAATCCAGGTAGCGTATCTACCAGATGGATTTCATCGTTTTGGTAATAAGCCAAAGTTCCCAAAGACATCATCCAAATTCTTCCCTTGCTATCTTCTGCCAATTCAAGTATATCGTTGCTCGGCAATCCATCCTTGATGGTATAATTTACAAAACGATACCCATCATATCTACTTAATCCAATATCTGTTCCGAACCACATATACCCTTCTGAGTCCTGCATCATGGTATAAACCGTAGAGCTGGGTAAACCATCTTCAATTTGCAAGTGCCTAAATTCCAATTCTCCATTGTTGGCAGATAGAATCTGGGTAGAGATAAATAAGGTCATTATCAATACCCACCTACAAAAAGAGGTGAATGAGGTGAATTCTGAACGTATGTTAGTGCTTTTTATCACAAAAAATGACTTTCTGTTTAATATTTAAGTAGATTGAGTACACAAATATATTCACATATATCTACGCAATTTCTCAAATGAATGTTACTAATGACACATTAAAAACACTCAAATGCAAGTATTTTGTAATCAATGGGGGATTTATTTAATTGTAGGCTTTTTAGAATGGGAGAAATACGATTAGGCTATTGTATTTCGGGGGCTTTAAAAGTATAAATCGGTGAAAGAAAATTTATCACCATCAAATAATCCTTTATCGCTTAGTTTGAGGCTTGGAATTACCAATAATGCCATAAAAGATAAGGTCATGTAGGGAGCATACAAAGTAGTTCCCATTTTCTTAGTCAGTTTATCGAGTTTAATGTACTGTTGAGCAACTTTGTAGGCATTGTCAGGAGTCATAATGCCCGCTATGGGCAGCGGTAGAACTTCTTGTGTCTCTCCTTGGGCTAAAGACAAGCCACCTTTTGTTTCAATCAACAAATTAACTGCATTACAAATATCATCGTCACTTACACCGACAGCTATAATATTGTGGGAATCATGAGCTACTGATGAGGCTATCGCACCTTGTTTAAAGCCAAAATTTTTGATGAATGCAATGGCTGGTGGAACGTCTTCATAACGATTGACAACCACTAATTTTAATACATCTTCTTCAACGTTTGACGACAATAAACTATTTTTAATCAGTTTTTTTGTATGTAAAACATTGGTAATGAGTTGTCCTTCGAGAGCTTCTATTACCTTTATTTCATCTTTGTTTAATATATCTTTTACGGTAAAAGTAGATAAATGTTTCGTTTTTGCATGAAAATTATTAGGGGTGTTGGCTGGAATATAGTCTAATAGGGTTTTCCCTTGTTCTGCAACCAATTCTCCTTCAATATAAGTTTGTAGTATTTTAAAGTCACTTAAGTTATTGACCACAATAAAATCTGCGGGCTGGTTTTCCTGCAATAATCCAACTTCCATGCCATAATGTAAAACCGGATTGATGCAAGCCACTTGAAGAATTTTCATCACATCAATGCCTTTCTTCAATGCTCGTTTCACCAATTCGTCAATGTGACCAACAAGTAAATCATTGGGATGTTTGTCGTCACTACAAAACATCATGTTTTCGTAGTATTCATCTAATAAGGGAATCAATGCCTCAAAATTTTTGGCAGCCGAACCCTCTCGAATAATGATTTTCATACCATATTGCAGTTTCTCCAAAGCCTCTTCGTAGGTGAAACACTCATGGTCAGTGCTGATGCCTGCTGCAATGTACTTTTTAGCATTTTCTCCCCTAAGTCCTGGAGCGTGACCGTCAATCGGTTTTCCATATTTTTTCGCCAGTGCAATCTTCGCCATCACCTCCTCGTCTTCAAACAAAACTCCGGGAAAGTTCATCATTTCACTCAGATATTTGATTTCTTTTTTTTGAAGCAAGTAGTCCACATCTGCCACATCAATCACCGCCCCTGCGGTTTCAAAAGTTGTTGCAGGTACGCAAGAAGGAGCCCCAAAGTAAAACTTGAAAGGCGTTTTCTGAGCATTTTCCAGCATGTATTCCACACCAGCTACACCCAAAACATTGCCAATTTCGTGCGGGTCGGAAACGCTTGCAACAGTGCCATGCGTGACCGCCAATCGTGCAAATTCGGTAGGAGTCAGCATCGAACTTTCGATGTGAACATGTGCATCAATGAAGCCAGGAACCAAATACTGATCGTATTTTTCTTCGGTTTCTTCAATACAAGTAATGATGCCTTTCTCGATGGTTAATTTGGCGGGATAGATGTGGTTGTTCAATACATCTACAAGATTTCCAGTGATTTGATTGAGTGTTACCATGTTGGAAGAATGAAAATTAAAATGAAAAACAAATTTAATTCTTTCTAACTGCAATATCGAACATTACAGCAACTTTCAAAACTTCCAAAACGCTTTCCTCCAAATACGTTTCACTATCTAAAGTTTCTATTCTTCAGAATCGTCACTATCTTCCAATGCTTCATTCATGGTTTCTTTTTTCGACTCCAATTCATTGATGGGATTTTTCAAAATATCAGAATACTTATCCAAATTACCTTTTTCGCTTTCTGGTACTACTTTGTCCAAAGATGTTTTCTCCTTGCTCATGTTCGTTATGTTTATGGGGTTATATAAATAAAAAATGCTTTTAGATAAAAGCTTAATAATTGAACTTTAAACGAACAAAAGAGGTTTTTGTTTATGATTTTTTTACGGGGGGATGCAATCTGATAAAATCCAATACATCGCTTGGACTATCTGTAATGTGTAGCATATCTCCATACACTCTATTCTCTGCAAACAATTGAAGGAGAGGATAAAGAGCGGTCTGATTTTTATAGAAATCTTGGTCTAAGAAAACCATCGGACTGAAATAGTCAAAGGTTCCGTAGTGATTTTGAGTAGCATCTTGAAAAATTTCTTGGCGGGTTCCTGCACTCCCTGGAGCAAATATGATTCCATACAAACAAATAGCCAACAAGCCATCTTCCCGTAAGCTATTGGAGAAATATTTAGCTATTGCAGTAGCAAATAGATTACTCGGTTCATGACCATAAAACCACGTTGGGATGGCTAAATTTTGATTGCCATGTGGAAAATGCTCAATGACAGTCATGGCAGCTTCTATATAACCTGCATCGGTATAATATGGTGCCACTGAGAGTGTTTCAATCGCCCATTGCAGGGTTTCAAAAGGTTCTTGAGAAAGATAAGCTCCCAAATTTGCAGCTTCCATGATGCCTGGGCCTCCACCACTTACAATGAAATAGCCATCCCTTGCCAGTAAATAAGCCGTTTCAGCCACTTTTTGATAGTTCAAATCCGTTCGGAGTGCACCGTGTGCCCCCATAATACCTACGGTTCGCTTTCGCCTACCTGTTTCTGCATCCACCAATATTTCACCCAAAGCATCATCAATCGCATGGTCGTGTATCCGTTGAGCCAAACCTTCAATAATATCAGGGCAGTGTCTATTGTGTTTCACAAAATGGTCATACAATACTTCGTCATAGGTAATACCTTCTGGAGTCATTTGCATCAACTCTCGCCAATTGTATAAAGTAGAACGATAGGGATTGTAAGGCAAATTTTCGATTGGCGGAAACAACAATGCGCCACCTGCTCGCAGCTTAAATTCAACAGCCAATGACGGAAATCTGCAGCCCAAAAATACTGTACCCTTAACATCCATTTTTTCCCACTCCAATTCGGTATCTTCAAAATTAAGACCTTGAACTACACATTCAGCCAAGCTGTATCCTTTGTTATGGAACATTAGAAGTGTGTCAATCTCATAAATATTTTGACTTATCATTTAGTATCCAATACTTTGTAAACCGATATTTGTTCTTTTTTTCCTTTTACAAAAAGCGGCTCAAAGGCTTCAGTTTCTATCAAATGTGAAACCTCATCATATACCACTTGACTGATGAGTATGGAATTCGGAAAATCTCTGGTTATAGATTCGATGCGTTTACCTGTATTGACGGTATCTCCTGTCACCGAATATTCTACTCTATCTTCCGACCCCATATTTCCTGCAATGACTTCTCCTGAATGAATCCCAATACCGATTTTTATTTCCGTATCAAATTTACCAGCAAAATCATGGTTGAGTTTTTCGAGGCAGCGCATCATATCCAAAGCACAAAAAACTGCATTTTTTTCATTGTCAGAATAGGCTATAGGCGCACCAAAAGTAGCAAATACTTCATCTCCTACAAATTGATTGACTGTACCACTGTGTTTTTTCACACATTCAGTCATAAGACTGTAATACATATTTAACAATGTCACTACTTCCTTAGGTGGTATTATTTCACTTAGAGGTGTAAAACCTCGAATATCACAAAACAGCACGGCAATATGACGCTGTTCTCCTTCAAACATGGTTTCCTCCGACTCAGACAAGGCCTTTTGGACAACAGGTTCTGGAACATACTTCATAAACAAGCGAAGTATCTTTTCCTGCTCTGCCACTTTGTGACGCAAAGCTTTTACCAACTGTTTGTTTTTTTGCTGCAATTCAAAGAGTTGCTTGGCATTTTCAATGGTCATTCGCAGCTCCGTTTCATTCCACGGCTTGGTCACATATCGAAAAACCTGACCTTTGTTGATAGCATCAATAATCGCCTCAACATCACTAAATCCAGTGAGAACCATTCGAATAGTTTCGGGATATTCGGGTAGGATATGTTCTAAAAACTGTACCCCAGTCATTTGAGGCATACGTTGGTCGCTAATGACCAAGTTTACCATATTGTCACGCATCTTCTCTATTCCTTCTTGTCCACTTTGTGCTGTTAATACATTGTATTCTCGCCGAAAAGCAGCTTTGAAGGAAACAAGATTATGGTACTCATCATCCACATACAGTATGGTAAAATCTTTTTTGCCCATGTAATTTGTAAATATTAAGTTATATCTATTACTTGAATAATAAAGATACAAGATATTATACAAAAAATTAAATCATCTTACTTTCTGCTGACACTACCGAATCATTTATGGATAGCTGTTTAGTAGCAAGTTGCGGACAGGCAAACACAAACCCAGGAGGAAGGTTCCATAAACAAAAACGGGTATCTACTTTCCCAAAATACTCTTCAAACTTCTTGTAAGTATTTCGTTTATAAGACAACTGAACAAATATACCTCCAGGCTTCAAACGTTTTTGTACGGCACGAAGAATTTTTTCATTCAGTTCATCACTAAGCCACACCAAAGGAAGCGCAGAAATCACATAATCAGCTTGTTCAAATCCATATTCATCCAAATAAGCCTCCAAATGCTCTGCCGAATCATGAATAGGATAAAGTCTGGAATCACCTATTTCTTTCATCAATTGGTAAAAACGGTCATTGATTTCAAATGAAAGCAATTTGGTATCTTTTCCCATATTATTGAGCAAGCCCTTTGTGATGCAAGCATTCCCTGCGCCTAACTCCACAATACATTTAGCAGTCGTAAAATCTATAGGAGCGATCATCTTTTTCACCAATGCTTTGGAACTAAATGTGACTGTGCCAACTGTTTTGATGTTTTTGAGGGCTTCAATGATTAACAGAATCTGATTCATATAAAAAAAATAAGTCGGTTAATGACAAAAGAACTGCAAGTTAGGAAAAAGCTATTGAGTTTAAACAATATTTCGACAAAGACTTTACAAATAGTATTATCTTGGCTAAAAATATGGATATGACAATTTATGATAATCACAAACGTCCAATCAATTATCTTCGATTGGCGGTAACAGACCGATGCAACTTGCGATGCTTCTACTGTATGCCCGAGGAAGGTATTGATTATGTGGAGCGAAAAGAACTAATGAGCTACGAAGAAATGCTAAGGTTGGTAAGTGTGATGACACAAATGGGTATTGATAAAGTGCGTATTACAGGCGGAGAACCTTTCCTCCGAAAAGATATGATGCCTTTCTTGTACTCCATTAGCCAATTGCAGGGATTGAAGAAAATCAACATTACCACTAACGGTACACTCACTGCCCCATTGATTCCAGAATTGAAGAAAATGGGTATTCATTCCATCAATTTAAGCTTAGATACCTTGAATCGGGAGCGTTTCTTCGAAATCACCCGACGAGATGCACTGCCGCAAGTGATGGAAACCTTTGAAGCACTCTTACAACATGAAATTACCACCAAAATCAATGCAGTGGTGATGGAAGGAAAAAATACAGATGATTTGATTGACATGGTAGAACTCACCAAAAATCATCCTGTTGGCGTTCGTTTTATCGAAGAAATGCCCTTCAATGGCACAGGCGCACACTACCAAACGCTTCAATGGAATCATATCAAAATTTTGCAACACCTTCAAGACCATTACCCTACCCTGCAAAAACTACCCGATCCGCCTTCATCAACGGCTGCCAACTATCAGATTCCCGGCTACAAAGGCACAGTTGGAATCATTGCCGCTTATAGCCGTACTTTTTGTGGTACCTGCAATCGGATTCGGGTCACACCACAAGGACTACTGCGTACATGCCTGTATGACAACGGTATATTTAACCTCAAAAATTTGATGCGAAGCGGAGCAACCGATTTACAAATTCAGACAGCACTCCTTGAAGCATTGGGTAATCGAGCCAAGAACGGTTTTGAAGCCGAACAGAGGCGTTTTGCAGGTGCGCCTGTGCAGGAAAGCATGGCAACGATTGGAGGATAGTAAAATTTTTCTTATTGATGCTCCTTTGGATGAAGGAGCAAAAATGCATGAGGTGAGAATTTAATTTATTGATAACCAATTATTTAAAATTATTCACATCAATTTCTTATATATCAAATCATACTTCCTACTTCTTTCGTCCAAAATCTAAAAATATTATAATCTCCATGCAAACAACTCATATTTCCCCTTCTACACTTCAATTCCTCTCTGACCTCTCCGAACACAACAATCGAGAGTGGTTCGCTGAAAACAAAAAACGCTTTGAAGCTGCAAAAGACAACATGAAAGCCTTTGGAGAAACCCTACTAAACAAAATGCAGCAACACGATAAAATCGAAAACATGAAGCTCTACCGCATTTACCGTGACGTGCGATTCTCCCAAGACAAAACACCCTACAAAAACTCCCTAAGCGGTAATTTCACCCGTGCAACAAAATGGCTAAGAGGAGGTTATTACTTCCACATCGAACCCAACAACCCTTTCATTGGTGGAGGTTTTTGGAATCCCAATACAAAAGACTTAAAGCGACTCCGACAAGAATTTGCAGCCGATCCCGAACCGCTTAGAGCAATTATTCAATCCAAAGACTTCAAAAAAGCATTTGGCACTTTGGAGGGTGAACAATTGAAGACTGCGCCCAGAGGCTACGACATAGACCATCCTTCGGTGGATCTTTTGCGCTACAAACAGTTTTTAGTCTCCCAAGCTTTCACAGACAAGGAATTACTTTCTTCCGATTTTGTAGAGAAATTGTCAGATGGTTTCAAAGCCATGCGACCGTTTTTTGACTACATGAGTGAGGTCTTGACAACAGATGAGAATGGGGTGCCGATTGAATAGTTTTGGTTCATCGAAGATTTTAGTGGAATGAGACTTTTGTAGTTTCCTTTTGAGAGCGTACTGATTTTCAAACATTCCATATCTTTAAGAATAAACTACAAAAGTCTTTAACTCCTCCACTAAAAATATCCATGAGTCATAGTTTTTCAAAGTGTCTTTTTTTTGAAAAAATGAATTTTTCCTAAAAATCTCATTTTCAAATCATTAAGCCATAAAGCAGATTTATTTTTTCACTTTTTTTCATTTAATCCGAAATTGCCATCCACTTGACTTGAACACCAGAATTTTTTCGGTTTTTGAAGAACAATGTTTTGATTCATCTGTTGGTAACTGGTTTGCCATTTATGAATCAAACAAATGAGCAAAATAAACATTCATTAATATTTGAATAAAAAATACAAACGAATGATGTTTCACCACATTCGTTTATCAAAAAACAAGGTGCAATAATCTTCATATCTCTATTCCCATGACAATCTACTTATTGCACATGAACTAATTTTAAAGGTTTCGGTTGTACTATCATTATTTTAACACAATCAAAACCACAAACAATGTTTAGATTATTTCCGAGCATAAAAATGCTATTAGTTCTATTTACCTTATCTTTCATGGCAGTATCTTGTGATGACGACGATGATATGCCTGAAGCGCAAGAAACCATTGTTGATATTGCATCTGGAGATGCACAGTTTAGTACCTTAGTAGCGGCATTGACCAAAGCCAACCTTGCAGGAACATTGGCAGGCAATGGCCCCTTCACTGTTTTCGCACCGACCAATGATGCTTTTGCAGCCTTATTGAGTGACTTGGGTGTCAATAGTTTGGATGATTTAACTGCTGAACAATTGACTCCAATTTTGTTGTACCACGTAGTGAGCGGCGATGTGCGTTCGAGTAGCTTGATGGATGGCTATGTCCCCACTCTGAGTGATGGGCCTAACGGCACAAAAGTAAGTCTATTGGTAGATACCAATGGAGGCGTTAGTTTGAACACTACTACCAATGTGACCACAGCAGATGTAGCAGCCTCAAATGGTGTGATTCACATTATTGACAAAGTATTGTTGCCTCCAAGTGTGGTCAGCACTGCCATCAACAACCCAGCATTCAGCACTTTGGTAGCAGCAGTAGTAAAAGCAGACCTCGTTGATGCTTTGAGTGCAACAGGTCCTTTCACCGTCTTTGCACCGACCAATGATGCTTTTGCAGCTTTGTTGAGCGATTTGGGCGTATCGAGTTTGGATGATTTGACAGCCGAACAATTGACTCCCATTTTGTTGTACCACGTTGTCAGTGGCAACAATGTTTCTACGGGCTTGAGTTCAGGCACAGTCCCTACTTTGAATACCAACGCTTCTTTGAGTATTGATGTAAGCAATGGTGTGGCAATCAATGGCGATACAAAAGTAATCATTCCAGATGTTCAGTCCACCAATGGTGTCGTTCATGCGATTGACAAAGTATTGGTCCCTGCTAAATAAAAAGAGCAATTATTAGTACAGTTAATATTTCATTTTAAGAATTGATTTTTTTTTTACGGCCCGTATGCACTTTGTATACGGGCTTTTCTCATTTATGAAAATTGGCGTACAAAATATAATGTGTTCATGTACTCCTTAACTGCTACAAAAAAGTAATCCGACACTTCAATTCGAAATGTCGGACTGCTCAATATATAAAATAACTAATGTCATTTATTTAATAAAGGGAATAATCATTGGCACCTTTTGAGCATACTTATGATAAGTCTCTCCAAAATATTGTTTTAAATCTTTTTCTTCAAATTTGATTCCTGTAAAAATATAAAAGGTCATACCTAATGCCATTGCCAAATGGGTAAGTGTCATGGAAGGAGTAGCCCAAAATGCAATAAGAAATCCAAGATACAAAGGATGTCGAACCACCTTGTAGAATAAAGGGGTTTTGAAGGTAGACGCAGTGTATTTTTTGCCTATCAATTGCTCAAGAACTTGTTGAAGTCCAAATAGTTCAAAATGATTGATTAAAAACGTACTGAGCAACAAAATCCCCCATCCTAAAAACGAAACTCCATGCAAAACATAGTAGAGAGTAGAATCTGCTTCAACTTCCCAGATAGTACCCCCCATTGGTTGCCAAAACCACATCACCACAGCAAGCATAATAGTAGAGATCAACACAAAGGTACTACGCTCAATGAATTGTGGAATATAGCGAGTAAGCCAGTTTTTAAAGCTTTGGCGTGCCATGCCACTGTGCTGAATGCCAAATAACAAAACCAAAATAACATTGATACAAAGTGCTTGAAAAAAGGGCAACTCGGGTGTTCCGTCAATCGTAGAAGGAACAATGAAATTTCCCATAAAGCAGATGAGATATAAAAATGTACCAAAGAAAAATAAATAAGAAAGAACACCGTACAAAAAAAAGAAAATGCGTTTCATGTTTTGAGATTTTTTAAGTGAAACAATGAATTGATTGCAATTTCTTTTGATGAACTAGGATAGAAAGTTTGGAAAAATAGAGTAGAATATAAAAATATTTTTTTCCAAAATAAAAAAAGCGAAGTTGATTTACCCAGAAATCAACTTCGCTTTTGAAGTAGAAAATCCATTCCAACACAATTATGAAACAGGCTTTGAATTTTCTATAGAGAGTATTGAAGTGTAAGTTCTACATCTTCAACACCTTCTTCGTCACCACCTGTTCACCTATCTGCAATTGCAGCAAATACGTACCCGCAGGAAGTTCATTTGACAAGCTCCAATCCAATTGATGCGAACCCGCTTTTTGAATCTCATTTTTCAATACTTCAATGCGCTGACCTTCAATGGTAAAAAGGCTGATACGCACTTGTTTTGTTTGCTTCAATTCGTAACTAAGCTGCAAATAATCGTGGAAAGGATTGGGAAACAACTGCAAAGCATCAAGCGTAGCAACAGGAATTTCTTCAATAGCAGAAATCACCCCAGCATGTTCCCAAACATACTGCGCCGTATCTGCTGCTGCTGCCAATTCTTCAAAACCATGTGCGCCAATCAAAGCAAAACCCACCTCTGCCGTTTCATTGGGCGCAATCTTGAAAGGCCCTGCCGAACTGTATGTCGAAATATCTGTGGCATCAATATCCTGTGTCTGAATCCCTTCTGTCATAAACTGCCATTTTTCGGAGTCGGTAAAATTGTTGTAGAGTTCCGTCGGATTGTTGAGCGTACGGTAGGAATAACCAACCTCCGAAGATAGCATTTTTGTTGCCCCAATATATGTTTTTCCGCCCACCGTATTGTAAGCATAGCCTAAGCGTCGGTCTTCATCCAAGCGTCCAAAGTCATTGAAGTCTGTGCCGATGTCCCAATCAAAAAACAGTGCAAGATGAAGATTGTCAATCGTATCAGGCGTTTCGTTTTTCATTGTGTATTTCAAAATCACATAGTTCTGTCTGCTCGAAATCGTGTCTGCAAAACTTTCTTGTAAAATAGACACGCCAATAGGATTGCTCGCCAAAGAATCCACAATCACAATCGAACTCTCTTGAAGGTAATTTTCGCCGGGACTAATCAATCTCAATACATTACCATCCAATGCCTTGAATTCTTTATTGGGCGTATTGGTCAAACCTCTGATACAATCCGAAATTTGGTTGGCACTCGTTGCCATCACCAAACCACCTTCAAACAACAAGTTTTGGTTGTTCCAAGAAAAGCCATCTCCAGGAGCCTGCCCCGAAAAACCTGCAAAACCCAAGTTGCCTTGATTGCTCACCGACATACGCAATGGGCCTGTATCGTGTGCGATAAACTTTGGAGGAGAAATGGTCAGTTTCAGCAAATCGTAGTCCACATAAACGCCATTGGTCAAGTCTATTTTGAACAAAACCTCCTGTCCACGAGGCGCATTCGCTGCAATGTTGAAAGTAAATGAAGTCGAAATCAACTGATTGGTTTCGATGATTGGAATCGCATCTGCATGGTTGATAAAGTTGATATTGGTATCATCAGTACTCAAAAAAACCGCCACACTGTTGGTCGGAGCCAAGCGGTTCACAAAGGTCAAAAACAAAGTAATAGACTCACCCGCATCCATTTCACCATCACCACCACTATCCAAAACAAAGTAACTATGCAAGCGAATGGCTGGCGATTCTTCCGAAACAGCCCTCTCTGCATTCACCCGTCCATTGCCGAGCAAACCCGCCAAATTCGATGAATTCGCTCCTTCAATAGGGTCGCACGTCACCCGAATCTGCTCGCCTACTTGTTGTGCCGTCCAATCGGGATGCGCTGCTTTCACCAAAGCCGCCAAACCTGCTACCACAGGAGAAGCCATCGAAGTACCTGTATTGAATCCATAAGTATTGTCTGGATAGGTACTTAAAATGCTAGAACCGGGGGCAAACACATTGACAGACAAACCATAATTGGAGTAACCTGCAATGTTGTCAGAAGCATCCTGAGTTGCGCCTACCGAAAGTGCATTGGTATAATTACATGGATAAAAAGGCGTTTCATCGTTGGAATCACCCACATTGTCTGACCCTCCATTTCCCGATGCGGCAACCACCAAAGAATTGTTGGCAGCTGCAAAGTCAACCACTTCTTCTTCAAACAAAGAAGGCGCACCACTTCGCCCCCAACTGCAATTGATGACATCTGCTTTTACTATAGTAGCATAGCCAATGCCCTCATAACCAAAGGAAATTCCCGAACTTGAACCGGGAGTCGACACATTCACACCAATCAATTGGGGATTCCAACTGATGCTTGCTACACCAATGCCATTGTTGGTCACTGCTGCTGCAATGCCCGATACGTGTGTACCGTGACTCGATCCTCCGGGCTTAGGATTGTTGTTGTTGCTCTGAAAATTCCATCCTCTGATGTCGTCCCTATAGCCATTGTTGTCGTCGTCTTTCAGGTTGTTCGGAATTTCGTTGGGATTCGACCATATATTGGCCAACAAATCCTCATGTTCCCAATCCGTACCACTGTCCACAATCGCTATCCGCACATCCCCATTTTCAGCTTTCGCAATGTCCCAAGCAGCCTCTGCCTTGAGCGCATTCTTCAAATAGCTCTGCGAAAGGTATTGAGGATCATCAGGCGTTTCCTGCAAATAAGACATGTATTTTGGTTCGGCATACGCAACGGTGCGAAGGTCTGCAAAATCCTTGGCAAGGCTTTGAGGTGTTGCACTATGCGTAAACTTCAAAAAATGCAATTTTGCCATTTCCTCCGCATTCACCAAACCCGATTCCCCCACTTTCGGAAACACGGCTTCTATGCTGCTAATTCGGTGTTTTTTGAGCAATTGATTGAACTGTGGATCAGAAGTTTCTGGGGTCTCATAGTTGGTTACAGCAATACTTTTTTGCAGTTTGACTACAATCACTCCTTCAATAACTTCTGCCTGATTCTCAGTTTGTTTTTTCTTGTAGTCGGGCAACAATTGAAGGTTTTGAAAGCCATAGAATACAAGACTCAAGAAAATGAATGCTACTAAAAAAGGGTAGAATTTTTTGTTCATGTTGGATTTGTGTTTTTATTGATGGATATTGAAGTGGGCAAAAATAACAAACAGATTTGGATTGTTTTGTCGTTTGTTTATCCAAAGGCTTTGAATGATATAGTAGAAAACAAAAATTTTGAAAATTTCTGTTTTCTTGCTTCAGGTCTAAAAAACACTTCCTGATAAAAAAACAAAGTCCAATTATCTTCAATGAAAAGATAAACCATTTTAGGTAAATTAAAAATTCAACTGCAACACTTGTCCCGTATTTTAATCGGGATTCAAACAATACTCTATAAGCGAGTGAATTAGATTTTAGAAATGCCTAATTTAATATTTTAGTTTGCCTTAGGTTTTTTCATTTTTTTTAAAAAAAATGAAAAAACCTTCAAACCGATGTACTCAAATCGTCTATTGAAAAATAAGAGGATGGGAATTCCATTCTATTTATTTTTAACCTGCCAAATACCAAGCCTTATTCAAAAACTGGTGAATGGCACATTTTTTAATCTTTTAATTATTTTTATCATGAAATACAAAATCGGTGATTTAGCCCATGGGGGAATCGTGTTTTATGTAGACGAAACTGGCGAGCACGGCAAAGTAGTAACTCCCAATGATTATGTCTATGAGAGTGAACTCTTTAGTATGGACTTTGATGATGGGGATGATACTTTTCTCTGGGAGGATGCAAAAGAATTGTGTGCAAAACTTAGAGAAGGTGGTTTTGATGACTGGAGGCTTCCGTCAAGAGAAGAATTGAATTTAATATATACCAATCTGTATAAAGCGGGTCTTGGTAACCTTACTGATTATATCTATTGGAGTTCAGAGACGAGCTACATCATGAACGGCGATTATGGGTGGTATCAGGACTTTGAAGATGGCAAACAGAACTACTTCCATAGAGCCATCGCCCATGTCCGTGCTGTTCGGGTTTTTTAAGCATTTATCAATATAAACGAAAAAGTCTGTCACCATATCAAACAGAAAACCGAAATCTTCGATATTTCGGTTTTCTAATGCTCATCTATGCACTCATTGCAAACGAGCGCAAGTAAGCAACTCTCCTTCTGATAGATTTTTAAATGAAACTACAAAAGTCGTACATTGGGAAGTTATTCTATTGGCGTTCCTAAAGGATGCGACTGAAATGTTAAGTAATTTCCTTTATACTGTACAATTCTATTTTTTCACCATTTCTGCACCTTCAAAACCTCACAATCCCATCTCCCTTCTCTACACATTTCCAAAAAATACATCCCGCTCACCCAATCTTTCACCTCCAAAACAAGCCGTTCAGGGCTGTATGCAGTCACTTCTACCTTCAATGGTTCTCCCAAAATGTTGTATAAAACAAAAGAATCACTTGCCCTAAAACGCTTTTCAGCATCCAAAACAAAAATCCGATTTCCTTCCATCGGATTCGGATATACCTTCAATGTCGCCTCTTTTACCTTTCCTTCTGCAATACCCGTACTGCCATCATCCACCTGCAAAATCCACGCCTTGTGACTACCGTGCTTTTTACCTCCTCCAATATCACCATCCGTCGAGTCGGTATGCCCTGCCAAACAAAAGTTCCCGTTTGCCGACAAAGCCAAGGCATTGCCAACATCATCCCCCGAACCACTGATCCCAAATTCCCAAATCACCGAACCATCTTCTGGAAATGCTTTGTAGAGCAACACATCACTCAATGTTGAAGATTGCGCCAAACTCACACTCGTTCCCAATACCAACAGTACGCCATCACCCGATTGCAGCAAATCATAAGCCGTTTCTACCACACTCGTTCCCAAAGTTTTCTGCCAAATAAGACTTCCATCCATTGCCGTTTTGATGAGCCATAAATCTCCCTGTCCTCGGTAGTCTGTCACTTGCCCATTGGAAGACAAGGTTTCGCCCAAAATCGCAATTTCTCCATTCTGCAACAACACAGCTGCAATCGCTTTGTCGGAAGAAGAACCACCATAGTTTGTTTCTTGCAATAATTCACCCGAATTGACTGCAATTTGCACACTCCAAAAATCGCTAAATCCTTTGTTATCGGTTATGTCGCCATCCTTTGATCGGGTGAAACCCACTGCAAGGATTCGGTTACTTTGGATTTCAAATTTTACTGCATTGAAGACTTCTTCTTCACTTCCGCCATAGGTTTTCGACCACATCAACTCCCCCATTTCGTCCACCACCAAAATACAGGCATCTCTATCTCCTCGATTTTGGGTAAAATCTCCATCCTCCGAAAAAGTATAACCCCCAATCGCATATTGCCCCTCTCCTATTGCAGTGAGGTCTATGCCGACATCTTTGCCGCTTCCTCCAAAGAGTTTCGACCAAAGCAGTTCGCCTTTCGCATTGATTTTGACCAACCAAATATCCGAATCTCCATGCGCTGCACCCAATTCGTTTTCAGTCGAAAAACTCGTACCCAATAACAAATAACCGCCATCTTCGGTCGCTTCAATAGCATTGAAAACATCTGTATCGTTTCCTCCAATGGCTACTTCCCACAGTAAATTACCTTCTCCATTCATCCGCAAAACCCATGCATCTTGTCCACCATTGTTGGCTGCAATGTCTCCATCTGAGGAAGTCGTAGAACCCACGGCCAAATAACCGCCATCATATAAGTTTAGAAAATCATTCATTCTGTCGTCACCTGTACCGCCGTATTGTTGCTGCCATGCGATTATAGGATATTGTTGGGCAGAGAGTAGAAATGGGAAAAAAGCGAGAAATAAATAAAATAAAAATTTCATGGTCTGTGTTTTTATTGAAGCAACAAATTTACAAACAAAAAAAGGGGAAACCTTGCGGTTTCCCCTTTACAAATGAATACTTTAATCCAAGTTTTCGGATGACTGCCACACCATCGCATGTAACTTAGTTATACACTACTTAAAAAGTCCTTGTGACTGCTCCCGCCACTAACCTAACGGTATAGTGGGGGCATCATAGGCATATAGCCCTAAACTCTCCAGTCCGAGAGTCAATATGTTTATGGCTGCATTGTGGTCACGGTTTGCCGTAAAACCACACTCATTGCAGCTATGTGTTCTAACTGATAAGGCTTTCTTTACTGTTGCGCCACAACCACTACACTTCTGACTTGTGTACTGTGGCGCAATAGCTACGACTACCTTTCCAAGTTCCTTAGCCTTATTTTCCAAGATTACACGAAAGGAGTACCAACCTGCATTTGCAATAGATTTACTAAGTCCCGATTTCGCTTTTCTGCCGTTGCGAGTAAAATTACCTTCTTCGTCTTGCTTAGGCTTGGCTTTGCGAATCATGTTTTTAATAGCCAAATCTTCAATAGCTATCAAATCATAGTGTTTTAACAACCAATTCGCTACTTGATGATGAAACTCTTGCCGTTGCATTTTGACACGGTAATGCGCTTTCTGAACCGCTTTAAGTAGTTTGTAATATCTTGCGCTTCGTTTCTTAGCCTTGGATAACTTGCGCTGCACCTTAGCCAAATGCTTTTCTCGTTTTCGGTAAAACTTGGGTAGTGGTTCTGATAAACCGCCACTGGTATAAACAAAATCATTCAAACCCATGTCTATTCCTACTGAATGTGTTAGCAAGTCCTGTTTAGGCACTTCTTTAACAGCTTTTTCAAACTGAAAGGTGAAACAGGTAAACCACTTGCATCCATCCTTGATGATGGACATGGTTTTCACGACTGCTCCTTTGGGGAGTTCTCGGTGCCGTTTTATTTTGACAAAGCCTATTTTTGGAACAGGGATATGGTTATTCGCTTTTTCTTTACCGATTTTGCGATTCATGGTAGAAAAGTAACTTGGCATATTTCTGCCGTAATCGGTATAGTTCAAGCTATTCCACTGTCCTTTTTTCTTGTATTTAGGAAATCCTGTATCGGTGTTTCCCTCTTTCTTGGATTTAAAAAATGTAATGAGTGCTTTGTGTAGTCTTCTATTGGCGTCTTGCAGCACCATGGAATAAACATTCTTAAACCACGGCTTTTCTTCCTTTAGTTTAGGCAGTAGGTTTTGTTGTTCAATCATCGAAGGAAAGGTTTTGCTATCCTTGTACTGCTTCATCATTCCGCCTAAATGCCAATTCCAAACATACCGACTCATATTCATGTGGTTAGTCATCCTACTTTCTTGTTTTTGGGTAGGATAAATTCGGTATTTGTATGTTTTGGTGATTAGCATAAGATGGTGTAAATTTACATAAAATAGATGTCATTAAAAAATACATCCAATCACAAGGTCAATAATGACGTAGCTAAATTCCTCCCTCCACTAACCTTCGGTATAGTGGGGGAATCCTTTAGCTGTTTTGTTGAGTTTTATCCTCCATTTTCACTTGAAGGTACGGTATTGTTGTTTCCCTCCTCTGCATCTTCTCCAAAAATATAGATAAATCCTTGATAATGTTGAGAACATCCACTTTGAGTACTGCTAATAGATAAGTTGAAGAAATATTCTCCAGACTCTTTGTAATGGTGTACAGGGCTTGTTTCCTCCGAAAATTCGCCATCACCAAAACTCCAAAAGAAGGTGTCGTATTTTCCCATTGAATAGTTGATAAAGTCTGCTTTTTCACCCGAAACAGTGTAATCAAAGGCTACATCAATATCACAATTGGGTTCGGTTGGATCTGCTTTCTGAATGTTGTCTCCTTCAGACGACATTTCCACCGTTGAAGTAAGATTGTTCACTAATACAACTGAATAATCTTCGACTTCGCCATAGGTATAAGCTCCGCAACTGTTTGGAATACCACCATTGTACTTCATTGCAACCCGCATGAGGGTGACACCATTCATGGCAGTTGCAGGTATTTTGATAGATCCTACTACTTTATTTTTGTTGCTAGCAGGTTCAAATACCAGTTCACCAGCATCGGTAAAATCACCATCTCGGTTGTAGTCTATCCATACTTTCCATGATTCGTTGTACGCTGCTCCTTTGAAGCCTGGAGTCAGTCCCAAAGAATAAGATTGATCGGCTATCAGTTCGGTAGATAAGTTGGTGAAATCACCATATCCATTGTTGCTAGCAGTCGCATTGCTAATGTCGCCGAGTTCAACTTTTGCAATCCATTCATAGCTGGCGTTTTGGCTTTGCATATCGCAGTAACCATCGGGCATTGGATTGGAATCTGAATTTCCTCCTCCATTGTTGCCACCTGCTCCCCGAATATTCAACTCATAATCCTCCACTTCTCCATAGTTGTAGTTTCCACAATCACTTGCAGTTCCGTTGTATTTCATGGTAATCCTCATACGTGTAGAGCCTATTGAAGCATCGGCAGGAATGGTAATTGCGGCTGTTACCGTATTTTTGCTTGGGCTACTCGAACTAAATGCCAATTCTGCAATATCACTAAAATCACCATCTCGATTGAAGTCAATCCATACTTGCCAAGATTCGTTGTAAGCTGCTCCTACATAGCCTGGTTGTAGGATAATTGTCTGGCTGCTTCCAGCATCTACATCTGTTGAAAGGTGTGTGTAATTTCCATATCCATTGTCATTTGAAGAGCTATTGTTGATACTTCCAATGCTTACCTTTTCAATCCATTCGTAATTTGAATTTTGAGACTGTGCATCGCAGTAGCCATCTGGAGCAGGGCCACCACCTGCCGAAGGTGTTGGTTCGGTTTGGCCTCCTCCGCTGATGATATTTACCGCATAATCTTCGACTTCGCCATAGGTGAAACTTTCACACATGTCTGCTGCTGCGTTGTATTTCATCGAGATACGTACTCTTGTCGTTCCTATTGAGGCATTCGTTGGAACTTTGATTCCTGCTGTCACAGGCGTATTGTTCAATCCTCCTGCATCAAAAGCCAATTCTCCATCATCGCCAAAATCACCATCTCGGTTGTAGTCTATCCAAACCTTCCAATATTCTCGGTAGGCCGAACCTGCATAACCTGCCTGTAAGGTGACGTTATAGCTTTGCCCTAGTTCAACGTCCGTACTTTTTGAAGTATAGTCTCCATAACCTCCATCGCTTCCCGAAGTATTGTTGATGCTTCCAAATACCACTTTTGCTATCCATTCATAGTTGGCATTGTAGCCCCTGCTTGTGCAATAGCCGTTAGGCATCAGTCCCCCTGTATTCTCTTCCTCTGGAGCTTGGCAACCAATGGTTTCAAACTTCTTGGTCATCGTAAAAGAACTTTCGGATAAATCACATACAGTGCGAATTTGAACTTCGTATTCGGTACAAGACTGCAAAGAAGGAATGGATACATTCGTACTACCGACACTGAGCGAACTCCAAACGGTACTGCTCGTTTTGCGGTAGTGGACTTGGTAATCTTCCTGACTACTACCACTCCATGAAATGGTCGCTTTTGCAGCTTCAATGTTGCTGACAATCAAATCAGTAGGCGTACTACAAACAGGAATACTGGTTGTAAAGGACTTGGTAGCAGAATAATCACTTGTGGTATTGCTCGCACATTTTGATTGTACTTCTACTTCATAATTTGAACCTGCGTCCAAACCCGTTAGGCTTTTGAAGTTAGAGGTGGCTACTGAATAGTTCCAGCCAGAACCTTGTTTGCGGTATCTAATATTGTAGCCAGTTGAACCACTTACATTTGACCAATTGATGGTTGCCGAACTTTCTGATATATTGGCAGCATTAACCGTTGTAGGTCTATTGCAGACAACTGGTGCTGCGCCTTGAGATACCACTAAGGTGTAGTCTTCTACTTCTCCAAACTCAAAGGTGCCGCAATGATTGGGCAATGCCGTATCGGATGCACCTGTCCATTTCATCGCAATTCTCATGCGTGTGCTTCCTGTGCTTGCGCTCGAAGGTATCGCAATATTAGGGGTTACGCTTCCACTTTGGCTGCTGCCTGCATCGTACACCAATTCGTTGGCATCGCTAAAATCGCCATCTCGATTGAAGTCTATCCATGCCCTCCAATAAACACCATAGGCTGCTCCTGCAAATCCTGGTGTCAATATAAGCGTATAATCGTCATTGGTTTCTACATTGAGATTGTAGCAAAGTGCTTCTTGACTGTAGCCTCCATTGGAGGAACTAGTAATGTTGACTGCTGCAAATGTCACCCCTGCAATCCATTCAAAGTTTGCGGTATTTCCTTCTGCGATGCAATAATTAGAAGGGCCATCGGGTAAGGTTGTAAAGGTTTGTATACTAGAAAAATTGCTGCTTTCACCACTGCAATTGCTTTTTACTTCAAACTCATAGCTTTCGCATGAATTAGCCGAATAGCTATAACTTGTATTTGGAGTATTGAAGGTAGTCCAGTTGCCTCCTGTTTGTCTGATTCTCACTGTATAACTTGCAGCATCTGTGTCTGCCCAAGTGAGGGTTGCGTTGGTGCTGCTGAGGTTGTTTACAGTCAAATTGTAGGGTGCAGAACAGCTTGCAGGTGCGGCACATAGCATGGCAGCATTGGCACTGATTCGACCTGCTCCTACATCGCTAGACCCTATAACAGGAACAGCGGTTGATGTCAAACAAGACAAAATATCTGCTGGCTGCAAAGTGGGTTCGTAAGACAATAGCAAGGCACAAAGTCCTGCGGTAACGGGAGATGCCATTGAAGTACCGCTTTTGTAGCCATAGGCGGTATTGGAGCTTGCGATACAACTTTTGAGTGAACTTCCTGGTGCTGCAACATCTACCCATGGGCCATAATTGGAAAAACTGGCTTTGGTGTCGGTTGAAGTGGTGGCGGCTACTGCAATGACATTGTTGTAGGCAGCGGGGTAAAACTGAGTGGAGGTACTCGAATTTCCTGCGGCAGCTACAATGGTAATGCCCGCATTGTAGGCTGCATTGATGAGTGCTTGGTAGGTATAGGAATACCCTGTGCCTCCCCAAGAAATATTAATGACATCCGCTCCATTGCTCATCGCATACTGAAATCCACTCCAACCATGTGAAATGATGGATGAATTGCTTGTATTGTTTTCCGTACATTTCACAGCCATGATGCTGACTCCTGCTCCAATGGCAGCCACACCTTTACCGTTGTTGGTTGTTGCGCCTATTAGTCCTGCTACGTGTGTTCCATGTGAAAAGGAACTAGCAGTAGCAGAAGAAGGAGGATTGGGGTTGTTGTCGTTATCTGCAACATCCCAGCCATTCACATCATCTACATATCCATTGTTGTCGTCGTCAATGCCGTTGCCTGCAATTTCACCTGCATTGACCCATACGCTGTTAACCAAATCTTCGTGTGTGATTTTGACCGCATCATCTACTACTGCAACGACTACACTTTCATCCCCCAAACTTAGATCCCAGGCTGCAAAGGCATCTATTACTCCCAAATGCCACTGTTCACCTGCATTTTCGGCAGGGTCATTGGGATTGAAGAACAGCCTTTCAACAGGAACTTTTTCGGCATACTCCACATTGGGGTCTGCTTGTAGGGTGGCGATGAGTTGGTCAATGTCGCTATCTGGGTCAATATTGACTTGATAGGTATTGACAAAGGCGCTGCTCTTAAGTTCGGGGAATGGACGGTAAATGGTCTTTACTTTGTATTCTTCAATAAGGTTTCCAAATACAGGATAATTGGGTACTTTTTGATCAACACTGTATTTTGGAAGCCGTAATCCTGCTTCTTCTTTGATTTTAAGGAAGATTTTGTCTTTGCAATACGATTCATCGCTGCTCGGATTGGGGCTTTGTGCTGCTAAAAAATTGGAGGATAATAAACATAAAATAACTACTAAAAGAATGTGTGTGCTGTTTGTTTTCATAACCTAATAATTTGGGCGAATAGTTGGGGTGGTCTGTGTTAGCTTCAATATGATATTAATATGACAAAACTCATTTTCTTGTACGATGGGGTTTAAAAAAGGTTATGAAAAAAATAGATATTTGTTAAAGTATGAGGCGGTATTTTGCTGAAGTAAATCTATTCAAAGGAGTTGAATGGGGCTTAGCTTGAATAGGGATAAATGGATATTTGTTCACTAAAAAGTAGGTGGTTACTTAAAATCTTGTTCATTTATAGTTTTATACCATCAATTCTTGCTACTTTAGAAGTATGAAAAAGATACTCTTCCTACTAATTATCTTACAATCCAATCTATCGATTCTCCATGCCCAAAACTTAGGCATCCGAGAAATACACCATTTTTTCCGACCGCATCTCACAGGACTTGGAGAATGGCAGGCGGATAGTCAATTGAAGGACTTGGATAGTCTTTCTTTTGGCAGCAATGCAATTGGTTTTCAGGCAAGTATTCCGATAAAAGGGCGAGTGGGATTGGATTTGAATCTGGGCAAATTGAAGAACATTTTCAAAGTGGCGACCAAAGGATTGAAGGGCTTGTTTGAAACCATTCCTTTGGATGTGAGTGCTTACCAGATTTTGTGGAATGTGGGCGGGGGTGTCCGCAATATGGATATGAGTTTTGACCAAGATGGGCATACGGCTTACTATTTCACGACGGGCATTGAAGGAGTGCATATTCGACCAGAATTGGGCATCATTTTCTACAATGCCAACCTATCTTTTTCGGAGGAAGGAGCAACTTTTAATCAGTTAAAAACACGCTTTACGGGTTTTATTGGTCGAGCAAAAATGAATAAATTGGCTTCGATAAATTATTATGGGCTCGCTATTCATTACCGCAACAACAAAGTTTTGCCTGTGCCGTTTGCAGGTACGAGTTTTAGCATTCCACCTGTTTTCCATTTGCAGTTGATTTTGCCGTATCAAGCGAAATTGGTGTATAAAAAGGACAAAAAAATTCGAGTAACGCTTGCCGCTACGATGAGTGGTTTTGAAACGGGATTTGAAAACCAACATTTCTTTTTTGAAGAAAATGTGCGGGATAGACTACATTTGTCGGCGACTTATCTACAAGCTACTTCAACGGTGCAGTACAAGCTGAGTGATAAGGCCCGTCTTCAAATGGAAATTGGTACTTTGCTCAATCAAAACATCACTTTTTGGGATGGGCGGCAAAAGGTGAATAGTTTTGACTTGAACAATGCTTTCTTTTATGGGGTTCGCTATGAAGTAGGTTTGGGCGATAAGTCTTTGGTAGGGAATTTGTTGCGGAAATTGGATGTGGATTTGTGAGAAATGAAAATCTAACTTCAATGCTTTATTGGGCAATTGGTTTTGCCCTATTTGTTTACCTCACCTTACGCAGCTATTTCATTCCGATAACACACGATGAAGCGGGTACTTTTTTGGAGTATGTGGTGGTGCCGCTTCAAAATACGCTGCTGTGTATTCCTGCTTCTGCAACCAACCATATTTTTCATACGCTTTTGGTGAAATGCAGTACTGGATTGTTTGGAAATCAAGTGTTTTTTATTCGACTTCCCGTTTTACTGTCCTATGGCTTGTACTTTTTCTTCTCCCTTCGATTGCTTCAAAAACTGACCACAAAACCTTTTTGGATAGTCATAGGCATTTCATTTCTAAACTTTCACCCTTATCTGTTGGAGTTTTTTTCTTTGAGTAGAGGATATGGTTTGGGAATTGCTTTTATGATGGGAAGTATTTACTATACATTTTTCTACTTCAATGATTATCAAAGCAAAAAAGTGATAGCCGCTTTGGGTTTTGCAGCTTTGGCAAGCTACAGCAATTTTGTTTTTGGGTTTTATTACATGAGCCTTGTTTTGTTGTTTGTGGTTCATTCTGTGGTATTAACGCATCGGGTGAAGTCTATGAAGTTGTGGGTGAAGCATGACATGGTTGTTCAAATCGTGGGCGGAGCGAGCTTGGTTTTGGCTTTGGTGACAATTGTTCCTTTGAAGAATCTGCTGGAAAACAAGGCTTTTTATATAGGTGGACAAACGGGATTTATTGCCGATACCCTAGGGAGTTTGATTCGATGGAATTTATATGGGGTTCAGTACTTTGGAAACTTTGACCTTCAAATCATTGCAGGTGTTCTGCTTCCAATTCTGCTTGCTGCTTTTTTATGGGCAATTATTGGAGGTTTTTTGTACCATAAGCCAAAATTAACTGGGGATTTGTATAAAAGAAGCGAGATTTCTCTGCTTCAAAATCTAAAGGCATTGCAGCTATTCAGTGCCTTGTTGGTTGGAGTAGTCGGTTTGCAGGTTTTGTATGTTGTTCTTTTTGAAGGAAAATATGCTGTTGGCAGAACGGCTTTGTATTTATTGCCTTTGGCAATGTGGCTGTTGTTTGCCTTTTTATGGTATGGAAGGCGATGGTTGTTGGTGAAAACAATTGCCGTTTTTTTTGCTGCAATGCTTACCTTTCACCTACTTCAAACTGTCAATATTCGCCAAAGTTATGAATGGGGTTTTGATGCCGACACGCCTGCTATGTTGGATTTTATGGCGCAACAATCAAGTGCTCAACATAAAACTTTATCTTTGGGCGTTCATTGGTTGATGTTTCCAAGTGTGGCATATTATCGGTATGTAGAAGGATTGCCGAATGTGGAAGTATTTAGTGATAAAAAATTGAAACCCAATGAATACAATTATTATTACATTCCCGAAATTGAGGCAAGTGATTATTTGAAAAACTATGCAATTGTCAAGCGTTTTGGGAATGGCCACATTTTGTTGTTGGGTATCGTAAAACAAAAAAAATCTGAATGACCCTTCTTGATGTATTTTTATTACCTCTTTTTATTGTGGTGATTTTGATAACGGCATTCATCATTCGTGAAACCGTTTACAAACACCATGTTGGGCGGAAGTATATCTTGGCGGGTTTGGGCTTCAAAATCCTTGGAGCTTTGTTTTTTTGTGCCATTTACGCTTTTTATTATGGTGGATTGGGCGATGCTTTTGTGTATCACGAATCAACGGTTGCGCTCTCCGAAGCCATTGAAGATTCGCCTAAATTGGGTTTGGAACTATGGGCTACTGAAGCGAATACCTACGATTTGCGGCTTTCTGAACTGTCGGATAAAATTCCGTATTACAGTGGTGAGAATACATATATGGTGGTGCGAATCGCTACGGTTTTGGGCTTTTTGTGTGGCAATAGTTTTTGGGTCTTGAATCTGTTGTTTGCCACTTTATCTTTTATGGGTTTGTGGTTGCTTTATACGGTGTTTGTGGATGTATATCCAAAGGCTAAGGATACGATGGCGATGGCGGTTTTCTTTGTTCCTTCTGTTTTCTTTTGGGGTTCTGGCTTGCTAAAAGATACGGTGACAATGGGTTGTGTGGGTGGATTCACCTATGGCGTTTACCATCTGCTCATCAAAAGAGATAGAATCCTTGTGTCTATTTTTCTGATATGGATTTGCAGTTTGTTGATTGATGCAATTAAGGGCTACATCTTATGGGCATTTTTCATTCCGACTGCTTATTGGCTATTTTTCCATTATCGGGAGGTGGCTCGTCGGCAAAATTTGAAGATTTTTTTTAATGTCTGTATGTTGTCGGCTGTTGCTTTGGGGGTGTATTTTTTGTCGGATAGGGTCGCTGATATAGGATATTATATGTTGGGAAAGTTTGTGGGAATGGCGATGGATTTTCAATCATGGCATGGCTATTTGAGCAATGAGGGTCAGACGGGCTATACTTTGGGAGAAATTGAATTTTCGATTCCAGGCATTTTATCCAAATTTCCTGCTTCGGTCAATGTTGCTTTGTTTCGACCTTATCTGTCTGAAGTGAACAATCCTGTGATGTTGATTGCAGCATTGGAAGGGACTGCTTTTATGGCGGTTACGCTGTACGTGTTTTTCAAAGTCGGTTTTTTTCGCAGCTTAAAAATTGCTTTTGGCACACCTTTTATCAGCTTTTGTTTGTTGTATGCGCTCTTTTTTGCCTTTGCAGTGGGCTTTGCGACCTACAATTTTGGGGCATTGGTGCGCTACAAAATTCCTTGCCTGCCGTTTTACATTGGGGCAGTTTTTATGGTTTTGGAGCAGTATCGAATTGAAAGTTCAAGTTCAAACACAAAATTCACTATACAATAAGACATTTAGACTTTGGACGAAAGATTTTAAATCATTGACAAAAAAGAAATTAAGTAATAATATGAGTAACCGCTACAAACGCATTGAGGAACTGGGATGGAGTATGGAACTGCTGCAAAACGCCACGGTAATGGTGGTAGGAGCAGGTGCATTGGGTAATGAGGTGTTGAAGAATTTGGCACTGTTGGGAGTAGGTACTATTTTGGTGACAGATATGGATACCATTGAAGACCATAACCTTACCCGCACTGTTTTGTTTCGAGAAGGCGATATTGGACGCTACAAGGTGGAAGTGGCTGCCGAAAAATTGAAGGAAATGAATCCTGATGTGCAGGTGATTCCCGTGATTGGTAAAGTGCAAGATGTGTTTGGAAGGGGTGTTTACCGTCATGTAGATGCGGTGTTTGGTTGTTTGGACAACATTCAGGGACGCATTGACATCAACCGTTATTGTTATCAAACCCAAACGCTCTTGATTGATGCAGGTTTGCGGAAATTGGATGGGGATGTGAAAATTTTTGCACCTCCCTTCAATGTGTGTTTGGATTGTACGCTGAACGAGCATTTGCGTGAGGAGGCTTGGCGGCGTTTTTCATGCCTCAAATTGCGGCAACGAAATGAGGATGGTAGGGCTACAATACCGACTTCACCTACTATTTCTTCCATTATGGCGGGATTGCAGGTGCAACTGGCTGTGAAATATTTGCATGGCGCAAAAATCCCGAAGGATTACCGAATGTCGGTCTATGGTTTTATTGACGAGCTGAGTGTGTCGAAAATGAGCTTCAATCCCGAATGTCCAACGCACAATCTCTATGATTCGATTGTGGAAGAAGATATTACGCAGTTGCCTTATCGCTCCGATGAATTGAGGGTTGGGGAGTTGCTGCAAATCATGAAAACGGATTTGGGCGAAACGGCTACTATTTCACTGGATTACGATTTGATTACTACTTTGGCCTGCAATACACACCGTAGCCGCCAAAATATTCTCTGCAAACGGGGTAATTTATATGTGGATGAGGCGGAATGTCCTGATTGTATGGCAGAGGGTATGCCCTCTGTTCATGCGTTGAGGCGTGAACATTTTGTGAATCAATTGGATGGTAAGGAGTCTGCACATATTTTGAACAGCACTTTGGAGGAAATTGGCACACCGCTTTACCAGATTTTTAAGATAAAGGCGATTGTGAATGGGGAGTTGGTGTATCGGTATTATGAGATAAGTGGGGATAAAGAGAGGGTGTTTGGGGAAATGGGTTAGTTTACTTTATCAACGAATTTAATTTCCTTTTTAGCTTTTCTCGTTCTATTTTACTCAGATTCTCAGTGTGTTCCAAAAACTTCAATGCAAATTTCCTAATGGCATTGTTGAACCATTTTTCATTCTGTTTAGCAGGCTCGCTTTTAACAATCTCCAACCATTCAGAGGCTAAATAATCTTGCCAATCCATCAAAAGTTTAATTTTAGCCTCGTTTAAACTACTTACACTTTCTACTAATAAAGGCCATCTTCTGTCTTTCTATATTTTCTATTCCAATCTTGTAAGGTATTGAAACCAATTTGAGGACGTGGGCTTCTATCTGGGAAAGGCAATTTTTCAGTAATACTATTGATATAATGACCTGTTGAAACCGTTACATTTCCTCCATTTCTTTTCACAAAAATAACCCACTCAAAAGGATTTACTTGCTGTACACTTGAACCAGAAATATTGTTACTTTTTGTTGATTTAAGTTCCAATGATTCAAAAAAGATATTCTCTCCATCCGTTATTTGCAAAAATAAATCTGGATTGGTATAGACTGATTTTTTTGAAGCTGCAATTTGTTGTTTTTGTTCATCTGAAAGTTGTTCAGGTAGCAGAACAGACATAATTTCAAAATTTTGCAGTGCTGCAACTTCTACACTAAATTTTTCTGAATCAACAATTAAAGATATATATTTCAAGATAGTACTTCGAATACTGTTGTTTGACAATAAATACTTTTGAAAATACCTTTTCAAATATTCATCCGTATTCGCTTCCTCAGACTGAAACTTAATCTTCCCCAAAGCATTTTCTCTACTATTCAAATCCTGTTCCAGAAGATAAAAATAGACGAGTAAAAATAGGTTTAGGCGAGTTGCTTCTATATTAGGATTCATTGAGATAAAATTTAGGGGATTTTAAATGTACTATAGCCCAAAATAGAACTCCCAATTCGATTCTATTTTCTTAGCAATGTGATAAGCCAAAAGCGGGGGAACAGCATTGCCGACCAACTTATACCCCTGTGAAGGACTCAAGGAGAATTTTTTCTTTTTCTCTGCAGAAAGCAAAACAAAATTAAAATCATCGGGAAATGTCTGAATCCTCGCACATTCCCTCAATGTCAATCGTCTTTCTTTTTTACCCATTTCTATTTCGTTGGCATAACTCCCTCCATTTTCGAGCGATAATCTTCTATATTCAATGTTGCCGTGATGTTCTGCACGTATAGTTGGAGCCAGTTTTTCGAGGTTTACTTCCTTTTGACCTTGGCAATGTATTCCCATAAACTTTGCCTTAGAAAAATGTTTCTGTGACAAATCACAGCTATTTTCAGGCTCTTTCAAATCCATTAACACATTCTTACTTTTAGTGAAATTCGTCATAAGGTGTTCAAACGATGAATAGTGCATTTCTCCATTTAGTCGGTGCGTTGGTGTCGGATAAGGGCTGGATTTTTCTGAAACTTCCTTTTTAGACAATTCTTTTAAAGCTTCGGAAGTCAAGGCTGATTTCTTGAAACCAATAAAGAAAATCCTTTCACGAGATTGTGGCACACCATAATTACCTGCATGTAAAACCTTTGGGTCTAAAACCAAATAGCCGTCGCCATCTATCTTAGAAAAATCAGCTTGAATCACCTCTTTAACTTTCCCTAAATTGGCCAAACCCTTGACATTTTCTGCAATAAAAATTTTTGGTAAAGTTATCTCAATGACTTCTTTCATCCACATATAAAGCTTTCCCCTTGTTTCTTCTGTCGGAATATCGTCTTCAATAATTTGTCCATTATGGTCTTTGTGGGAATGAAATCCTTTCCTTTTTCCTGATACGCTAAAATCTTGACAGGGAAAACCGCCCGTCACTATTTCGATGTTTTGGGGAAAGACTTTTTTATTTCCATCGTGGTATTCTTTTACAATATTAACAATACTCCCCACATTGTATGTTCCATTCAAATCATAACCTCGTTTTCTCGAAAAATAATCATTCCAAGCAATTCTAGCGTGACTGCTAATATCATTCGCAAATTTTGTTTCAAAGATGGTTTCCTTCAAATGGAAGTAAAAATCATCTTCCTCCACTACCCAATCTCTATGTATAGCATCATTTAATATCGTTTTGGGTATTTTGAAGCCTCCTTCAAAACCAATATCCATTCCTCCACATCCCGAAAATAGGGACAATAAATTCTTTTTCATCATATCTAATTGAATTTTAACGCCCTGCATCTAAAACTTAGTTGTCACATCCAACTTCAAACCACTAAACGCAGGCTCAAATCTGCAAATTCCTCCTGTACAGATGATCCCCGCAGGTTGTTTCGCATAGTTTAGTGCAAAACGAGTTGCATTTTGGTTATGAGCAACTAAGAAAGTCGGGAAAAAAAGATTGTCATGGAGATTGTACATCGTTCCCGCCGAAAAAGACCATTTTGGAACAATATTGTACTCTGCCAATCCCCATATCCAATTTCCTAAATCTTGTTTTTCTTCAGGTTTGTCTTCTCCAAACAATACCCTATTGCGCTCTGTCAGCATGTATTGCAGCTCAAGTCGCAGTGATTTTCGACGGGTAAATTTATAATCGTACTCAAAGAAAGGAGAAAAGGTTCGGACAAAATCAGCTCGCCCTGGTTTCGGTCCTTCAAAAGCGGTTTGGTTGTAATCCACCATTTGCAGTCCAGAAATAATGCGCCATTTTTTCTTTTTGTCTTGAGGCTTGATTTCTGCATCTAAATAAAATTCTCTAAACAACAAGTCGTTGTCAGAATTGGTAATACGTGAGTGATTCCCAGTAAAAGACAGTCCTTTCATAGGAGTATAGGTCAAATCCACTTGAAAGGCTTTTTCCCCCAACAACTGTGTGGCTGCATTGTAGCGTGACATCAATCGGTAACTATTGGCACGGGTCATTGGAGGCAAAAAGTTGATTGCTCCAAAATTACCTACTGCATTGGGGTGAACTCGTAGATCAAAATCTTTGGTGTATTTATACAAAAATGTGATGCCAAAACCTTTTTGAGAATAGGTAAGCGTATTATAAATTACGTTACCATATTTGGGATTGATGAGCAATCCATCCATATTTCTAATAGCATCCTCTGTTTTATAGGCATATTCGGTGTACCAACTAAACCTTCCTGCATACAATGTATTGTAGAACGTTCCAGCATAGACATTGTATTTTGGAGTAAAGCGGTTTTCCAAAGTATAACCATTGATTTCTTGTGCAATGGTGTTCATGGTTTCGGTATCAATCGTGCGGTTAACTACCCCAAAACCCGGTGTTAAATTCACCTTTTCACTCGCTTTGATATAGCCCGAAATATTTGCTCCTTTGACAACAGGTTTGTAGGTTTCAAAGCGGTTTCTTTGACGGCCTGTAAAGCCTGTAATGCGCCAATGGTCGCTGAGTTCATACTTCAATCGGATGCCTTGAATGGCTTGGTCAATTCCCAAAGGACGTGCTTCATAAGCTCTGAAAATAATACCCGAACCAAACTGCTCATAAAAATACCCTGCCGTTAAATCAAGTTTGTCTATTTTTTTGGAAATATACCAAAATCCCAACCCAAGTTCATTTACTTCACGAGTAGCATTGAAAATGTTGGAGTTATTGAACATATCAAAACGCACACCCATATTGTAGCCAGAAACCTGATAGTTCAGATTGAACCAAGCATCAGCACTGTATTTGAGGTAATCATAAAAGGGTGTATTCGTGGCATCTCGTGTACTATCCGACTCAAAAAAGCGGGTATTAAACTGCAAATCACCTGATAAAACACCTTGATTTTGGCCGTATAAGGTATGACTACACACCATCAAACTTAATAAAAACAATATTGTAGAATATATTCGCTGCATAATGAGTCGGATTTTTAAACGTTAAAGTATTTATTCTGTCGAAAGAGAAGGTTAACTTTGCAAATCTAAAAATAATTTAAATGATGTTTATGAACCTACTTAGAAGATGTAGTTTTTTGCTACTGTTTTTTGCTTTAGGAGTTGCTTTTGTTGCAGCTACCAATGGACCTGATGGCACACCTGATGCTCCTACCAAAACACTACCTAATTTGAATGTAAAAGCTTTAGGGGGTGATTTAGTTAATATTGTAGAGCATTACGGTGGCAATGGTAAAATTACCGTATTCAGTTTTTGGGCTACTTGGTGCGCACCCTGCAAAAAGGAACTTGGTAATATTGCGGACATTTATGAAGAATGGCAAGACCTCTACAATGTAGAAGTGGTGGCAGTCAGTACAGATGATGCTCAATCTGCTATGAAAGTACAGCAATATGTGGATGGGAAATTACTTCCCTTTGATGTATTGTTGGATAGTGACGAGTCATTAAAACAAGCACTGGGTATTCGTTTGATTCCTCATACGATTGTAACTGATCAAGAAGGAAACATCGTTTATGAACATACAGGTTACTCAGAAGGAGATGAATTTGAATTGGAAGACTTCATTAGTGAGTTGAACGGAGATGGTGACGGCGAGTAATTCATAATTATAGCTATGTTATTTTAACAAAAAGGTGCTGGAAATTTCTCCAGCACCTTTTTTATTGTCTATTTTCAAAACAAAAAACCTATTTTGGATATTAGATTAGCAAAACATCACCAAAACCAACACATGAACACCAATAGAAACATCGTCCTCGTTGCAGGTACACGCACTCCATTTTTGCGTTCAGGAACAGATTATATGGATTTAATGTCCTATCAATTAGGGCAATATGCCATTAAAGGTTTGCTGACCAAAACAGGTATTGACCCCAAACTGATTGATATGGTAACGATGGGAACCGTCATTTCCAATGTCAAAACCAGTAATGTCGCCAGAGAAGCAGCAATTACGGCCGGGATTCCCGAAAGCACGCCTTGTCATACAGTCACCCAAGCCTGTATTTCAGCCAACCGAGCCATTGCAGATGCCGTTCTTGCCATTGCAGTCGGTCATGCAGACATTGCCATTGCAGGAGGCGTGGACAATACTTCCGATTCTCCTATTGGATTCAGCAAAGAAATGCGTAAAAAACTCTTCAATGCTCAGAAATTGAAGACTGTAGGCGATAAGGTGAAATTTGCGGCAAGCCTTCGACCCAGCGATTTTATGCCTCAGCGTCCTGCAATTGCAGAATATACGACCAATCGAACAATGGGGGAAGATTGTGAAATCATGGCTGCAAGGTTCAATATCAGCCGAGAGGAACAAGATGAATACACTGTGCGTTCGCATCACCTCGCTGACAAAGCCTACAAAGACGGACACCTTCCCAACGAAATTACTCCAATTTCACTCCCTCCCAACTTCAAACGCATTGACCACGACAACGGCATCCGCCCGGATACAAATATGGAAAAACTCTCGAAATTGCGCCCAGCTTTCGATAGAAAACATGGAACATTGACCGCAGGAAATTCTTCTTTTTTGACAGATGGCGCATCTGCTGTATTGTTGATGAATGCTGCAAAAGCCCGTCAATTGGGTTTGACTCCAATAGCAAAAGTGGTAGATTTTACCTTTACGGGTCAAAGATTGGACGATGAATTGCTATTAGGACCAACTTATGCGACTTCCAAATTATTTGAACAAACAGGTTTGAGTTTTGACGATATGGATGTGATTGAATTCCATGAAGCCTTTGCAGCTCAGATACTTGCCAACCTAAAATGTTTGGCTTCCAATGAATTTGCACAAAAAAATCTGGGGCGTGAGAAAGCAGTAGGAACAGTACCAATGGATAAATTCAATCTTTGGGGCGGCTCACTTTCGATTGGACATCCTTTTGGTGCAACAGGCGCACGGTTGATGACCACAGTTGCAAATCGTTTGGTTGCAGAAGGTGGGAAATATGGTTTGTTGGCGGCTTGTGCTGCGGGAGCGCATGGTCATGCAATGATATTGGAGCGGATCTAATAAAATCTATGTATGCCTCATTAAAGCTTTTATCCTGAATTTTTGTTTAAATGAAAAAGTACCTACGCCTTTTCACTTCAATCAGTATTGGATTATTTTTATATTCTTGTTCTCCAATAATTTACAACGACCTTGATGCCAACTACAAAAAGGCAATCATTGATGCAATGTATGCCGATGAACATGAAATATCGAACAATCTCATCGTCATTTCTCCCAACAATACCTACCTTCAATGGCAGGGCGAAGGAGAAAATAAGCGTGTACTGGTGACTTCATGGATAAAGGAAGACATCAACTATTATTCTATTGGAGAAATGGTGGAACTCAAGTCGGATGAAATTTGGGTGACAGCTTGTCCTGAATTACAGGATTGGTATGCAAAGAATGAAAAAAAAGTGAAAGATATAGATTTACGACTTGAACAATTGTTGGGTTTACCGCCCAAAAGTGGTCAAACACATTTCATAGAATTTTGGGTCAAACCCTCGGACATGTTCCGCCCTACACCTGACAACGAAATTACCGACCAAACGACCAACTTACAACTCGCCGAAAATATAGATAGCACCTACAAAGCTTGGTATCAAGGCAATATACTATACAGTTATTACCCGCTGGCATATCCTTGGACTCGATTGGGTTATACATATGACTGGGGAAATAAGAAGTCGGAAGTGGGACTGAGTGAGTTTGTGATTCGCAAAAATGCGGAAGTAATCGTAAATTCGGTACAGACGACTGCGGAATACTTGAAGAATTAATAGTAAATTTGGCACTTCTTGAAAGAATGTTGTATAATTGAACCCTCAATACAATTACACAGCATTGATTTTTAACCAAAAAATTATCCATAAATCATGCAAAACAATCAAAGTCACCAGATTCCAGAATTGAAAACTCCTGATGGAAAACCCTACGACATTCCAGTTGAAGGCTCTTTAGGTCTTTTAGCACTCGGATATGTAGGGTTGATGACTTGGCGAGCAAAAAAGATTGAAGCAGCAAAACAAATGGCTATTCATCAAACAAAAGCATAACCAACCTAAGGCAGTTCACTGATGCTCCAATAAGAATTAATCATTCTTATCAACTCTACAAACTGTTGATAATGAACAGGCTTAACCATATAGCCAGCTACACCAAGATGGAAACTTTCATATCTATCCTGCTCCTCTTGCGATGTAGTAAGAATAACTATAGGGATAGTTCGGAAGGTCTTGTCTTGTTTTACAATCTTCAAAAACTCTATGCCGTTCATTCTCGGCATGTTGATATCCAAAAGAATAATGAAAGGTAAATCTTCTCTACAAGTTTCTAAATAACTGACTCCTTCTTCTCCATTGCGGGCAACAATCAAAGGATTGTTTATCTGAAGCTCTTTGACTGCTCTTTTTACAGTCATGATATCTACCATATCATCTTCTACCAATAAAATGGCTCGGTTAGTGGTCATAACAATTAATGATTTTTTGCTTCAATAAAGCTAAGTAAAATTAACACGATAATTGCAATATTAAAGCAACATTTTCAATTTAGCTAATTTTTTATGTATTAATAACTGCTCTATCTTCTTCACATTTGAGTGAATTAGGCAAATTGAAGTGGAAAACAGTTCCCTCATGTAGCGTTGAAGTTAACCAAATACGTCCATTATTACTCTCTATAATTTTTTTTACTACAGTCAACCCAACTCCTGTACTTTCAATATCATCCCGTGCATTTAAGGTCTGAAAAATTTCAAATATTTTTTCATGGTATTTCTCTTCAATACCTGGCCCATTGTCTGCTACATAAAAATGCATAGTTCCATCAACTTCATCATAACCAATGTCCAATATCCCCACGGGTTTGTCATTGTATTTGATAGCATTGCTAATCAAATTTTGAAAAACCTGATTGACCTTAGTAGGTTCACAAGCGACCGTAGGCAGTTCATTTTTGATATTTATTTGAAAATGTGGAGGTGGATTCAGCATAAAAAGCACTTCTTCAACAACCTTGTTCAAATCCATAGGCTTCAATTTAGACATTTTTTTCCCTGCCCTTGAATACTGCAAAATTCCTTCAATAAGGTTGTTCATCCTCACAATACGCATCTTGATTAAATCCAAATACTCCAGTCCCTCCTTATCCAATTTATCACCATAATCAGTTATCATCCAATCTGTCAAAGAACCAATAGCCCTCAAAGGGGCTTTCAAATCATGTGAAACAATATATGCAAAATTCTTCAATTCGTCATTAACATAAGATAACTCCTCCTCTACTTCTTTGATTCTCTTAGATTGTTTTTTGAGCATATCTGCAATCTCTAAAAGATCATTATCCTCTGCAATTTTCATCTCATGCCCATCATTATCCACCGACCAAAGAGTAGATAAAGTATCCTTTAGCTCTTCTAAAAGTTGCGCCTGCTTCTTGCTTTCAGCCCTCAACAAAACATTTGCTTCCTTCAATTCTTCGGAACTAATATCCATTGCTCGCTCCAACAAACGACGATCTTCTTCAAAATGCTCATAGGACTGATTGACTTTTTCGAGCAAAGGCACGATTTCAGGAGGGATATTGTCTATCCCTCCAAAAGTACGCTTGATTTGACGAGCCAATAAACGGTTGATTTTTTTCATAATTCACTAAGTAAAGTGATGGTCATGGTCTGATTGTGCAATTCACAATTGAGCGCTCCTGAAAAAGGAGCGATTTCCCCGTAAGAGTAAAACCCTGTTATACAAGTTGTATGTCCAATTGCTTCTGCAACACTTTCCACTTCTTCATCAATACGAGGACCTAAAAGCAGTTTTCGCCCCACACAACTGATCAAAATAGCCAATTCTGGTTGAATGTCATTGAAGGACACAATGCTCGCATTAGCAGCATTGTACGCACCATCAATCAACTTATCAAAATTTGCTTTCATTAATCGTGCGCTTGCCCCTTCTGGTACATCTCCTGCAAAAGTCATGCTCTGCGTTTCTTCGTCAATAGATAAAATAGTCCTAACCAAAGGTTTATCTTTATTTGTGATTCGGATACTCAACGGATAAAGCAATGCAGTGCCTGGCAATCCAGCCGCTTTTTCCCCCAAATAACGCTTGTACAGTTGAAGTGCAGACTTCCCATCCAATTCGTAGAGTACATTCTCTTTCGATTTGGTGATAATACGCTCTGGTCCAAAAGGATCCCATCCACCAATGGATCCATAACCAATAGTCAGTTTATCGCCATAAAATCCAACCCCAACAATATTTCCACTATTCGGTGCTGCATTGTAGCCCACTAAAGTTTTCTCAAACCTCGGCCCGTCTCCAGCCAAACCTCCAGTCACAACTACTTTTTCAGGCAAATATTCATTTAAACCTTTGACCAACTCACTCCCATTTACCAACTGTCCATCCGATAAGATGAATACCTGCTTGAGTTCTTCATGATTCCACGATAAAGCCATTTTTTTACCTACCTCATAACTGTCTTCACCAACTTCAATATGGGCTGTTACTACTTCAAAATCAGTATGTTCAAAATAAACAGCAGTGATAACAATCGAATCATCTATTACACTTTCTTCTACAATTTCACCTGCCGTTGAAGCAATTATTATATGACTATTTGGATAAAAAGTACGAATTTCGTCAAATCGTAAAGGATCGGCTAATTGAAATCTATTTCCAAATACAAAAACTAAATTTTCCTTTTCTTCAAAAGAAACAAAATTTGAAGTATTCGTCAAATGCTTCCATCCATCCTGAAGTGTCCATTTTTTTTGTTGTGTGTGCATTTCTAATTATTTAGAAAACATTAGTTAATATACATGAAAAATTCAAAAATAATACCAGAACTTCTCTATGAATTAAGTAGATTATGAGGAATGATTAAGCTATCACAAATTTCTAAAATCTATTGAGACTTCAATCACATTCATTCATTTTTTTTATAGCTTTGATTGAAGATAAGTTAGCTGTCTTTTTTACATTTCTGAAACATTCAAACCAATCACATAATCAAAATGAATATCATAAAAATTTCTTTTTATTTAATTTTTTTATGTTTTATCTTATACGCCTGCAATACCCAAGAAGGTTCAAAAGATAGACGCAAATTTTTTCGCTACAACCAACAAGAAGGCATCACCTCCCTCGACCCCGCTTTTGCCAAGAACTTAGCCAATATATGGGCGGTCAATCAACTCTACAATGGATTGGTACAAATTGACGATGGCCTAAATGTGCAGCCTGCAGTCGCCAAAAGTTGGGAAATCAGCGAAGATGGTTTGACCTATACCTTTCACCTCCGCAACGACGTACATTTCCATCAGCATGAACTATTTGGAGAAACTAAAAGTCCGATTGTCACTGCCTACGATGTTGAATACAGCCTTAACCGCATCATAGATACAGAAGTAGCTTCAACGGGTGCATGGTTGTTCAACAATCGAGTGGCAACGACCGAACCCTTCAAGGCCTTAAACGACACCACTTTCCAAATGACCTTATTGCAGCCCTTCCGCCCGATGTTGGGCATTTTGAGTATGCAATATTGTTCCATCGTGCCGAAAGTAATTGTAGAACATTTCGGCAAGGAGTTTCGCAAAAATCCAATTGGCACAGGGGCCTTCAAATTGAAGTCTTGGAGAGAAGGTGATGTCTTGGTGATGGAGAAAAACGAGGCGTATTTTGAAAAAGACAAAAATGGCACGCAACTCCCTTATATTGATGGGATTCGAGTCACCTTTATGGACAATTTACGGACGGCATTTTTGAAGTTCAAAGAAGGAGAATTGGATTTGTTGTCGGGCATTGATGCGACTTACAAAGACGATTTGCTGAGTAAGGAAGGGGAATTGCTGCCCGAATGGAAAGACAAAATCAACTTATTGCGTTCTCCTTACCTCAACACCGAATACTTGGGGATTTTGATGAAAACCGATAAGCAGAACAAAGCATTGAATGACAAACGAGTGCGACAGGCTATCAACTATGGTTTTGACCGAGAAAAAATGATCAAATTCTTGCGAAACAATGTGGGAGTTCCTGCTACTTCGGGCTTCGTTCCCAAGGGTTTGCCTTCCTTCAATGCGAATAAAGTCAAGGGCTACACCTACAATCCGCCCAAAGCACAGACTTTATTGAAGGAAGCGGGTTATGAGAACGGCAATGGCTTACCAACCATTAAATTAGAAACAACGAGTGCTTACAAAGACCTTTGCACTTTTATACAAAGTGAGTTGGCAGACATTGGCTTCAAAATCGAATTAGAGATACATCCTGGCTCTTTTTTGCGGGAGAAAATCACAAAAGGTGAGGCGCAATTTTTTAGGGCTTCGTGGATTGGCGACTATCCCGATGCCGAAACTTATTTGACAGTTTTGTACGGTGGAAACCCTGCTCCTCCAAACTATACGCAGTTCAACAATGCGGAATACAATGCGCTTTATGAGGCGGCTTTATTGGAAAATGATGATGCCAAACGCTACGAAATGTATCAGTCAATGGATAAAATTTTGATTGAAGAAGCTCCGATTGTGCCTTTGTATTACGATGAGGTGTTGCGGTTTACGCAGAAAAACATTGAAGGCATGGGCATCAATGCGTTTAATTGGTTGTATTTGAAGGAAGTTAGGATTGATTGAGGTTAGCGAAATAAAAGAAAAATACCAACTAAGTAGGAAGACAGATTAAAGAAGCGAGAAGTCAGACTTCAATACTTTGATTACAAAAGAGTTGAAAGTTCTTTTGTATAAAACTATTTTTGTCCCGCTACTTATAAAAAAAGCTCAATAAGGGCGGGTTTCGAAACCCGCCCTTATTGAGCTTTTTAATCTTACATCTAATTTCTTACTTCACCCATTTTGCAGCAAACCTATGGCTGTTACCAGAAGCATATCCTGTAATGAAATCCACTTTGTAGCCTTTACCCGACCATTCGTTGAATTCTTGCTGATAGCCTGAGTTTGACAAACCATGTTTTGCAGGGCCACCTTTTGCAGCTGATTGCCAAATGGCAGAAAAATAAGTCGTTCCAGAATGTTCGTAAGCACACAAGTAAGCCAGTTTTCGTCCTGCATTGCTGTTGGCAGTATATTCAGTTTGGTATTGAGCAGCAGTCAGTGAACTCTTTAGCATCCAGCTACCTACATTGTCTTTGGTATAAAAAGCGGTGTAGGATTTATTGCCGCCTATTGAAGCCACTGCCACATTGATTGGTTTGTAACCTTGTGCTTTGTAGTCGTCAAAACGCTGTTGGTGAGTAGCAGCCGATAAACCGTGATACGCTTTCCACGCAGCTCCACTTTCTTTGACCATAATGACAGCATATTTCAATTGGTTGCCACTTGTATATACTTCTACTTGATGCGGTCTGTAACCCATAGGCACATATTTGTCAAACACAGCTTGGTAGCCAGAAGAAGAAAGATTGTGACGTGCCAACCATGCACCAGATTTGGGTTTGAACAACACATTCACAAAAACATTTCCGTTCACTTCATAAAAGTCTGCCCAATCAATCATATAGCCCTGTCCTACGTGTTGGTCCACCAATGCTTGATAGCTGCTGATAGAAACCGCATGTTTGGCAATTTGACTGTACCCAGCGTTGGGTGTGCCATTGGAGTCGGTGTAGTAGAGTTTGTTGATGGCTGCAATGTCGCCTGCACTCAAACCTGTTCTTTGTCCGATGGTGACTCCCATTACTTTAGGTGTTATCGTAGCTTTGCCGTTTTTGCTGAAAGAGGTGCTGCCATAGTGCATAATGGAACCGTAGTCGTATTTGCCGACATCAAAACCGTCTTCAATGTGTTTGTCAAATGCAAATTTATAGTCGTCTTTGATGTTCTCCCAATTGACGGTGATATGGTTGTCACGGTCTTCTCTTGATTGTTCGTGAAATAAACCCAATGCGTGACCAATTTCGTGGATAATCGTTCCTTTGCCGCAGCCTCCAATTTCGAGCTTGATGGTTTGTCGTCCTCCTTGTCGTCCAATAGGCGACCAACAAGCCTCTCCGTCGTGTGTCGTGAACTCGATGTAATCGGCTTGATTGGTGCGTTTAACCATCTTTACATTGGTTTTTTCATTAACATGGGCAATGGCATCTTTTACGTTTTGTTCTTGGGTATCGCTCAAGTTGTTGTTGATGGTGTAAGGCACTACGCCATTTACCCATCGGCGAGCTTCATTGTCCACTACTACCGCCAAACTCAATCCTGTAAGGTCGGTCAGTTGATTTTCAGGGCCTAAATCAATATCGCCTTCCATCACTGCTGTTCCGTTGATGACTTCGTAGGTCACATCAATGGGTTGTTTGTGGAAAGGCAAAAGGAGTTTTTTGGTTTTGAATCTTGAAGAAGTTCTTTGCAGGTTTAGGTTTGCAGTTTGTGAAGTGGGCGTTTTTTGAACTGTTCTTCCAATTCTTGTATTCGTCCTTTGTGCTTGTATGTCATTGCTAAAGAAGAAAATAAACAAAAGCGTCAATAAAGACCATGTTGGGTTTTTGAATGTTAAGCGTTTCATAAGATTAAACTTTTGAGGTTAAAAAATTTACTTTTTGTGTTCGCTCAACATAGACGAAAGGGAAAGAGAATTTAGGACAAAAGGAAGAAGATTTTGTTGAAGAAACTTTATTTTTTGCGGAATTTCTTCAATGAAGGGTGGAGAGAATTGAAATTTTTCTTTTGAGAGAAAACGGAACGGGTGGTGGTAGGGAATTAGTTTATATTTTGTTATATTAGCAGAAGAAATTCATTTCATACCTCAAATTTTCTTAAAAATATGCATCCAAAACTACTCTTTACTACCTACTTTGTATCTATTCTATTTTTATTGTTTTTTTCTTCTATACTATATGCTCAAAAATATCAGCCGATGGCAATAGAGGGGGCGCATTGGATTATACAGCATGATCATGATAATACACTTTGGAGTCCTGATCAAACATTTAGTTTTACAATAAGAGGGGATAGTATATGGCAAGGAAAAACTTATAAAAAAGTCTTTGTTGAGTACTTTCGCAAAGAAGAAATGGCACATTTTCCTCGACCTTACGAAGTTACTAGTTCTTTATTATATGCTCTTATTAGAGATGAACCAATTGAACGCAAGGTGTATGTTATACATGAATACTCTGAATTTACCAACTGTACGCCTCATACTGAGGTAGTTTTATATGATTTTTCTTTAACCAAAGGAGAAGAGTTTACTGGATGTTCTGCCCAGCAATTTATATACCCTTTTGACCCCAAACCTATAATAATAGATTCAGTATCTGTAATTAATTATTTTGATGCTGAAAGAAGGGTGTTATTTTCAGAAGGAGCCTTGCCCATAGATGAACTCGCTATATTTTTGCCTCTTAATCTTGTAGAAGGAATAGGAATACAAGACTGGGGAATCTTTTTTCTTCCATTTTCTAGTGGCTTTGGTATTAGTGGACTTATAGATTATTGTATAGGTAGCGATGCAGATTGTGGTATTATTACAGCGATTGAAGACATGAACCATCAAAATCAAGTGACGATTTATCCGAATTTGATTGTGGATTCCTCTTTTTGGGTAGAAAACAAGTTGAACGATACGTCTTTGCGAATATACGATACATCAGGGCGAATAGTTGCTACTCACTACAATTTGTCAATAGGGAAGCAATTGATTGGTGTGGAGGCACATTGGGGAAAGGGAGTGTATTTTGTGCAGCTTTCTAACAAAGGTAGGGTGGTGAAAACGGAACGGGTGGTGGTGCATTGAAGGGATTAAATAATGATTTGTTATAAATGGATTTAACTTTCCAAAAAATTTGTTGCTTGGCTTGAAGGAATCTCAATACTGGGTTTATCTTCAAAAACTCCTGTTTTAATAATCGCCTTACAAAGCATGTCAATAATAGGAACAGACACACTGTTTCCAATTGCATTTTTTATCTTAAATATAATTCTAAGTCATGTTCTATGTTACAGGGTCTGTCTGCAAATTTGTATTTAAAAATCGGATGTTCTTCGTATTCAAAACGTTGGCTTTTAATCTTTTTCTTTTTCCTCATTCTGGAAGTTTCAGTACCTGTATGAAATAACAAACAACGGTATTCTACATTTTCGAAATGCTTTTTGAGATAACCTTTCAATATTCCTACCAAATATTCTGCAATAGCCAAACCTGCTTTTACCTGTCTGTGCCAATCGTCATTGTTATCCGACTTCAATTCTACTGCAATGACGTAAATCTTATCATCAATAGTGCGATTCTCACAGAAAATCAAGTAATCAGGGCATTTCTTCAATTTGGCGACTCCACTTTTAAGCATTGGATGAATTTCAAAACTGGGCAAATCTAATTCCAAAGTCAGTGTTTTTGTATTCCCTTTTTTGATGACAAAAGGTTTACATTTTGACTCATTTGTCTCTTGAAGGGTAATGTAAGTTCCCTTGTCATCTTCGCTGATATGCCTCTCATCAATGACATCTCTTAGTTTATCTATCAATGAAATCATATTATCCTACTTTCTCAAATAGCTGAAAATAAATGTCTTCTGTCGAAATGTTCATCTGTTCGATTACCTCATCTATCGTTTTTACCGTCAGTCCTGATTCATCTACTTCAATTTTGGTAGGTTTTCGGCTGTCTTTCGTAAACAAAAGAGCTTCAACTTGTTCAGGCTTCACCAATTGATTTTTTTGGTAGCCATATTTCTCCAACAACGCATCTCGGTTTTCATGTTCTTGACTCAACATAATCATATTGTTCAACTCTCGAACAATGTAATCACTGTGCGTACTCACAATCACCTTAAAACCTTCATTGACCAATCTCCCCAAAAATCGAGCAATGAGTCGCTGATTATCTGGATGTAAATTCAATTCAGGTTCGTCAATGATTATGGTGTCATAAGGCTGTGCCAAATGCCGAAGGTAAAAAACAATATTCGCCAAAGACTTCACAATAGAACCTGTTAAATGCAATTCCAAATGCAAAAATTCTTCATTATCGGGCAAATATTCTGCTTGTCCATGTTCTGAAATCACAATTTTTCCCTTCAATAAATCTCGTTCTAATTCTTCGGCGAGGTAAGCGAATTGACTTTTTTGTTTACTCAAATTCGCTAAATCTTCTGCAATTTCGAGATTGTCACGGATGGGTTTGGGGTAGCGGTTGACCCTACTTTTCAATAAATCCAACATTTCATTGCTGTTCCCATTTGCTTTCAAAACAGCATTCAAAGAGCGAGTTTTAACAAGAGAAAGTTCTTTACTAAAAATATTGATTGCAGAACGTTCTGCGGGGGCAATATAAGTAGGGAAGAAAATAAACCCATTAAAACTTATCCATAAAAAATTACTTATGAGTTCATTAATAGATTTTTCATCTATAACTACATTAGAAAAATCAACATAAAAATGTTCTCCTTGTGTTTTAAATCGAAAATCATACTCTACAGAATTAAGACTATAACCAGAACCCGTATCAGATTTGAATCTTTGTTTATAGGTTTTATTATAACTTACACTTACATCAAAAATAACCTTATTTAAAATATTATCTTTTGACGCAAAAATATCAGAAATATTCGATTTAACTTTATGTGAAAGATGAGACTCGATAGATTCTTTGTATATAGTTAATAGTTCTTCAAAATGAAAATCTAAAATCTTATTAGTATCTTTTATCTTATTGATAATACCTTTTTTTATTTCATCATCAATAGTTCGTGGTAAAACTACGTATAATCTATGCGTGTAATTTTTCAAAGAAAGGTAAAAGTCTTATATTAAATGATTACCAAACATAAAAAAAAGACTTTTACCTATGAGCTTCGAGAAACTCATCGATACAACATTAGAGCAAATGCCTGATTTAAACAAGTGGAAACGAGATTTTTTAGCCATAATTTCAAGCTACAGTGTCAGCTTCGAGGTCGTCATAATTTTCTAAATATGGCACGTTATGGCGGAAAAAATGAAAGCACTTATAGAAATAACTATTCTTATGATTTTGATTTTAGTTCGTTTAATACAGCATTGATAAAAGAGTATTTTTCAGAGGATTGTGCAGTTGCTTTTGACCCAAGTTACATTCGTAAATCGGGTAAACATACTCCTGGTGGAGGCTATTTTTGGTCAGGTTGTGCGAACCGTGCTATTTGGGGCTTAGAAATAGGAGGCTTTGCAGGTATAGATATAGACCAAAACACCGCTTTGCATTATCGGGCAGACCAAACTTTTTTTGATAAAGAACAGTATGGAAGCTTATTAGGATATTATGCGTATTTGGTTGTGAGTCACATATCAGAGATTTTGCAGATTTCCAAGTATTTAGTGGTGGATGCCTTTTTTTCACGAGAACCTTTTGTAAGTACAGTATATGATGCTGGTTTAGAGATAATTAGTCGTTTAAGGGATGATGCAGATTTGATATACCCTTATGTGAGACCACACCCTAAGAGACGAGGTCCGAAAACGAAGTGGGCAGGTAAATTTGACCCAAAAAATCTAAATGAGGCTTATTTTACTCGGTGTTTGGCACAACAAGACAAAGACAAGCAAGAAAACTATGAACTCTATGAAGGAGTCGTGTACTCTAAAGCACTTAAACGTTTCATAAAGGTAGTGGTACAGTATAAATTAGATGACCAAGGAGAAATGAAATCTTATAAACTTTTCTGTTCCACAGATTTGCAGTTATCAGGTGTAACGATTTTCCTTCTATACAAAATGAGATTTCAAATTGAGTTGCTTTATAGAGATGCCAAGCAGTTTACAGGATTGGAGCATTGTCAAAGCAGAGATGAAGATAAACTTGACTTTCATTTCAATACTTCTTTGACTACTGTTTCCTTAGCCAAAGCAGCCTTTCATCTCAACAAGCCCATTGAACAAAGAAAACCTTTCTCAATGAGGGATATTAAAACCCAGATGTTCAATGATTTGATGATGGATATAATAATTAAGGAGTGTGGGATTGCCCCGAACAGCCCAATAATTCAAAAGGCTCGTAAGAAGGTTAGAAATTTGGGCAAAATTTACCCCATGGTCGCATAACTTTGACCATTTTAGGGAAAATTCCCGAAGTTTAGAACTCTAATTAATCAAATAATTACTCGATTTTTCAAAAAATGATAATCGAAAGATAATTTTTATACATAAAATTATCACGAACTATTGTCATCATAACATTGTAATCCATTCAAGTTTGCCGCACCTAGCGAAGTAAATAGTCCATAAATAGCATAAGCCAAATAAGTTTTCCCTGTATTATTATGCCCTGTCAGCAGAATCAAATCCTTACCCAAATCCACTTCGGCTTCTTCAATAATGCCTAAATTTTTGACCTTGAAAATCATAGCAACTCCTTTTCGTTTTCTACAAATTTAAACAATTCCGCACAAACACCTCAAATTAAAAATGCGCTACCCCAAAGATAGCGCATTCCAAAGCACATACATTAACACTCTAAGACATTAACACACCAACAAAAAACTCTCACCAAGTAAACAATGGAAATTCCCCCATCATTTCATTCACTTCTCCCTTCACACGGGTATGAACAGCCGTATCATCAGGATTGCAAATCACTTGATCAATCCAATCCACCACCTGCAAACAATCAGCTTCCTTCAATCCACGAGTCGTAATCGCAGGCGTACCGAGGCGAATACCAGAAGTAATAAACGGTGAACGGGTGTCAAACGGAACGAGATTTTTATTGACCGTAATATCCGCTTCACCCAAAATGCGGTCAGCTTTTTTGCCCGAAATATTTTTGTTGCGGAGGTCAATCAACATCAAGTGATTGTCCGTTCCTTGCGAAATGATGTCGTAACCACGTTCCACCAGAGCATTGGCCATTGCCTGAGCGTTTTTGATGATTTGTTCGCAGTACGCTCCAAATTCATTGGTCAAAGCCTCACCATACGCAATTGCCTTTGCGCCAATGATGTGTTCCATAGGGCCGCCCTGCATGCCAGGAAAAACACCACTGTCCAAAATGCTGCTCAATTTGCGGACGATACCTTTGTTGGTTGTGATGCCCCAAGGATTGTCAATGTCTTCTCCAATCATAATCATTCCTCCACGAGGGCCACGAAGCGTTTTGTGCGTTGTAGTCGTCACGATGTGGCAATGAGGAAAAGGATGGTTCAACAAACCTTTGACAATCAAACCAGCAGGATGCGCCACATCTGCCATCAACAAAGCACCTACCTTATCTGCAATCGCTCTAAAACGGGCGTAATCCCAATCTCTTGCATACGCCGAAGCACCACAAACAATCAATTTGGGTTTGTTTTCGAGCGCAATCGCCTCCACTTTGTCCATGTCAATTCTACCTGTTTCTTGCTCTACGCCATAGAAAACAGGCTTGTACACCTTACCCGAATAATTGACGGGTGAACCATGCGATAGATGCCCGCCATGTGCCAAATTGAAGCCCATAAAAGTATCTCCAGGCTGCAATACTGCCAAAAATACAGCAGCATTCGCTTGTGCGCCTGAGTGCGGTTGCACATTTGCCCAAGCAGCGCCAAACAATGCTTTGGCTCGGTCAATGGCGATTTGCTCTACTTGGTCAATCACCTCACATCCACCATAATAGCGATTACCAGGCAAGCCTTCCGCATACTTGTGTGTGAGAGTACTGCTCATCGCCTTGCGGGTTTGTGGACTGATAAAATTCTCCGAAGCAATGAGTTCTACGCCTCTGATTTGGCGAGCTTCTTCTGCTTGAAATAGGTCAAAAAGCTGTACATCGTGTTCGATGATATGGTCTAAAGCAATCATATTGTTGGATTATTTGAAAGTTTTATTTGTTTTTTGGCTAAAGGGCAAAGATAGGTCAAGTATAGGAAGTTTGGAAACTTGTGCTAAATGAATATATAAAAAGCCCGACTGAAGTAACTTCAATCAGGCTTTTTGGAACTTGAATTTGTAATTTGAGTTTTACGTTTTAAAATTTACTGCACCACAATTTTCTTCATCATCACCTTCTCGCCTTGCTCAACTTGAAGGAAATAGACACCTTTAGGATTGGCAGAAATATCAATTTGTTTTTCGTAAGAGCCAGAGAAATCACCCAATTGGTCTTGGAAGACTACTTTGCCAGCCATGTCGACAACTTTCACCGCAGTTTTACCCTTTTCGGCAAGGTTAAAACTCAAGTCGAAACGACCGTCACTTGGATTGGGGTAAAATTGAAGGGCTTCAACGGTTAGTGAATTTTCAGCCGCTGCTTTTTTCAAAGAAGCGTTTTCGATTTTTTCAACGTCTGCTGTTTCCATATCTTTGATCCACACATTGAAGTGAATTTCTTTTTTGGTCACATTTCCATTTTCATCTTTGAAAACCCTCATTTTGTGTACGCCTTTTTCTTCACTCATGTCGTATTCCTCTACTTCAACTTCTTCTCCATTGATTTTTTTCTCAATGATGATTGTATGGTGGTCATCCGTTGTCCATCGAGGCATATTTGCTTTTAAGGTTGCCTCTGTTGAAGCTCTTTGACCATTGCGCTCATAACCAATCGTCACCTTATCGCCTGCTTCAAATTGACCAAGCTCACCTATGAGTTCTTGTGTATCAGCTAATTCTTTTTCATTTACAGATTTGAGAACATCCCCCACCTGCAATCCTGCCGCTTCTGCTGCACTCTCTTTTACCACTTCTTTCACCACAATGCCGCTATTGGTTTCCACGCCATTTTCATTTTTCACCTCTTGACTCAAAATCACACCCAAAGAAGCCTTGTTGCTGTTGTGGTGCATTTTTTCCATTCTTTGGGCATGGCAAGAAGCTCCACTTTTTCCTTTACACGATTCATCCATACTCTTGAAATTCATTGCTCCCGTGTTCGCATTTTCTTTCAAGGTTACATTCGCTGAAGCCTTTTTTCCATTGCGTTCATAGCCAATTTTCACTTTGTCTCCTGCTTCAAAAGAACTAAGTGCATCTATCAATTCTTGTGTTTCACCTACCTGTTTTCCGTCAATAGATTGAATCACATCCCCTACCTGCAATCCTGCTGCTTCTGCTGCGCTTTCCTTCATCACCTCTTTCACCACAATACCGCTGTTTGTTTCTACGCCATTTTCATTTTTCACCTCTTGACTCAACATCACGCCCAGAGAAGCCTTGTTACCATTGTATGTGGTCTTCTCCATTTTTTTATTGCAGCAACTATCATCACTTTTAAACATCATCACATTGCCTTCTTTACCATCTATTTTCACCTCATTGTCCAAGATTTCAATAACTTTCTCCTCGCCCCCTTTCTCTTTGATAATGATGATGTGTTTGCCATCTTTTTCGATAACCTCCACATTCTTGTCATCATCCGTATTGAAGTTGAGGTGTGTACCTTCCTCCAATTTCATGTTTTGGGTTTCACCATCCTCTCCAATGAAAATCATTTTTTTCATTTTTCGAGCCTCTGTACCATTGTCATTCATTTCGATATCAACATCTATGTCTATATCTTTTCCCTCTACATGGATACCTTCTATCTCTTTGTCCAGTCCTGTACGTTGAAGTGCATCTTCAAGGCTCTCACCCTTTTGCAGTTCAATCATGCGGTCAATCGTTGTTGTTTTACCATCTACCTCTTTCACAATTTTGATGGTCGCTTTGCGGTTTTCATCTGCCTGTTCTTGAGCCGAAGTAGCAAAAGTCACTCCTAACATCAGGGTACAGACGGCTAATAATTGAAAAGTTTGAAACATTCTCATATTAAAAATAAATTTGAAAAGTGAAGAAAAAATATAAAATCGCTTGCAGGTACAAATATATAAACCAATTGGCTTCTACAACGTTAAGAGGCAGTTAATCAAAGTTAAATACTGTTAAAAGTGAACTATAATCGGCCACGCAATGTAGTTTTGTAAACAATCGGGTCGAGTTTTGCGATTAAAATTAACAGTTTCTATCCGATTTAAAAAGCGACTAAAATAACAGAATGAAAAACTCCCACATACGCTTAATCATTGGATTGATGGCTTTTTCGATGTTGGGCTTGAGTTTTCTGCAATATCAGTGGATTCAAGAAACAAAAGCCACCAAACAAGCGCAGTTTGACCTCACTATCAACGATGTGATGGACAAGGTGGCTCAAAAGATTGAAAAATTGGAGGCAGCTTCAATGATTACCAAAAACTTTCCCAAACCCAAACGGGAATATATTGAAGCATTGGTACAACATCCAGAAGATGAAAAAAATAATCCACAACACTCAGCCACTTCAACACATAACAGCAACACTTCTACGGTCAAAAATAGGCTTGAAATCAACACAAAAATAGTTCGCCAATTTGACGATCCCACTCATTACACGCCTGAACAAAAAGTCTATCACGCCATCATTGGTTTGGAATTGAGCCTCGACAAAGCTCAAAAATCGGAGTATGGAACGGGCTTGTATGTCGAAAAAGTGGAAACAAATGGCATTGCAGCAACCGCAGGCATTGAAGAAGGAGATATTTTATTGGGGATCAATGGAACACCATTGTCAAATCACCTCGATTTGAAGCGACGTGTGAATCAATTGAGTGAAAAAGATGATGTATTTTTTACCTTTGCTCGAAATGGAATGGTCAAAACAACCCCTTCTGTCTTAGAAAGCGATAAGATAAAAGACCCAAATCACAACAGCAACCGCTTATTTCTGGGTGTTTACTGCAAAGATGCCAAAACGGACGAAAGTGATGTTTCTCAAAAAGGGGTGCTGGTAACAGACGTTATCAGCAACACTACTGCGGATGATGCGGGATTGCAGAAAGAGGACATATTGGTAGGCATTGGAAAAGAAAGCATCTATAGAGTCAAAGACATCAAAGAAGCTCTTAGCCATCACAATGAAGGCGATAAGGTTGCGATTACTTTTTGGCGATCAGGCAAAGAATACGTCAATTATGCCCAATTGAAGGCGACAGAGGAAGAAGATGCCAATGTGAATTGGAAGGTTTCGAGTGCGGCAGTGCGGATTCAGACTTACATTCAGGAGTTGAATAAACTGGATAAAAGCCTATCTGAGTTGGACGAAATGTATAAAGATGGCGGCAAAAACAAGGTCATTTTAGGTGTCCATTTGTCGGAGTTTGACAACCTTGAAGGAGGAGTGATGATCAATGATATCACGGAAGATGGCCCTGCTGACAAAGCGGGTTTGCTCAAAAACGATATTCTCACCTCGGTCAATAGTCAGCCCATACGCAATATTGCTGACCTACGAGAAGCATTGAAGGACTATGTTCCAGGGGATGAAATCAGTATTGGTTTTAAACGTAGAAAAGAAGAACAAAGCCACACGGAAAGTATTATCACCAGTGATTACCAAAAAATCATCATCGCAGGGAGCATAAAAACAGAAGTTGCCTCTGAAGCCAATGAGGTGGAAACCCTCGCCAAATTGATGAACAGAGAGGATATGTTGTGGGCGCACATCGAAAAACAACTCAACGATGTGTATAGCCTCATCATAGAAAAATGGATGGTGGACATTCCATTGCAGGAACGTGTCCGCCCTGAATTATTGGAAAACACGCTGGCTGCTTTTCTAGAAGATGCAGGAATTGACATTCCTTACGAATACTGTTTGGCCAGCAATGGTGAAGTAATCTATTCCAAAAGTGCAGATCAATTTGGCTGCACGCAACAACCTGATATTTACCGTAAAAAACTTTTTACCGATGCAGTTTACTCACAACCAGGTGAACTGCTGCTACATTTCCCAGAACAAGACAAATACATTCTGCGTTCTTCTGCTATGATGTTGGGTTCATCAATACTCTTCAATCTCATCATCATTTTCACTTTTGCCTATACAATCCACACAATTTTGAGGCAAAAGAAACTTTCTGAAATGAAGACGGACTTTATAAACAATATGACGCACGAACTCAAAACACCGATTTCTACCATCAAACTCGTGACGGAAATGCTGACAGACAAAACTTTGCCTAAAACCTCTAACAGCATTGACCGATATGCCAATATGATAAATGAAGAAAACGACCGATTGGAATCACATGTAGAGAAGGTACTCCAATATGCTCGTATCGAAAAAGATACAGTCAAACTTAACTTTGTAGCTGTCGAGATGCACGAAATCATCTTGGAAGCAATCCAAAAAATAGGCTTACAAGTCAGTAAAAAAGGGGGTACAATCAACTGCTCACTCGATGCACTTCAATCCGTTGTTCAAGGCGACCAGTTACACCTCACCAATGTGGTTTACAATCTATTGGACAACGCCAATAAATACTCAGAAGGTGCGCCCGACATTCATGTTTACACCCACACGACTTCAGAAGGGTTGGCAGTAGCAGTGACAGACAAAGGAATTGGGATGACCAAAGAAACCCTCAAGCGTATTTTTGATAAGTTCTACCGAGTACCTACGGGCAATATCCACAATGTGAAAGGTTTTGGCCTTGGACTCAGTTATGTCAAAAGTATGGTCGAAGCACACGGCGGGACAGTGACTGCAAGAAGTAAAATCAACAAAGGCAGCACTATTGAATTCACATTGCCGATTAAGGACTAATCCTAAATATAATCCATAAACAAATAAACGTTAAAGACAATGGCAGCACAAAATGCTAAAGCAACCAGATTATTACTCGTAGAAGACGACCCAAATTTAGGTGATATTTTACAAGAATATTTGACCTTAAAAGGCTTCAAAACTACCCTGTGTCACAATGGCTTGGAAGGTTATGAAGCATTCAAAAAGTCAGACAAAGATTTTGACATGGCCATATTGGATGTGATGATGCCTGTAATGGACGGCTTTACACTCGCAAAAAAAATACGTACTACTGATACCGATATTCCCATCATTTTCCTGACCGCCAAATCCATGAAAGAAGACAAAGTGGAAGGCTTCAAATTGGGCGGTGACGACTACATGACCAAACCTTTCAGTATGGAAGAATTGCAGTTGAGAATCAATGCTGTACTGCGAAGATCTCAACACAAAGAACCTGAGACTTTGAACATGGAAGAATTTGAAATTGGGGAATACTCCTTCAATCATGTGCAGCAATTGTTGTCCTTCAAAGGTGATTCTCAAAAACTAACCACCAAAGAAAGTGCGCTATTGAAGATGTTGGCAGAAACCAAAAATGATGTTTTATCCCGCAGCGAAGCCCTCGAAAAGATTTGGGGTGATGACAACTATTTCACCGCTCGCAGCATGGATGTGTTCATCACCAAACTCCGCAAATACCTCAAGGAAGACTCCAATGTTGAAATCATCAATGTGCATGGAAAAGGCTATAAGTTGGTGGATATGCCGAGGTAAAAAGAGCAATTAATTAAAATCACAAAGTATTTTTCTTATTTTGAGTACGCAAATACACAAACACCTAAAAACTCAACTACCATAGAAAATCATGCAGAAAAAGTTCATTCCCCAACTGTTTTTTCTATTGCTCTTATTGGGTGTAACCTTGCTGTTTTTCGGCTTGATACAGACCTTTTTATTAACCACATTTTGGGCAATTATTTTAGCACTTACTTTCCAAAAACCTTATGAGAAGATTAGAGCAAAACTGAATGGAAAAGACAATTTGGCAACTGTACTGATGTTGTTGATTATTTTATTGGTGGTTGTATTGCCATTGTTTTTTATTGGAGTCGCACTGGTCAATGAAAGTGTGCATTTTTATGAGCAACTGCAGTCAGGAGAATTACAGGTGGACACCATCATCAATTGGGTAAAAGAACGTATTCCAATGGCGCAAGACCTTTTGCAGCAAGTAGGTATGAGTTTTGAGCAGATACAAGAGTCCGTCAAAACGGCTGCTATTACTGCAACGAAAACACTGGCAAATAGCGCATTGGGGATTACTCAGAATATATTGACGATGGTGGTCAATTTCTTCTTGATGCTCTACCTTTTGTTTTTCTTTCTGAAAGATGGAAAAGAAATCATACGTCGGATTGTGGAGACACTTCCGATGGGTGATGAACGAGAGTATCAACTACTGCACCGTTTTGCGAATGTGGCACGTGCGACTTTGAAAGGCAGTTTAATTGTAGCTCTTGTTCAAGGTACGATTGGAGGCGTTTTGTTCTGGGCAGTGGGCATTGAAGGGTCGGTTTTCTGGGGTACGATAATGACTGTTCTCTCCCTTTTGCCCGCAGTTGGCAGTGCTTTAGTTTGGGGACCTGCCGCTATTGTTTTCTTCATCAATGGCAGCATTCTAAAAGGGGTAATTGTAGTCCTTGTGGGAGTGTTGGTGATTGGTTTGGTGGACAATATTTTGCGTCCGATTTTGGTGGGGCGTGACACCAAACTGCCTGATTATCTGATTTTAGTTTCTACTTTGGGAGGTATCACTTGGCTCGGACTTTCGGGTTTTGTGATTGGACCTTGCATTGCCGCTTTGTTCATTACCTGCTGGGATATTTTTGGGAAAGAACAACGAGAAGTGGCGGCTTTGGAACAAGAACCGCTAAATGAAGAGGAACACTCGGAGGAAAGTTAAAAAAAGAAATCCTTTAAAACCTTCCTCTCCTCTCCCTTCAATAGGTGAATCTTCACAAATCCTTTCAAAAAACCATATCCATACCCCAATAACTGAATGAAACTGGCAGGAACGGCCAAAACTGCAATGATTGGATTTTTGGTTTTGAGCAATGCCTCTGAAAATAAGAGCAAACTCAAAAACAATAAAGGAAGCAAGAATAACTTGCTAATAATCACCGATAATGCAATCAAGCCAATCGTTCCGATTAAAAACAGTGTGGGAAAAAGGTAAACGATTTTGAATTTATCAGGATGCCATTTCATGAGGATGGTTCTCACGACTCCAAATTTATAGACTTGCTTCAAAAACTTACCAAAATCTATACGCCTTTTGTGAAAAACCGATGCTGTTGGTACAAATCCAACTTTGAAGCCTGCGTCCATGATTCGATAACTCAAATCGGGGTCTTCGCCAGGGTGAATGTCTGAAAAGCCGCCTACTTTTTCATAGACTTTTCGCTTGATTCCCATGTTGAAGCTGCGGGGCTGAAAGCGGTCTAAATTGTTCTTTTTGCCTCTAATACCGCCTGTTGTGAGGAAAGAGGTCATCGAATAATTGATGGCTTTTTGGGTAATGCTGAATGAAGGATGTGAATCGTCTGCACCTCCATAAGCATCTAGGTTATGAACGGTCAAATGGGATTCTAAGGCTTCAAAATAATCGGGAGGAATCAAACAATCCGAATCAAAAAATAGCAACCATTCACCTTTTGCCCTCGCCATTCCGAAATTGCGGCTATCGCCTGGGCCTGTATTTTCCTTGTAGAAATACTGAATTTGAAGCTCATTTTTATATCGTTTCAATACCTCTTTGCAGTCCTGATGTGATCCATCTTCTACTATCAACACTTCAAAGTCTTTGCAGCTTTGCAGCACAAGGCTTTGAAGCAACTCTTCCACTTCTTGCGGACGGTTGAAAACAGGAACAATGACCGAATATTTTTTCATGAATTGGATTTATAGCTTCATCAAACAAACCCAAAAGTAAGGCATTTCGATTGAAGTTTATAAAAAACGAGAATACACTGAGGACAATACAATCGGTTTGATTTTTGCTGCAAAAAAGGAGTAATTCTTTACTTATTTTTCTTACTCCTCAAATTTTCTTCTTATCGGCAGACTATACTTTTAAAGCATTGTTAAGCAGTTTTTTACTGTCCAATAGCATTTTTTATTTTTCTTCAAAATCATCGAGTTTCTGCAAACACATCTACTAAAAAAATAATTAGAACGAATCTTATTTGTCATATTCTCGTAAAAAAATACAACAAATCACTATTCGTCTATCTCTCAAATCAACGACAAAAGTTAACACAATGACTAAGTCCACCCTTATTCTGTTATTGGCTTTTGTAAGTAGCACTGTGTTTGCCCAATACAAAGCCAACGATTTACATGTTGTTTCGCAAGATATAGGCAAGCCCTTTACTTACAAACACCTACAACTGTTTCCTATCTATGCGAATAATTCCTTTCAGGAAGCCAACCAGCATTTAGGAACGTATGTTAGCTTGCAAAAAGCCATCGAAAACAAGCAAGTGAGTATTAGTGAAATTGAAGTTTCTAGCACAGAGCAGGTTTACGATCTTTTTTCCAATTCTATGATTGTATCCCAAGAACTCACTTCGTATGAAGAAAATTTGAGTGCCATCAATCCTGAAAAATCTCATCGGGTCGAAAGCGAGGAAGAAGGTGCGGATGATGTATTTAGTATCTTTGATGACCGTCTGCTGCACCCCGATGCCCGTATGAATGTCAATGCTGTGGCTACCAAGTTATTTATTACCAATCATTCACAAGATACTATATTCCTAATGGCAGGTGAGGTATTGAAGGGAGGCAGGCAAGATAGGGTCATTGCTCAAGATATGATTGTACCTCCAAATAGCGACAAAGTACATTTGCCTGTTTTTTGTGCCGAAAAAGATAGGTGGTATTACCGCAGCAAAAGCAGCAAAGATTTTGATCAGTATTTTGCAGTGAGCAGTTTGAGGGTTCGCAAAGCAGTTTCTGAGCAAAATGATCAATTGGCAGTTTGGAATGCTATTGAAGACCTACAAGTGACCAACAATATTGACAGTAAAACAAAGGCTTACACCGACTTAAAGGCTTCTATGAACTTCAATACCGAATTGGAGGATTATGTGGCTTATTTCACCGAAAGTTTTGAGGGCAAAATGAGTGCTACCAAAGGTCAAAACAATCAAAATGAAAAAATGGTGGGTGTTATCGTTGCCACAGGCGGCAATATTGTGGGCTGTGATATTTTTGCAACACATGATTTGTTTGTCCAACAATACGAAGGTTTGATTCATTCTTATGCTACGGATGCAATTACTTATGGTCAGAAAATGGAAAACAATGCTATGTCTTTTGTGGTGGATATGGATGAAATAAAATTGAATCAATATTTGGAGGAAACACTGAAATTATCGGAAATATCGGATGATTGTGAGGCGAAAGAAGATATACTCAACACTTCAAACCCAATTAATCAAGAGGTAATGGCAGAAACTCTAGATGATAAAAAAGTTGCGGCAGATCTATTGAATTCTCGACAAAAAGTTCATTTTTCGAGCTTTGAATAAATATTTTTGGGGCCTATAAATGTTGCAGAAAAAATGAGCCTACTCTAAAACGGCAAAGGCTCATCACTATTCCCCCCCGTTTCTAGTCCCGTTCCATTCATCCTCGATTCACGGGTAATGATTTCGCCCAAAGGAGTCAAACCTTCAAGCGATTGATCCAGACTATTAAAGTCCTCAAATTTGGCAAACTGAGAAATAAAGCGCAGTTTCACCGTATCCAAAGCACCATTTCTATGCTTCGCCACAATCAACTCTGTCACACCTTTGGTCGGATTGCCATCTTCATCTTGATCCAATCCGTAATATTCAGGTCTATATATAAACATCACAATATCAGAGTCCTGTTCAATTGCTCCAGATTCCCTCAAATCCGACAACTGAGGCCGCTTATCTCCACCCCTCGTTTCCACCGCACGACTCAACTGCGACAAAGCAATCACAGGCACATCCAATTCCTTCGCAATACTCTTCAATGAGCGAGAAATCAACGAAATCTCTTGCTCTCGATTGCCGCCACTTTTTTTGTCACTACCTCCACCACTCATCAATTGAAGGTAATCAATGATAATCAGTTGAATATCATGCTGCATTTTCAAACGACGGCATTTAGCCCGCAGTTCAAAAATGTTGATAGCAGGCGTATCGTCAATAAAAATAGGAGCTTCCGCCAATTTATCCACTTTTGTAGTCAATTCCACCCATTCATGCGGCCGTAAATCCCCTTTCTTCAATTTTTCACTTGAAATACCCGTTTCCGACGAAATCAAACGATTCACCAACTGTAAGGACGACATCTCCAAAGAAAAAACAGCAACCGCTTTGTTGAAATCTACCGCCGCATTTCGAGCCACATTTAGTGTAAAAGCCGTCTTACCCATACCAGGACGAGCTGCAATAACCACCAAATCAGAGCGTTGCCAACCAGAAGTCAGCCTATCCAAACCCACATAACCCGTTGGAATCCCAACAATACCATCTTGGTGATCTTTGATAGATTCAAGCTGCTTGATGGCCTGTTGCACCAAATTGCTCATCGTATCATAATTACGGCGCAAGTTTTGTTCGGTGATGGTAAACAGATTTTGTTCTGCTCTATCCAAAAGATCAAACACATCCGTCGTTTCTTCATACGCATCCTTAATCACCATCGTAGAAGTGCGAATCAACTCCCTGAGAATGTATCTTTCCGAAATAATGCGTGCATGGTGCTCAATATTGGCAGTAGAACCTACCCGATTGGTGAGTTTGGTGACATAAAAAGCACCTCCCACTTCATCCAGTTTTCCAATTTTGCGAAGTTGCTCTGTGACGGTTAGAATATCAACAGGTTGTGATTTGCCGAACAAATCGTGAATGGCTTGATAGATGTGTTGATGCGCTTCAACATAAAAGCTTTCAGGCTTCAAAATATCAATGATTTCTGCCACCGCATCTTTATCGAGCATCATACCTCCCAATACAACCTCCTCCAATTCACGTGCTTGTGGCGGAAGTTTGTCAAAAACATAGTTGGATAAGTCCGCATCACGTTTGCGACTGCCTATCTTACCAATCACTTGTTTCAGAGAATTTGTAGTATTTAGGGCATCTGCCATTTTTCAATCATTTAGGTTTCCGTAAAAAAATATGGAGGTGGGCTGTGGAAAAACGAACAAAAATTCAACCAATAAAATAGATACGACCATTTTTTATTGAATTTGAATAGATAATTTGTCTTAGAGCTTCTCATAAGTGGCTAAGCAAAAGTAGCTTGAAAATCAATCAATAGTGAAGTTTTCTACAAATAAATATCCACACTCCTCAAATCCTTAGCTACAAAGGTTTTGGACTACTTTTCATACTTCAACAAATTGACTATCCACTTAGGTTCACGTTTATCCACATAGTTATCCACATTTTGGAGCTTTTGTGGACAACTTATATTTTGCAGTGGATAAATTGTGTGTAAAAATGATGTGTCAATGTTGTAAAACCCAAATTCTTTTTTTAGCAAAAAATAATCCTAACTATGTGAGTATAACTAAAAAAGACACCAATATAGTAGTTTTTCACCCAAATAATTAGTGAATTACCCTAAAATTTATGAAAAACTTTTGTAACAACTAATTTTTTTAGTATCTTGCAGGATAATTAATCTTATTTGTATAGGACACCATGGAAACACATCAAAATCTGAAAAAAAACATTCGGACTATCCGAAAATCAGCAGACCTAAATCAAGAAAAATTTGCCGAAAAAATAGGCATTAAACGTTCTCGGTTAGGATCTTATGAAGAAGGAAGAGCAACACCCAAGCCCGATATTCTGCAAAAAATTGCTACTTTTTATGGTTGCACAGTAGATAATTTGTTATATGCCGATCTTAGTCAAATACAACCTACTGTGTCTTCTCAAGACAGCATACAAACAGATGTATCAGGTCGCCGCTTACAATTGCGAACGCTCACCATTACTGCCGACGAAAAAGGCAAAGAAATGATTGAGTGGGTTCCCCACAAAGAAGCAAAAGCGGGTTATCTAAATGGTTATGCTGATCCTGATTACATCTCTACCTTACCCAAATTCCACCTTCCTTTTTTACCATCGGATGCCACTTATCGAGCTTTCGAGATAAAAGGAGATTCCATGCAGCCGCTTCCTTCAGGTTCGGTCGTTATTGGGGAATTTGTCCAAGACTGGGAACACTCTATCAAAACAGGTAAGACCTACATCATTGTTTCCAAAAATGACGGAGTAGTTTACAAACGAGTGGTGAACAACATTGGTAAAGATGGCACACTCTTCTTATATTCCGACAATGCCGAATACGAACCTTACCTCATTCATGCCAATGATATAAAAGAAGTTTGGGTTGCCAAACGTTTTATCATCAATGAAGCAATCGCAATGGACAGTCTTTGGGACAAAATGTTTGCTCAAATGGCTGCCATGCGGCAAGAATTGAAGAGTTTAAAAGATTGAAGATAAAGTATAGTAAAATTATTACACCAAAAATCTGTATCACTTTATTTTTTTAATTATCAATAGATTAGCACAAAAAATGCCTCCTTTGCGGTAAAGGAGGCATTTTTTATTTCCGAAAAATTCAATATATTGAAGTGAATTTAAAAAATTATCTATCATTCATTTTCTTTTGTTCCTTATTATTTCCCATCAATCATTTTTAACATTGAAAAGACTGCTCACCACCGCCCGTAGCATTTTAGAACAAAATTGGAAAGATGGATTCACTATCCCTACTAGTAAACTTTACCCTTTTCAGTGGAATTGGGATTCAGGATTTATCTGTTTGGGCCATCAATACATGGACTTAAATAAAGTCATTCGTGAACTCAATTCTCTTTTTTCGGGGCAGTGGGAAAATGGGCTTTTGCCGCACATCATTTTCCACAGCGAAAAAGAAAAAACTTACTTTCCCAACTTCGATTTTTGGGAATCCAATGTCAATGCTGGTGCACCCTTGACTCCAAAATCATCAGGCATTACCCAACCTGCCGTGCATGGTTTCATCTTGGAGCATTTGCTGCAACAACATCCAAACAATCAGAAATTGACTGCTTTTGCCAAAGCCATTTTTCCAAAAATAGTCAACTACCACCGCTTCTTGTACACCTACCGAGACCCTTTCAAAGAAAGATTGATGTTTATTTTTCATCCGTGGGAATCAGGCAGAGACAACTCACCACTTTGGGATGAATCGCTGGACAGAATTCATATTTCAAAAGGTGATTTGCCACACTACGAAAGAAGAGATACCAATATAGCCGACCCTTCGGAAAGGCCAACCTCTCAACAATACGACCGTTATGTATATTTGCTGCTTTTGGGCAAAAAATACCAATACGATGGACGAGAAATTGCAGAAGAAAGTCCATTTTTGGTGCAAGATGACATGATGAATGCCATTTTGATAAAATCCAATCAAAGCCTCATCCATATTGGGCTGCAATTGGGGATAGACGTAGGTGAATTGCAGGAATGGCAACAACAAAGTGTTAAAAGCTTCAATGAAAAATGTTGGAACGATGAACTCAAAATATACAACTCTTTTGATTTGAGGGGCAAAAGACAGATTGCAGAAAAAGAAATTGGAGGATTGATTCCACTTTTTGCAGGCATTCCTGATTCATCAAAAGCCGATTTATTAAACCGTTATTTAACCGATCTCCACCAACGAGATTTCTATTTATGTCCAAGTTTTGATGTGGACAGTCCCAAATTTGACTCCAAACGTTATTGGCGTGGTCCTATTTGGCCACACATGAACTGGATGATATACCAAGGATTGAAGAAATATGGCTACGACCAAACTGCCAACCTTATAAAAGTCGACACCTTAGAACTCGTCGAAAAATTTGGCTTTTACGAATACTTCGAACCACAAAAAAGTCTCGCTAAAACTTTGACCAAAGGATACGGCGGCGATACCTTTTCTTGGACAGCCTCTTCTATCATTGACCTAATACACGAAAAATGAATTATTTAGACTATTTGGTTATCTTATCCTACCTCATAGGTTTTCTCCTCTTGGGGCGTTTGTTTCAAGGCGCAAAATCGGGTGACGAATATTTCCTTGGCGGCAAAAGTTTTGGTTGGTTTCCCTTATCCCTCAGTACGGCAGCCACACAAATTTCTGCTATCAGTTTTATCTCAGCACCTGCTTTCGTAGGACTCAAAGAAGGTGGTGGCATGAAATGGCTTGCTTTTGAATTTGGTGTACCACTGGCAATGCTTTTTTTAGGCGTTTTCTTGATTCCTCCTATGTACAAAGCGGGTATTGTCAGCGTTTATGAGTTTTTAGAAAAACGCTTCAATGCCTCCACACGAACCCTGCTAAGTGCTGTTTTTCAAATAAGTCGTGCTTTTGCTACCGGTGTTATGGTTTATGCCATTGCACTCATTTTGACAAGTGTGATGAATATTCCGATGTGGATGACCATTGCCATTATCGGCATTGTCACCTTGATTTATTCCTACCAAGGTGGCATGAAAGCTGTCGTTTATGGCGATGCTATTCAGTTGGGAATTTTGTTTTTGGGGATCATCATTTGCTTTGTAGTTGGACTAAATATGCTTGGCGGCTGGACTTCTTTTGCAGCCCAAGTGGATCCAATGAGATTACAGGCGGTTAATTTTGAAGCGATGGGATTGGGAGAAGGAGATGATTTTGGGTTTTGGCCCATGTTACTGGGTGGTTTTTTCCTCTATGCTTCTTACTATGGCACCGACCAAAGTCAAGTGCAACGTTTGTTTTCGGCACAAGACATGAAAACGGTTCAAAAAACCTTACTCTGCAATGGTTTGATGCGTTTTCCTATCACTCTGACCTACTGTATTATGGGTTTGATTATTGGTACATTGGTTGCCACTAATCCAGACTTTAGGGCTTTGATTCCTCTCGATAAACCCGATTTGATGATTCCAATTTTCATCCGAGAATACCTTCCTCATGGCATCATTGGCATTTTGATGGTCGCCATTCTATCAGCAGCAATGTCTTCTTTAAGCTCCACTATCAATTCTTTGAGCGCCGCAACAGTAGAAGATTTCTTCAATCGAAAAAAGAAATTGAACGAAAAAGAATATGCTTCTTATTCACGTTATGCAGTGCTTTTTTGGGGGATTGTGTGTTTGGTTTTGGCGTTTTTTACGGGCGACATTGCCAAAACGGTCATTGAAGCCATCAACAAAATTGGCTCTGTCTTTTATGGCCCCATGATTGCCACCTTTGTTGCAGCCATTGGAATCAGAAAAATCAATGCTTTGGGTATCAATATTGGTATTCTCTCGGGAGTAGCGGTGAATGTTTTTCTGTGGTTATTTGTGCCACAGGTATTTTGGTTTTGGTGGAACGTCACTGGAGCAGTCGTTACCCTTGCAGTTGCCTATATGGTAAGTTTGATTTCAGTCAAACAAGACACAGAGGATGGATATTTTATCCCCCTTCAATGGGAATTTAGCGCAGTGAACGCCTCCATTTTGGTTGGATTTTTCTTCCTCATTTTATTGATTTCTTGGGCGATTCCTTATTGGATTTAAACGAAGATTTCATAAACATACTGATTTACTTTAATAACGTAACAACGGGGCTGTTTGGCTTGTTGAATGTTCAAATTAAAATATGGCATCGAAGCCAAAATTGAACTCACCCAATTTGACCAAGCATCATTCTATCTATACCTTCAAAAAAATGCCCGCTTCACAATCACTGCAAAGCGGGCATTCCTATAAAAATAATTGGATTCTGTATCTATCTATTTTTCATCTTCATAAACCATCAACTCTTGCTTCAATGCCTTACGAGCAAAGAAAATACGGCTCTTGACAGTACCCAAAGGCAGGCGTAAATCATCTGCAATCTCTTGGTACTTAAACCCCTTAAAGTGCATTACAAAAGGAACTTTGTAGTCTTCATTCAACCGTTCTATAGCTGTCACTACATCCTTCATCACAAAGTTGGACTCTGCCCGATTACGAATAGATGTTTGTGAAGAATTGATGTAATATAGATTTTCAGTTGTATCTACAATTGTATTACGCTTCGATTTCTTTCGGTATTTATTAATGAAGATATTGCGCATGATGGTGAACAACCATGCCTTTAGATTAGTCCCTTCTTTGAACTTGTCTTGATGCGAAAAAGCACGAAACATAGTTTCTTGTAATAGGTCTTTAGCCTCGTCCATATTCTTGGTAAGGTTAATAGCATATGGTTTTAGACTAGAAGTCATTCCCAACACGTCTTGATTAAAACTATTAGAAGCCATAATAACTTTTGTTTAATGTTACGGTTCAAAAATACAACAAAAAATGATAACCGCCAAATTTTTATTGCATTTTTAGTCAATTTCATTACAAAATTATGATATTTTCAATTTTTACTGAAAATATCATAATTATGCTACAAAAACACATCTCAAAGAAAGAATGTTTTGGGAAACAGATTATTTTACAGAAAAATGATAGCCCCAAAACATAGCAATACTACTTAGAATTGCCGATTAAATCATCCTCCATTTCAATTGACTCCTCTATATCAACTTTTTATAAAAAAGGGCATAAGCCAAAAAGTTTTTTTATAGATGCCACATAATCTCACCTTCTACAACTCATTGGATGAAGCAGGAAAATGAGCCGCAATAAATCAATACTTTTTAAGCTTCACCCAACGAATAACAAAGTCCATACTTACAAACTTAATATTTGCAGTAAACACTCTATCCATTTTTCCGCAAATATTTTATGTTTAACTCTTAATGAAAAAAAATAAACAATCCTATTGCTTCACATAGAAGAATTCAGTGAACATTTGGGTGATAATCCCCAAAATTGGATAGATTAATGCCATATACCCGACAAGAAATGAGCATTTCTCTATCATATTAAATAATAATGTAGTAGATTGCATCTGAAAATAATGGCGCACATTTTGAAGCGAAATTTAAACACCCAAATATGAACAGACGAGTAGCCTTCTTTATCAGCTTACTACTTTTTTTATCCCTCACATTGAGCCTTAAAGCACAAAAACCACCTACCGAAGCAGCCCGTGATACCAGCAATTACCCCTACTGGATCGAAATGATGCAAGACCCCAATGCCAATTTTTACGCCACTGTGCGTGCCTTTGAACAATATTGGGAAGGTAGAGACATTCAAAAAGGCAATGGTTGGAAACCCTTCAAACGTTGGGAAAGTTTCATGCAAACCCGCATCAAAGAAGACGGCAGTAAACCTGCTCCCGATGAAGTGTGGAACGCCTATTGGAAAGCTCAAAAAGGGAAAAGTCCTTTAAAAACCACTTCTACCTCCAATGCGAACTGGACAGAAATAGGCCCAACTTACCTCCCTGCAAATGGTACAGGACAGCCCAATGGCGTGGGACGACTCAACGGCATTGGCTTTCATCCTACCAATGCCAACACCTTTTATGTAGGCGCACCACAGGGCGGTGTTTGGAAAACAACAGATGGAGGACTAACTTGGAGCAGCACTACTGACGCACTTCCCACTTTGGGAGTTTCGTCCATCTTAGTAGATTACAATACCCCTAACACTGTCTATATCGGAACAGGAGACCGAGATGCAGGAGATGCGCCAGGCCTGGGTGTGATGAAATCAACCGACAGTGGAGATACATGGGTCAGTTCAAATACGGGCATGAACAATAAAACCGTGGGCATGATGGTGATGCACCCTACCAACCCCAGCATCATCTTGGCTGCCACAAGCGGTGGAATTTATAAAACCATCAATGGTGGAACCAACTGGACACTCGAACAAAGCGGCAACTTCAAGGACATCGAATACAAACCAAGTGACCCCAATATTGCCTATGCAACCGCTTCAGGCAATTTTTACCGTTCGACCAATGGCGGAGATAGTTGGACACAGTTAGGAACTCTACAGGGAATTCCAAGTGCAAACCGAATGGTAATTGCAGTCACTCCAGCCAACCCCAACTACGTTTATGTATTGGCCTCTAACTCTTCTACATTCAAAGCCTTGTACCGTTCTACTGATAGCGGAGCAAGTTTTACTACCCAATCTACTACTCCCAATATCATGGACTACTCTACCGATGGTAGTGGATCAAGCGGACAGGCATGGTACGACCTTTGCTTGGCTGCCGACCCCAACAATGCAAATACCATCTATGCAGGTGGAGTGAACATTTTCAAGTCCACCAATGGTGGAGCAAACTGGACGCTTAGTGCCCATTGGGTGGGAAGTGGTGGTGCAGACGATATTCATGCCGACCAACACGCTTTGGAATTTTCTCCTGTCAATGACTATTTATACAGCGGCAATGATGGTGGTGTGTATTTCACTAGCGACAATGGCACCATTTGGACAGACCGAAGTAGCGGGCTGGGCATTGCTCAGGTTTATAAAATCGGACAAAGTGCCACCGTCAAAGATTTAGTCATCAACGGTTATCAAGACAATGGAACAGCAGTATATGATGGTGCTTGGCGAACCGAAATTGGGGGCGACGGAATGGAATGTATCATTGACTACACTGACTCCAATTACCAATACGGAGCATTGTATTACGGAGATATGCGTCGTTCTACCAACAATGGTGTTAGTTTCTCCCAAATAGCAGCCAATGGAACAAACGGCATTACCGAAAGTGGCGCATGGATCACCCCCTATGCCCTACACGAAACCGACCCCAATACCATGTTTATTGGCTACCGAAATATTTGGCGAAGCACCAATGTCAAAGCAGCCAATTCAGGCAGTGTTGCTTGGACAAAAATCACCAGCACCAACTCAACTGTTTATGTGGTAGAACCTTCTCCAGCCAATACCAATATACTCTACTATGTAACCAATAGTGTATTGTACCGCATTGACAATGTGATGGCTGCCTCACCTACGGTGGTTGACCTCAATAATGGATTGCCTACTTCAGGAACACCAACCGACATTGAAGCCCATCCCACCAACGAAAATATTGTTTACATGACCCTTTCCAATAATGTCTATAAATCCACCAACAAAGGAGCAAGTTGGACAGACATTTCCGACAATATTCCCAACATTAATACCAATTGCTTGGTTTATCAAATCGGCACAGACGAAGGTTTGTATGTAGGCACAGATGCAGGAGTTTACTACAAAGACAATACACTAAATGATTGGGTAGTGTTTGACGAGAATCTACCGGTCAACTCAGAAGTAACCGAATTGGAAATCTACTACGATGCCGAGAATTTATGTGAGAGTAGAATCAGAGCATCCACTTATGGACGTGGCTTATGGGAATCTACATTGCAGAATTCGGACGAGTTTATAGCAGCAGATTTTAGAGCATCAAGTACTGAAAGCTGTACAGGAAGCAGTATATTATTTGAAGATTCATCTTGCAATGCGTCAACATACCAATGGACATTTTCACCCAGTACCGTCACCTATACTAACGGTACAAGTGCAACGAGTGCCAACCCAGAAGTACAGTTCAATGCTGCGGGAACTTATAGTGTTAACTTATCTATTACAGGTACCCTTGGAAACGACACAAAAACGATCAATAACTACATCACTATCAACCAATCCACCAATCTCCCACTTTCAACAGATTTTGAGAACGTAAATGCTTGTGGTACAAGCAGTGATTGTGGGGCAACAGTCTGCAACCTGAACCTAAGCAACAACTGGTTCAACGAAACAAATGGAGTAGCCGATAACATTGATTGGAGAGCCAATAGCAATGGAACACCCAGTGGGAGTACAGGCCCAAGCGCTGACCACACAACAGGAAATAGTACAGGTACTTACCTCTACTTAGAAGCCTCCAGCGGATGTTTTGGACAAACTGCTTTGCTTACAAGTCCTTGTCTATCTATTCCTTCTGGCACCACCGAACTGCGTTTTTGGTACCATGCTTATGGATTTTCAATGGGTTCTCTACATGTAGATGCCCTCGAAAGCAGTGGGTGGAATGAGGATATTGCAAATACTGTCAGTGGCGATCAAGGCAACCTTTGGTTAGAAATGGTAGTGGATTTGAGTGGATATGTAGGTCAAACCATAAAACTACGGATCAGAGGAGTTACTGGAAGCGAATATGCAAGCGACCTCGCCATTGACGACATCACTATCCAAAACACGCCTCCAACGGGCATTGTCGCCAGTTTCACAGCCAGCACCACACAAGGTTGTCAAGGAACAATGGTCAATTTTACCGATACTTCAACAGGCACCCCCACTGCTTGGTCTTGGAATTTTGCAGGAGGCACACCCTCCACTTCCAACCTCCAAAACCCAAGTGTCACTTACAATACTGAGGGAACATATACAGTTTCACTCACTGCAACCAATGCTGGTAGCAACAATACCCTTGTCAAACAATCACACATCACCATTTTCGCTCCTCCAACCGCCAACATCACAGGCGATTTGCAGATTTGCCAAGGAGAAAGCACCACTTTGACCGCTTCGGGAGGCGGTTCTTACCTTTGGAATACTGGCAGCAACAATGCGGCAATCAACGTAAGCCCAACCCAAAACACATCTTACTCTGTGGTCGTAACCGATGCAAATGGATGCACAGATTCGCAGCAAGTAAGCGTCAATGTAAATGCTGCTCCAACTGCAAACATTGCAGGAAACTTAGACATTTGTGAAAACGAAAGCACCACTTTGACCGCTTCGGGAGGCGGTTCTTACCTTTGGAATACTGGCAGCAACAATGCCGCAATCACCGTAAGCCCAACCCAAAACACATCTTACTCTGTGATCGTAACCAATGCAAATGGATGCACAGATTCGCAGCAAGTAAGCGTCAATGTGGGTACAGGTACAAACTGTTGTGAAACAGTTGTGTCAATTGAATATGAAAACACCAATGCCTTGCCGCCTTGCGTGACCGCAAGCGACTATATCACTGCGGGGAACTATGGAGCAGGAAATACGGTTATTGGCAGCAGCCAACAAGTGCATTTCTCGGCAGGAAACTACATTAGTTTTGATCCAGGATTTTCAGTTGAACAAGGCGGTGTTTTAAGCACAACTATTACAACCATACCCACAACTACCAGCCCCAACGAAGCTGCCAATCTTAAAAAGGAATTGGACACCAACACCTTATCAAACCATCTTACACAGTTATGGATTTATCCCAACCCTTTTGCAGATGCCACAACGGTTACTTACCAGCTTTTTGAAGAAGCAGAAGTGAGCTTGAACATTTACGATATGGCGGGTAAAAAAGTAGAGTCGCTCATCAACTTACAAGGGCAAGTTGAAGGTACTTATAAGGTTCGCTTTGAATCCTGCAATTTGCAACAAGGCGTTTATTTGTGTGTATTGGAGGTAGATGGCGAGCGAAAAATGAGTAAGTTATTGAAACAGTAAGCATTAGTGAAAACTTTGGAATTTTATAAAGACTTCCCAAGTTTTCAATTAAAGACTAAAAAAGAACAGGCGAGTGGTTCACACTCGCCTGCCTTTGATAAGGAATTATACAAAAAAACACTATGAAAGAAAATTTACTGGTTCAACTGAAAGTTTGACTGTTTCAGTTGCTTATTGTAACATTTGGGTAATAATTATTGTTGCGTCTTTAATTTTATTTTTGATAAAAATCACTCCAAATATTATACTAATAGCTTGTATGTCACAAAGTTCGAATAGAGGACAATCCTCCATCAATATGCAATATTTGCCCTGTCATCCAAGAAGATTGCTCTGACAAAAGGAACATGGCTGCCGATGCCATATCATTCGGTGTGCCATACCTTCCAAGCGGATGCCTTTTGTTGGCTGCGGTTTGTTTGGATTCCGTTGAAAGCAAATCTCCTGCTAAAGGCGTATCTGTCAAAGAAGGTGCAATCGTATTGACCCGAATATGGCTATTTGCCCACTCTGCCGCCAGTGATTTGGCGAGCCCTTCCACAGCCGATTTTGCAGTAGCGATAGCAGCATGAAATCCCATTCCCTGCGAACTTGCAACTGTACTAAACAACACCACACTTGCGCCTTTGCTTTTCTTCAAATTTCGATAACAAGACTGCAATACTTTCACTGCTCCCAACACATTGACCCGAAAGCTGTCCAAAAACTCCTCCTCGCTGATTCGGTGAAATGGCTTCAATTGAATGGTACCAGGACAATAGACCACTCCATGCAATTCATTGGGTAAATCCGTCAGTTCAAAATCCGCTGCTGTCACATCCAATGCTTGATAATGCACCTTCAATGTGTCAAAATCAGCGTGTTTGCTCCTTGACACAGCATACACATTCGCACCATTTGCAGCCAAATCCCGTACTATTTGAAGTCCAATACCAGAACTTCCCCCGATTACCAAATAATTTTTGCCGTCCATATTTCGTTGTAAATGTTGAAAAACATTCGCAATAACAGACATTGCTGCAAAAGGTTCAACCTTATTTTTAGACTTTAGACAAAAGAGGAAAGACGCAAGAATAGATATTGATTACTTCCCATCCTTACACTCAAACTGCTCCAAAATCTTTTTGGACTCCCATCGACTGTCAATCCGAAACAGCAAACCACGATTTTCCCACTGACTGAAATAATCACAGAAATAGCGAGCAATGGCATATTGCACCCTCGCTTGAGGATAAACAGGTACATTTAACTCCTTCAAAGCCCATATATCGGCATTGATATACACAAACAAAGGCGTATTGGAAACTGCTTGCGTATGTTGTCGAATAGCAATAGGTAGTCGGTCTTCATAATTTTCTTTGGGCATCACCACCAACAAACGGGTCGTTTTTCCAGCATACAGCGTGTTCGACAGATAATAATCCCACATCCCGAAATGACTGAACAAAGGCATCACTACCACCAAAACCACAATCCCCCACCTCAATAGATTCACACTCAACATAGAAGGCAACAAAAGACTTTGCAATGAAACTTCCTCGTTGCGGTAAAAAACAACCACCACCAAAACCATCATCGCCACATTCCATGGAACGATGACCAGATTTTCGGCTCGACCAAAAGGCCCTAAAACCACCAAAATAAACAAGTGCATCCCCAAAGCTGCAATAATGGCATACTTTCTACTGGGTTTCCACAGCAAAGCCAAACCGATGCCCAACTCCGACAATGCCATGCCATACGCCAAAACCGTGTGTATCGTTTTCGTTTTATCTATCTGCATACCAAAGGTTTCGACCAAATAGGGGTAAACAAAATTGGCGAATCCAGAATGTAGTTTATGGACACCACTCCAAAAGTACATACTGCTCAAAATCAATGCGGCAACGGTGAAAACAATCCTTTCGCGTTTTCGATTGGAAAAGGGTATATGCACAATCAGCAGCAAGGCAAATAACAACAAATACAAATAAAACCACGGCTGCCAACGCATTTGATCAAAAATGCACAGGATTATGGCTACCGTCAAAAAACCTATCAACCATCGCCGTTTTCGCTGCAATAACAACAAAACCAAAAACAACAAAGCCATCCCAAACAACACATAGTCAAAAGGATAGGCAATTTCAGGCAATTGTGAACTAATAGGAACATTCGGAAAAAAACGGGTGCTGACCCACAGTTTGAAGCTAAAAAGCATGGTTGCCATTGCAGCCAAAATATTGACGGTTGTAAGCCACCAAATACGGGTTTGTTCTTTCATTTTCACCTCAATTTTTATTTTCCTTCAAAAACGATTCATAAATCACCTCATGTATGCGTGGGCGAATGTTCAGGTTGTAAATCACTGAATTGTTGCGGGTTGGATAGACCCGATTCGACAAGAAAATATACAACAAATCGTATTTGGGGTCTGCCCATACAAAAGTTCCTGTATAGCCCGAATGTCCAAAACTATCAGGACTTGCAGCTTTGGCAGTCGAACTTAGATTGGCATCGTAGGTAATCAAGGGTTTGTCAAAACCCAACCCTCTCCTATTTCCTTCCTCACAGTATTGACAGCGAGTAAATTCTTTCAATGTCGCTTCACTGATGTAGCGTCGATTATCATAAACCCCTCTATTGAGGTACATCTGCATTAATTTTGCCAAGTCTTCGGCATTGCCAAACAAGCCTGCATTGCCGTTCACACCGCCCACCATTGCTGCCCCTTCGTCATGCACATATCCATGCAGTACTGATTTGCGAAAAAAAGTGTCTATTTCAGTCGGAACAATTTGATTTAGAGAATAATACCGCCACGGATTGAAGGTCAAAGTATGCGCTTCAAGAGGTCGGTAAAATTCGGTTTTGAGGTAGATTTCGTAGTCGGTTTTGGTGAGTTTTTCGATGATGTTGGGAAAGAGATAAAACGCCAAACCTGAATATTTGTAGCCTGCATTCTCGTTGAGCGGCGACTCTTTGATGGCTTCAAACATTTTTTTGTGGTACTTCCGATGCAGCCACAAATTGGGTGTCACCTTGACCGAATAGCGTCTGGAAGAATCGGTTTTGAAGGTACGGCGTTGGAATTCTCCTTTTTCATCCACCGTATTTTCCCAAAAGGCAATCCACGCTTGCAGTCTGGCATTGTGCGCCAAAATAGGCCGCATTTGCAGGTCGGCTTTGTTGGATTTTTTGAGTTTCGGCACATAATCCGCCAATGTCGCTTCTAAATCAAACTTACCCTCATCGTAGAGTTTCATCAAGGCAGGTAAAACGGTAGTAATTTTGGAAACAGAAGCCAAATCGTATATATCGGTTTGTTGCAATAACTGCAACTTGTCGTAGGTATGGTAGCCAAATGCCTGATGGTAAACAATGTAGCCACCCTTTGCTACCAACACTTGCGCCCCTGGAAATGCCTTTCCTTCAATGCCTTGCATGATAATGGCTTCAATGCTGTCCTTCAAAAATTGACCATTCATGCCCAATTGTTCGGGAGTTGCGTATTGCAGTTTGCCGAGATTTTTGGGTAAGTTTTCCATTGAAGCAATTTTGCTTTGTTCTACAAAGTAGTTGCATTTAAAAAATAGAAGAATAAGAAAAAAAGGTTGTAACTTCATAGCTGGTATTTTTAACAGAAATCAAGATAGACATTTTGAAGATTTTTAAACCCATACTCTTTCAAAAAGTCAAAAAAAGGTCTGTAATTCATTGAAGATGAAATATTAAACATAAAAAATGAAAAACCTATTTTTCTTATCCATCGCCTCTCTCCTACTCTCTTTTACTTTTTCCTCTAATGTATATGCCCAAAAAACCTTTGTACCCAAGGGTAAACAGGAACAAACGCCTAAAACAGAGATAGTGAAACCTGGGCCTGAAAGAAAAACTACCCCTGCCCCAAAGCCTCTTCCTTCAAAAAACAGCAAAGTCGAGACGCTTCCCAATATGGCAAACCTACTTACCATTGCCCAACAACACATTGGCGTTCCTTACAAATGGGGCGGTTCTACAACGCAAGGTTTTGACTGTTCGGGATATGTGCAGTATGTTTTTAAAAATGCGGACCACAATCTAAGTCGCACCACAAGTACGCAAGTAAATGAGGGCAAAAAAGTATGCGTTAGAAAGGTGCAGAAAGGAGATTTGGTGTTTTTTGGGGAGAAAAAACGGGATATTGACCATGTTGGATTGGTTGTATCGAAAAAAGGTGAACCGCTTCAAATGATTCACGCTTCTTCTTCAAAAGGGGTCATGATTACCAATGTCGAGGCTTCAACTTACTGGAAACCAAAGCTGCAAAAGGCTCGGCGGGTGTTGGATAAATACGCATTGAAGATGGTCAATGCCAAATCTGAAGGGCAATTGAAACGGGCGGCTCGTAGGTATTTGAAAAAACAGCAAGGGTGAGAAAGCTTAAAATTCAAACACAAAGAAAAAATCAAGAACCTCTGTTGGAAAAATCTAACAGAGGTTTTTTGTTAGACATTTCTAACAGATTTCAAACCATTTTCTACTATCATACGTTACATGTGATTGTTCTTTTTCGAATAGAGTTAATACTATGAATGAATTTTGGATTATCTTAACTGGCTCTCTCATAGCCGTTTCTTGTGGATTGTTGGGTTGTTACCTCATTTTGAGGCAAATGGCAATGATGGGAGATGCAATATCCCATGCTGTTTTGCCGGGGATATTTTTTGCCTTTCTAATTGCAGGGCATGGTTCGATAGCGAGTCTGATTGGAGCTTCAGTTTTGGGAATCATTGCCGCATTGATGATTGAAACTTTCTCTCGAAAAGCCAAGTTGCAATCGGATGCAGCGATTGGTTTGACCTTTACCCTCCTTTTTGCTATTGGTGTGATACTCATTGCAGCGTATGCACAACAGGTTGATTTAGACCAAGAATGTGTGTTGTATGGTGAAATTGCTTTTGTTCCTTTCGATACTTTTACCTTCAATGGGATGGATTTGGGACCACGAGCCGTTTGGATTGGCGGTGTCGTTTTGGCTTTGATTGTCACGATGATTGTGGTGGGTTACAAAGGTTTGTTTTTGACCACTTTTGACCCTGCGTATGCAGCAGCGTTGGGTTTTTCGACTGCTTTTTGGCATTATTTGTTGATGGCAGCCGTTTCTTTGACTACCGTAGTATCTTTTGAATCGGTCGGTGCGATATTGGTCGTAGCGTTTTTGATTGGCCCTGCGGCAACAGCTTATTTGCTCACCAATCGCCTTGAAGTGATGTTGGTTTTGTCGGCTGCAATTGGCGTTTTGACTGCCATAAGTGGTTATTATTTAGCAGTTTGGCTAAATGGCTCTATTGCAGGGGCGATGGCTGCAATGGTCGGATTTTGGTTTCTATTGGCTTTCTTGTTTTCGCCTATTCAGGGAGTGTTTAGGTTGGGTAAAGCGGTGGATGAAAGTGGATTGGATGAGTTAGCTCAGGGTATATAAAATGAATTATCCACTTCAATAATAAATCGCATGAAATTTCGTCCCCTCTTTCCCAAACTCCAATGCAGGAGCAGGAAATTTCAATACATTCACCGCCCCTAAGATCACCTTCAATAGTTTGCTATTTGTCGGAATGCGGTCTAAATCTACATCTACCGACAAATAGTATTGCCGAGTACGAGGAATCGAGTTTTCATAGTCGTGATATACACCCCCATCATCCGTCCACTGATTGAAGTGACCACCAAAAATGCCATCCCCACCGTACCCCACTGCAATGCTCAACCATTTCGGAAACTTAGAATCTGGATTTTTGATAAAAGTCGAAGGATTCACCGTCAGCCAATACGTCTGTCCATTGTAGTCCTTCAATAGCTGTTCTGCAATCGTCGTTCCATACAAATCCTCTGCCCTAAGCTGCAAAGGTGTGTCAAAATCCTTGTAATCAGGACGGTGTGCCGAATACTTCAACCGAAAACGCTGCTCTTGCCAAGCCAATTCTTGAAAAATCACCAAAGCCGAACCCGTAGAATTTGCCACCAAATCGCCCACACTTGCGCCCCATCTCGCCGAAAAACCATCCAAGACTTCAATGCCTGCCTGAAAAAACGTGCCGACCATTCCGCCAATCCAAATCGCCTTTTTGTCCTTCAATCCTGCCCATCGAAACAAGGCCACTCCATACAATCCCTCAGAATAAGAAGTCCAAGCATGACCCACCTTGTCCATTTGCAGCCACTCTGAATTGTCATTGAAGAAGTGAAACTTGCTCCGTTCATACTGCGAATACCAAACATTGTTGAGTGAAATCATGGTGGCAGTATAACTTCCCAAACTCCACGCTGTCAAGCCAATAATGCGTCCTTTGTGCGGTTGAGGTGCAATATCTAATAAGCCCAAATGTGGTTTATCAACTTTCTTCTCTTCAATAGGACTTTGAGCTAAAATGCTCGTACTTATCAAAAACAGAAAAAGAATGAGAAAATGTGGTAGTATATATTTTTTTGTCATTGAAGTAAAATTTGAAAACCAAGCTATTTATTTGTTTGAGGATTGTCAATAAAATGATTCGATAATCTTTGCCAAATATAGCGGTTTGTTTTAGATTTGAGGGTGCATGAATATTTAAAAAAACCAAAAAAGAACACACATGGCACAATCACCGATGCAAGTTTTTGAAGCGTTTAGAGCAAGTATGATGGCAAAATCAGAAGACTGGATGGATTTATTGGCTGAAAATGTGAGCCTAATCGGCCCTTTAGCACAAGTAGAAGGCAAATCGCTTTTTATTGAAGTAAACAAGCCTTTTTTTAGTTCTATCACTGATAGTACCCTTTACAAACTCGTAGAAACTGAGGATTATATCATTACCCAAATCTCAACAACAATTGCTGTACCATCTGGCGAAACGCTTACTTTGGAGGTCAGCGAATGGTACGAAATTCGAGAGGGCTTACTTCAATCCTTGCGGGTATATTTTGATACGGCTGAATTTTTGAAAGCGGTGACGGGGTAAAGTTGTTTGACAATTTTTGCGAAAAAATCGAGGAATATAAATTCCTCTCTCTCGTTATTTTATCAAAGAACCAAACGTTAAATATTATTAATATTTTTGTATATGATTATCTTGCCATTACACAGTATAAGCCCAATGGATTTAATAACTTTGGTTTACAAGCCTTATGACAAAAGTTCGCCTCTTCAAATTACAAATTCTTTAGAAAAAGATGCTGTAAAAGACGTTAAATTTATTCAGTTCTGTATGCACTTTTTGATGGATATGCAGACTACGAAATACTATAAATTGACTAAAACTGGAAATTTGATTCGTAAGGTTTTGCATCAATTGTATGATTACCGAATTTATACGGATGAGTACGTTGATGATGGTACCAGAAAGATTCTGCAAGAAGAAGATTTTGATTATGCTCATCTTACCCATACATTGCTCAAAATGGGAGGAGTTGTTAGAAAGCAGCACAATAAATTGTTGATTACCAAGAAAGGGGAAAAACTCATGCAAGACGAAGGAAAGTTATACCTTCAATTATTAGAAACTTATACTTCCAAATACAACTGGTCTTATATGTCTTATGACCCAGAAGATGTAGTACAATTAGGCTGGGCATATACCATGTATCATTTTATGAAACACGGCAATCGAGAAATCCCAGTGGAAACCTATGCAGAAGCATATTTGTTAATTTTCCCTAAGCAATTAAAAGAATTTAACCGTTCTTATTCTACTCCTAAAGAGCAATACTTAGCGTGTTTCCGAAATCGCTTTTTTGGGACTTTCAATAACCTTTTTGAATTTGCTGAAGTTAAAAGAGTAGAAGGCAAATACAAAACTCAAATAATTTCGGCAGTAAAAAAAACACCCTTAGCTGACAAGGTTTTTGCTATACGCAATTAGTCTCCTTTAAAGTTTGGCGCATCTCTTATGTGATAGGTTTGGAGGAAAATATTCCCATTTATTCAATTGATGCGGAAATTTCTTTGAAGGACATTTATGCCTTTATTGAATTTTTGGGAGGCGTGTAGCGAAAGATGGATTTGTGATGGAAAAATCGTTCAATAATCCCTAACTTAGCCTTCTCAAAACTAATAATCACCTACTTAGTTTTCAATAATTTCTAACACAAAAAGCCGCCTGTCGCCCTTCGTCAGCCGTCTTCCAAATAAATAGCCATGCCCGAATTTTGTCACCTACATTGTCATACCCAATATTCCCTACTCGATGGCGCAAGCGACATCGGCGTAATGATGGACAAAGCCGTAAAAGATGGTCAAAAAGGTGTTGCCTTGACCGATCACGGCAACATGTTTGGAGCCTTCAAATTTGTAGCCGAAGCCAACAAACGAAACATCAAACCCATTGTCGGTTGTGAATTTTACATGGTCGAAGACCGCCACAAACAAGCCTTTTCCCGAGCTAAAGGCGAAAAAGATGTGCGCTACCACCAATTGATGCTCGCCAAAAACCAAGTCGGATATCACAACCTCGTCAAACTTTGTTCCTTGGGTTACATTGAAGGAATGTATGGTAAATATCCACGAATTGACAAAAGTTTGGTCGAAAAATACCATGAAGGAATCATTGCCAGTTCCTGCTGCATTGGTGCTGAAGTTCCACAATTACTTTTGCACAAAGAATACGACAAGGCAGAAGAAGCATTGAAGTGGTGGCTCAATATTTTTGGAGAAGATTATTATATTGAAATTCAAAGACATCGAGGCTTAGAAAACATTGACAATTCAGGAGTCAGTCAAGAAGACATCAACCAGCATTTACTTCGATTGGCGAAAAAATACAATGTCAAAGTCATTGCCACCAACGATAGTCACTATGTAGAAGAAGAAGACTCCGATTCACACGATATTTTGCTGTGTGTCAATACAGGCAATTTATTGGAGGAGAAAAATCGCTTCAAATTTCCCTCCTCAGATTTCTACTTCAAAACGCAGGCAGAAATGGGGCAAATCTTTCAAGATGTGCCTGTGAGTTTGGACACCACAATGGAAATTTTAGACAAAATCGAGCCACTTCAATTGGCACGAGATGTACTCCTTCCAGCTTTCCCGATTCCCAAAGGCTTTAACACCCAAGACGATTACCTCAGACACCTCACCTTTCAAGGTGCAAAAAAACGCTACGGTACGATTACCCCCGAAATTGAAGAACGCCTCAACTTTGAACTCGAAACCATCCGACGAACAGGTTACCCTGGTTACTTCTTGATTGTGCAAGATTTTACGACTACTGCAAGACAAATTGGCGTAGCGGTAGGGCCAGGTAGAGGATCGGCGGCAGGATCGGCGGTTTCTTATTGCATTGGAATTACCAACGTCGACCCCATCAAATACGACTTGCTTTTTGAGCGTTTTTTGAATCCAGAACGTATATCCATGCCCGATATTGACATTGATTTTGATGATGAAGGGCGGCAGAGAGTAATTGATTATGTGGTAGATAAATATGGGAAAAGTCAAGTTGCCCAAATCGTAACCTATGGCTCGATGAAAGCCAAATCTGCACTGCGAGATGTGGGGCGTGTAATGAATATTCCCCTACCAGAAGTAGATAAAGTAGCCAAAACATTTCCCGATCATTTGAAGGCAAGTTTGGCAAATGTATTGGCTGAAGGTGATGTCGATAAAAAATTGAAGGAGAACCTCAATGCCGATGAATTGCAGAAAGCGCATGAGTTTCGCAAACTCGCCGAAGGAAATTTACCCATTGCCCAAATGATTCGAGCCGCCAAAAAACTGGAAGGTTCTGTTCGGAATACAGGTGTTCATGCTTGTGGAGTGGTGATTACACCTGACGATGTGACCCAATACGTTCCTGTCTCAATGGCGAAAGACAACGACCTCTATATTTCGCAATTTGACAACAGTGTGGCGGAAGATGCGGGTTTGCTCAAAATGGACTTTTTGGGTCTCAAAACGCTGACCATCATCAAGGATGCAGTCGAAATGATTGAGGAAAACCATGGCGTTAAATTGGACATTGACGAAGTACCTTTGGACGATTTGAAAACCTATGAACTCTTCCAACGTGGTGAAACAGTCGGTATTTTTCAGTATGAAAGTGCTGGAATGCAGAAATACATGAAGGAATTGAAGCCCACTACCTTCAATGACCTCATTGCGATGAATGCCCTCTACCGCCCTGGCCCATTGGAGTACATCCCAAACTTTATCAATCGAAAGCATGGACGTGAGGAGATTGTCTATGATTTGGATGCGATGGAGGAGTATTTGCATGAAACTTATGGAATTTGTGTAACTGGTGACACTTTGGTTTTCAATCCAAAAACGGGTGAGCGCACTCGCCTTGACCAAATTGCAGGCAGTGCAGAAATCTTTGAAGTACAAGGTGTAAGTAAGGATTTAAAAACAAAATTTGCGAAAGTCAGCTATTGGGTCTGTAATGGTGAAAAAGAGGTTTGGGAGGTCAAATTGAAGAACGGCAGCAAGGTTCGTTTGACTCCCAACCACCGTGTTTTGACCGAAAATGGTTGGCAAGAAATTGGTGATTTGAAGGTAGGAGATGCGATTGCAACTCCTCGAAAACTGGAGGTAATTGAAGGGAAGGAATACGACAAAACGGCTTTGAAGGTCCTGGCTGAACAGCAACTTATTCCTGAATTTGTGTTTTCATTGAAGGAAGAATTGATTGTATTTTTTGTGGCAGAACTTTGGAAAAATTGTGATTTTTCGGAAACTGCAAAAAGAACTTTTACAACTGGCTCTGAAAAATTTGCTTTTGATTTGCAGACGCTTTTGTTGAGGTTGGGGATTGCTGCAAATATCATTCACCGCACTATCCACACAGCGAATGAATTCGCTGATATAGAAAACATTTATGAGGTTGCTATTACAGATTTCGAGCTTTTTCAAAATTTGTGTATTGTTAATTTGCAAAAAGATTCTGATAAGAATCAAATATTTATAGAACAAAAGACAACAATTCTTACAACTTCTATGGGAGTTGAACACCTACGGAGTTCTGAATCTATAAATTACAATAAGGCTACAAATATTGAAGTCCTAACGGACTTAACAATCAATGAACATATCCAATTATCTGCCAATAGCTATACATTTTGTCATTCTAAGCAACAAGATTCTTGTAGAATGACAAAAGAGAGCCTAAATATTAACTGGCAAGAAATCACCTCCATTGAAGCAGTCGGCAAGGAACTTGTTTATGACATCACAGTTGAAGGCATACACAATTTTGTAGGCAACAACATCATTCTGCACAATTGCGTCTATCAAGAACAGGTCATGCTCCTGTCCCAAAAATTAGCCAACTTCTCCAAAGGTGAAGCCGATGTATTGCGGAAGGCGATGGGGAAAAAGCAGAAATATGTGTTGGACAAAATGTATCCTCAGTTTTTGGAAGGAGGGGACAAAAATGGACATCCAAAGAAAATTCTGGACAAGGTTTGGAAGGATTGGGAGGCTTTTGCTTCGTATGCCTTCAACAAATCCCACTCGACCTGCTATGCTTTGGTGGCTTTTCAGACTGCCTATTTGAAGGCGAACTATCCTGCCGAATTTATGGCGGGGGTGTTGAGTCACAACATGAAAGACATCAAAAAGCTGAATTTCTTTTTGAGTGAATGTAACCGTATGGGACTTACCTGCAAGTCGCCCGATGTGAATGAGAGTAACATCAAATTTGCGGTGAACAAAAAAGGCGAGATTCGTTTTGCGATGGCGGCAGTGAAAGGCGTTGGAGCAGCGGCAGTAGAGGACTTGATTGCAGAACGAAAAAAAGGGGGAGCATTCAAGGATATTTTTGACATTGTGAAACGGGTCAATTTGAGGACGGTGAACAAAAAGGCGTTTGAAAACTTGGCTTTGGCGGGTGCTTTTGACAATTTTGGACTGCATAGAGCGCAATATTTTTACGAACACAATGGAGAGGATGCTAACTTGATTGAGCGTATTCTTCGATTTGGCAATCAATACCAAAAACAAGGCTCGACTTCTCAAATGAGTTTGTTTGGAACTGCGGTGCTGGATGAGGAGGTAGCGACTCCAACGGTCTATGAATGTGAGGAATGGGGCTTGATGGAAAGGTTGAAGCAAGAACGAGAAGTGACAGGTATTTTCCTTTCGGGGCATCCTTTGGATGATTACAAAATGGAGGTGGATTTTTTCTGCAATGCTACTTTGGAGGACATTACCAAACGCCCAAATAGTGACCTGATTATTGGCTGTATTGTGATGTCTGCCGAACATAGAACGACCAAAAACGGCAATGGATTTGGTAAATTTTTGGTGGAAGACTTCAACAATAGCTATGAGATTGTCTTGTTTGGAGATGATTATTTGACCTTCAAAAACTACTTAGAGGAAGGTCTTGCTATACAAATCAAAGGACAGTACAAAAATCGTGGTTGGGGCAACAATGATCGCTATGAGTTCAAACTTTCGAAGGTGCGTTTGCTTTCTACAATTTTGGAGGAGGAAGCCAAAATGATTACGGTCAGCATTCCGCTCGACATCATCGACAATACGTTCATTACTCGTATGCAAAACCTCTGTCACCAACATCCTGGTAAAATGGCTTTGGCTATCAATGTGATTGACCGCAAGAATGGCTATGGGAAGGTGGAGTTGTTTTCTAAGTCTTTGAAGCTGGATGCGAAAAAGGAGGTTTTTGAGAAATTGAAGGGGTTTGGGGAGATGCGGGTGAAGTTGAATTAGTTGTCGACTGTTGCCAAGATGAATTGTATATATTTTCATACTAATAACAAACTCTTTTCTTTTAAGAGGCTGTCTTGATTTGTCATATAATTAAATAATCCATTCGTATTATTATTAAACGACTCTTGCCACCATGATCCGAATCATCGCCAGTTGAATCATGGTTTTGCTGGTATCTGGATTAAACTCATAATCTTTGCTTAATCTTCTATAATGCTCAAACCAACCAAAAGTACGCTCTACTATCCAGCGTTTAGGCTGCACCGAAAATCCTTTTTGTTGCCTGCTTCGTAAAACTATTTCTATGACCCAATGTTTGAATCTCTTCGCCCAGTCTCCTCTATAAGTTCCGTCTGCTAATATTTTCACCAATCGCCAAAATTTTGATTTTACCCCTTTAGCTAATAGGATAAATCCTTCTTTATCACTAACATTAGCAGCTGTAATGGCTATGGCAATAATCAACCCCAAAGTATCTACCATAACGTGTCGCTTGCGTCCTTTTATCTTCTTATTGCCATCAAAACCTTTCGTTTCTTCGATAAACGTACCAGTAGCTACGCTTTGGCTATCCACTATGCCTAAGCTTGGACTGATGAATTTGCCTTCTTTTTGGCGTACTAATCGGCGTAAGGCTTCATGTAGTTTTGCCCATATTTTTTGTTTTTTCCAACGGTAAAAATAGTCATAAACAGTTTTCCAAGGTGCAAATTCTTTAGGTAACATACGCCATTGACAACCTGATTTCAATACATAAAATATCCCATCAAGTATTTGAGTACGTAAGTCCCATTTACGTTTTCTTTGGTTATCTAAAAGTTTTTCAATAACTTCCCATTCGGCATCGGTTAGACTGCTACTATACATATTTATTGTTTTTAAGTTTATCAACTATGTATTAGTATATATAACTAACTGATGCCTTTTTAGTTCATTTCTCTAAAATCAAGACAGCCTCTAAGAAATCATCAAATTTTATTTTGGTGGTATAAGAGAGATTTTTTACTTTTGGATATAGAAGGTATATACGTAACTGATTTTGTTCTTGAAGATGTTACACACCACCAATAAAAAATACAAAACGGCATTTTAAAGTATCTTATCATAGTAATTCTATATGTTGGTAATATGCCAAAAAGTTAACTAAATATTGAAGTAGGCATAACTTTTAAATTATTTACATGAAATACTTAGTCCTCATTTTAACTTTCATTCTTGGTTGTTCAGGCCAGCCTGAAACTTCAACGAGTTCTATAAAAACCTCTCTGAATTTTCATGAAGCGTTTTGACGAGTTCAAAGTGGCTCAACCGAAATATGCCGAAAGGATACTCATTGGGCATTATTCGGGGTCGAACCATTTGGTTGATTAAAGAAAAAAGAAGGCAGTGCTAAACGTTATGGTGCATATAAAATCAACAATGGTATAATAGCCTCGAATATACTATCAATAGTTCGGGTAGTTTTTATTAAACGCAGAGAGGCATAGAGATTTGATTATTAATTTATTAGAAAAACGCTACGGACTATTGTACTATTCGTCAATGAATATTTTTGAATGACTCACTCAATGATAAACTTAGAACAAGACATTCTAATTTCTCGACTTACTGTTAGACTTCGAGAGAAATCATCAAAGGCAGTAATCGGAACTGGACTAATTTACTATTCGGATGATTTTAGGGATAACGTTTATATAATAACAGCCTCACACTGTTTGCACAATGATGGAGATTCTTTTCAAGAAACACTCTCCTCCCTACTCATAGACATGTACAATCCTATAGAAAAAAAATACTTATCAATCAACGTAAGTCACATAAACGAAAATCTCCTATTTAAAGATTCAGATAAGGATTTGGCTCTAATACTTCTAAATAAATCGGAGGTGGAAAGTATAATAGGAGGTATTCCAAAAGTAAGAGTTGTGACTACTCGACAAAATAAAACGCAATTCATTGTTAAAGGATTTCCAAATGCTACAATGGGAAAAGAACTTGATGTAATTTATCCCACATGGAAACAGGAGTTAACGGCAGTTCGAAAGTTTCAGTTGCAATTAAACGAAGATTACAATGACTATGCGACTGAAGGGTTTTCGGGGAGTGGCATTTTCTTGAATGATAACGAGTATGTGTACTTATTTGGCATCTTCACGAGATTTCGCCCAGAAGATAGAGGCAGGGTTATTTATGGTCAGCATATTGAATTGGTTAATGAATTGCTCTCACATAACTTTTTACCTTCTATAAAATTTGATTACTTAGGAGGTAATAATCTGAATCACAGTTTTTTTAAGAACAATGTAGAAAAGGCAATTCATAATTTAGGGCAACGCTATAGGAAGGAACTCAATTTAGAACTACCTATTTCCAAACTGTTCAATGATCTCGTTCGTGACAAGGATTTTGAACACCGTTTTCTTCAAGCAATCGACAATTGGATAAATCAAAATCGATACTCAAACCCAAAAGAAGAATCTGCACTTTTCGATATTGAGACTGAGCAAAACAATCTGAAAACAAATGTAACAAATTGGATTGAGTCAATCTCTATCAATGTGCCTAATATCATTGACTACACATGGATTACTGACGAAATCAATCGTATATCTGAATTGATTAATAAAAAGCAATCAGAGTTGTATGAACTTCAGAGAGAAAAAATAAAAGCAGAAAAGGATACTAAAAAGACATTCAATTATAGAGTTCCTTATGAAACTGAACTAAGCTCTTTAAGAGAAATGCAAACAAAGAATAGGGAATTGGAAGATGATTTACAGAACAAAGTAAATGTTGAACTTACAAATAATCCTGTGTTAATTGTTAAAGGGGAAGCAGGAAGCGGAAAATCTCACCTTTTAGGAGATATAGCTCAAAACAGATTGGAACGAGGACGACCATCCATCCTACTTTTGGGACAACATTTTAAATCTGGGGTTGGAAGCGTAGAAAAGAACATTTTAAGTCTACTAGGGCTTGAAATGAACATGGATAATTTTCTGAAGTCTCTTAATAAAATAGGCGAACAATTAAATGAAAGAATACCTATTCTAATTGATGCACTGAACGAAGGAGGAGGTGTTCGTTTGTGGAGGGATGAGGTTTTTGGATTAATAAATACTATTGTTAAGCACCCATATTTAGGTGTCGCTTTGAGTATCCGAACGACCTATTTTGACCTAATGTTTCCAGAAGGTATTCCTCAAAAAATTTCGATTATAAACCATGAAGGGTTTGCAGGTAACGAATACGCAGCATTAAAACTTTTTTGTAAGCATTATAAGCTTAAACAGCCAGACTTCCCAATACTGGCTCCTGAATTTACCAAGCCCCTGTTTTTATTTTTGATTTGTAAAGGGGTACAAAACTCTCCAACAAAAGAATTTCCTCAAGGTTTTCAAGGTATTGGGACAATATTCAACTATTACGTCAAAGCATTAAAAATCCAATTTCAAAAACTACGTGAGGAATACTATTTAGCACCTAACCTAATCTCGAATGCAATACAAAAGTTTTCATTAGAGTGTTTCAATAAAAAGGAGAGCGTATTATTGCTTGAGGATGCTCATATATTCTTCAATGCGAATTTCTCTAAATATCCGTTCCTATTGAATGATATGATACAGGAAAGTGTCCTTATCAGGAATTGTAAGGAGAGCTATAGTGCTGGAGAAAAGGAAGAGGTAATATACTTTGCATATGAACGATTTGGCGACTATTTCATTGCTAATGAACTCATTAAATACTTCAAGAATCAGGAAGAAGTATTAAGAGCATTTAGCAAAGAAGAGGAACTCGGTAAATTGATGGAAGAATATTATTGGAAATACGGAGGTGTTTTGGAGTCTCTCGCAATTTTACTACCAGAAAAGCATGGGTTAGAATTATTTGAGGTATATAGCTGGGTGTATGAGGATATAAAAAAGGACGAATCCGAACTTAGAAATATCATTATTGACTGGCAAAACGGATTCCTATTAGACAGCCTGAAATGGCGAACTATCGAAAGCATCAATGAAGAAAAACTAATTAAGTGGTTTCAGGGAGATTTCTTCAATGTTGACTTTGATAATTATTTACTCACTATTGAACAACTTGCAACAATAAAAAATCATCCATTTAATTCGGATAGACTACATCAAATCCTTTTAAAAATACCAATGCCAAAAAGAGACAGCTTTTGGCAACGTCACGTTTTATGGTATTCAGGGTACAACGATAATGAAATTGGTTTTCCTCTTCGCCGATTGATTGATTGGGCATGGTCTCCCTCTATTTCAAGTTCTGTTGACAGTGAAACCGCAGTACTGGCTGCTCAGACGTTATCATGGCTACTTGCATCAACTAATCGAAAGCTAAGAGATGAAGTAACCAAAGCTATAGTCAACTTACTCGAACAGCAGCCAACTGCACTCCTTAACCTACTTACAAGGTTTAAAGCTGTAGATGACATGTATGTTCAAGAAAGACTTTATGCAATTACATATGGATGCATACTCAGAACAGAGCGACAAGATTCAATTAAATTAATAGGGAACTTTGTATATAATCAGATTTTCAAAGATAATCCACCTGAACACGTTTTACTTCGTGATTATGCTCGCAACGCAGTTGAGTATATGATTTATAGAGGTTTGGGTGAAGAAATAGATGCACGGAAAATTCGTCCGCCATACAAGAGTGACTTACCTATTTATCCAACAGAGGAAGAAATTAGTGTCTATGATATAGACCATAAAAGCCCTGAATACGATAAAAAGTTTGGAGGAATATACAATGGAATATATTTCTCAGTGATTTCATGGGATTTTGGACGAAAAACAGTTGACCCGAGTATTGAATTTTTTTTCCCCATTAGCTTTACTAAAGAGCCTGGTTACAAGAAATTCATTGATGAATTATCAGAAGAACAAGAAAAACATCTTACTCTTTTGAGTGAAATGATTAATTCAAAAGAACAACTTCAAAGCAAAAACAACAGGTATGAAATAGAAAGGTTGGGTGGACAAGAGAAATACGATAAGTTGCTTAAAGAGCATGAGAAAGGAGTCAAAGAAGGATTTGAAATTCTTAGAACTCTTTTTAATGAACAACTCGAATACGTAATCAAAAGTATAATCCCCTATTTACAGGATGTTAAAAGACTTAGTAGTTCAAACTATTATTGGAATTTTTTTAATACTGCTCCTGTGAAAAGATGGATTGTAAAAAGAGCACACGAATTAGGTTACGATGTCAAATTACATGGAAGATATGACCAAAACAATGGATATCGTAACAGTAGACCAAATACTGAGCAAATTGGCAAAAAATATCAGTGGATTGCATTTCACCAAATACTCAGCATTCTTGCTGACAATCATAAAATCAGGGATAGGTATTTAGATAAGAACTATAAATATTACCAAGGAGCATGGCAATTTTCTGTAAGAGACATTGACCCTATATACACAACTAAGAATACTGAAGAATTACCTGAAGATGATATGATGATCTTAGAAAAAGAATACAAATGGTGGCATGATGACGAGTATTCTTTTTGGAATCAAGAAAATCAGGAATGGGCAAGAAACATAAATGATTTGCCCGAAGTCAAATATATAATCTCTAAAAAAGATGTTAGTAATGTTGAGTGGCTATTTTTGAACAAGTTTACCAAATGGAATATGCCAAAGCCGATGAGTGTAGACAAATATTCCATGTATAGAAAAGAGTTGTTGTACATGATTCAGGGGTATATAGTCAAACGAGATGATAAAACACAAATAGTTGAATTTCTGCAGGGCAAGAATTTCTGGGGAAGATGGATGCCAGAACCAAGTAGTGAGTTTAACCAACTTTTAAATAGAGAGAAATATTGGTCTCCTGCATACAATAGTGTTGAGAGAGAGAATTCGTGGAAAGAAATCTACTATAATAATAACCCAACTGGACTATTCGTTATGTGTGGTACGCAAGATGCTAAAGCACATATCAGTGAGGATAAATCTGGAGCAGAATCAACTTATAATATTCCTTGTGAGCAACTTTTTAATGACCTTGAACTAATTTATGCTCCTAATGACGGCGATTTTGTTAACTCTAAGGGAGTATTAACAGTTCAAAACATTCCCTTATCTGGTGGATTAATGATAAACAAACAAATCTTTTTAAATTATCTGGAAAAGAATGATTTGGATATAATTTGGACTCTTCTTGGAGAAAAAATGGCGCATAGCTTACATAGGGAACAAAGTGATTTTGGAGTACCTTGTGGGGTATTCTATCTTGAAAATGGAGAAATAAAGGGACAATTAAATTACTATGAAAGAGATTAAAAAAGAAATATTTTTCTACCAAGCTGAATGTGGTGATGCTTCTAGAATAAGGTATTACGGAAGTGATGGTAAATACCATAATATTTTTATTGATGCAGGATATAGAAGAACTTTTAAAGGTATCATCTCCTCTCATGTAAATGAAATTCAAGCAAGTGACGAGTCAATTGACTTATGGATTGTATCGCATATACATGATGACCATATTGGTGGAATAGAACAGTTCATTAAACAAACCAAATCTGGAGAGTCTAAAGACACTACTAATCTTTGGCTTTATAATCGTCCTAGAAGAACAAATCAATATACAAAGGATAATAAATCCGTAAGTGTTGCTAGGAGCATTAGGCAAGGTGATATACTTTCGAAGTATCTTGAAAGTATCAATAAGGTTCCTACAAGGGATATTGTTTCAAGTATAAAGCCCATTGACCTATTCGGCTTAAAAATCTATATTCTTACTCCTTCATCAGAAAAGCTTCACAAGTTGAGAGCAAAATATGAGAATAACCCCAAACTGCCACTGGAAAAACAAGAGGGAGAAGCCATTAGTGAAGCCAAAAGAGCCGTAAGAGATGATTATCATATAAAACTTAATGATTTTGACCTTTCTATTTGGGATGAAGATAACTCCATTGAAAACGGAAGTAGTATTAGTGTAATGACTGATTATGATGGAATAAGAACTCTTTGGCTTGCTGATGCTCACCCAAGTGATATTGTCTCAACACTTGATTCAATGGGATACAAAAAAGATAATAAAATTGTCTGTGACTTGGTTAAGGTTACTCATCATGGCAGTAAAGCAAACAATAGTGATGACTTATATAGCTTGATTGACTGTAAAAACTTCCTCTTTAGTGCGAACGGAAAAAATAAGCATAAATTACCAACTAAAGAATCTATCGCAAGAATACTCAGAAATGAAAATAGGAAAAATGAAGAACATTACATTCTTTATTTTACACATGATAATGAAGTTCTCAGAAATATTTTTGCAAATGAAGATAATGCAATTTTTGAGGAGTTAAATTTTTCAATCATTTTTTCAAATGAACCAAAATTTCTAAAATTTGAATATAAATAAAAACGACACCACAATCGAGCAGGTAGCCCGTAAGCAGTTTGCCTACGGGAGTTTCTCACACCGCCGTACATCAGACTGTTCACTATTGCTGCCTTACTCAATGATAGTTTTCGCCAAAATTCATAAGCCCTTCCCTCCAAGCATTTGAAGACGATAGTTCATAGATTTGTAATTGAAGTATTTTCAAAACAAACACTAAAACAAACATGGCAAAACCAATAACCCCCTTACTAGGCTGTGACGTTTTTGTGGTAAACAAGGAACTTGAAGTATTGCTCATCAGAAGAACGGATAATGGACGTTGGGCAATGCCAGGAGGTTGTAATGATTTAGGCGAAACCCCAAGTGAGTGTGCCATAAGAGAGTGCAAGGAGGAGACTGGTTTTGAGGTGAAAATATTGGATTTGATAGGCGTTTGGAGCTCGATACATTACGAATATGTATATTACCCGTGGAAAGAGAACGAGTTTGTTCATTTGGTTTTTAGGGGTGAAATTGTAGGCGGAAAAGCTAGGACTTCGAGCGAATCGGATGAAATCGCATGGTTCAAGGCAGATAATTTACCTCCATTATCTGACGGTCATGAAACAAGGATTAAATATGGATTTGAGTTCTTAGAGAATAACGTGGAAACCTACTTTGAATAATTCACCATTCAAAGCACACACACTGTTGCGAGTACACTCCGTCCATTATAAGCAATTTACTCAATGCGTTCAGTCCTAAAATGGTATGAAGAAGAAACGAACAAAACAAATAATCAGAATCGTATTGCTCTTGGGAACTATTATCTCCCTATTCTTTGTCCCTTGGCTATTGGTAAAAGCATGGATTAAGCCTTTGCCAAATACTGTTCAAGAGCAGTTAGATGAAGCTATTGGTCATGGATTTGATGGAATGATTGTGTATGTAGATGAAGGTGGAAAAGAACCCAAATTTTATGCAGCTGGCTGGAAGAATCGAGAAAATAAAATACCTGCAGACCCTCATTCCTTATTCAAAATTGCGAGCATAAGCAAGCTGTATGATGTTGTGGCTATCTCCAAATTGGTAAGTGATGGATGTCTTTCTTTGGATAAAACCATCGCCGATTATTTACCAGAGCTTGTAGGAGGAATTGAAAACGCTGAGAAAATTACCTTGAGGTTGATGATACAGCATAGAAGTGGCATTCCCAATTTTACAGATGCTCCGAATTTTTGGGCTGCTCCAACGCAGACCTTTGAAGAAAGTCTTGCATTGATTCTGGACAAGCCCGCTAACTTTGAACCTGGTGAAGACTACGAATATTGTAACACGAATTACCTTTTAATCAATAAGATAATGGATGATGCATTGGGTTATCAGAACTTCCAATTCATTCAAGAAGAAATTCTAATGCCGTTAAATCTTAACCATACCTTTGGTTCACTAAGTGAAGTCAATATGGACGATGTGATGAGTGGCTATCATGTAGGACATCCCTTTGATTTAAAGGCAGACGAACACGGCATGTTAGCCACAGCAGAAGACGTGGGTATTTTCCTTAGGGCATTGAATGACGGGTCATTGTTTGAACAGGGAGAACAGGAAATATATTCCTCCATTTACAAGTATGAACATGGTGGTTGGGTTCCAGGATACCAAAGTTTTGCAAAATATCACAAAGACCTTGATGCGGTTCTTATTCAGTTTTACAGCACAACCGACTCTAAACTGTACAATTGGAACTTGTCAGAAATCATAAATAATAGAATTGTCAAAATATTGAGGAGAAGTAAAAGCTTATAATTGAATAGCCTATATTCAAGTGACTTTAAACCAAATTTTGTTATCAAATGGACATACAGAATTTAGAACATAACGATATAAATTTTATCTCAGACTTACTTCCAATCGGTTGGGAAGACGTTCTTCCGATTATTGCCTCTTATACAAACACAAAATTTTGCTTTCCGATTAAAGCGAGTATTGACAAAAAAATAGTGGGCATTGGGACTGCAATAATTCACACGAAAACTGCTTGGTTGGCTCATATTATTGTTCACCGTGACTATAGAAATCAAGGTATTGGGACGATAATCACCCAAACTTTAGTTGAAACCTCCTATTCAAAAGGCTGTGAAACAATCAATCTTTTGGCAACCGAGCTTGGTGAGCCTATTTATAAAAAAATTGGTTTTGAAATAGAAACTGAATATTTAATTTTTAGGTGTGAAGGAGCAAACGAAGCATTTGAAAATTCCGAAAATATTGTTGCAATTAACGGTGACTTCAAAAAACAAATTTTAGATTTAGATAGAAAAGTTTCAGACGAAAACAGAATTTTGCTTCTTGAACCACACCTTTCAAACGGCTTTGTATATTTACAGGACAACGAAGTGAAAGGTTTTTATTTGCCGAATTTAGGACACGGTTTAATAATAGCAACGACAAGTTCAGCAGGACAAGAACTAATGAAGTTACGCTTGAAATCAAAAGATTTCAATGCATTTCCAATTGACAATTTAAGTGCGAGAGAGTTGATGAGACAAAATAATTTCAATGAATTTCGAATAGAAAAACGAATGCGATTAGGAAAGAAAAGAAATTGGCAGCCCCAAAATATTTATGCCATCATTGGAGGTAACTTAGGATGATGACTATGTTAAAGTCGAGTTGTTTTCTAAGTCTTTGATTTGGATGCGAAGAAACTATAAGAACAGAAGCATGGACAATATACTTTTTAACTATATTTCTAAATATATGCTATTGACTGATGAGGAAAAGAAAACCATCACAGACTTGGATATATTCAGGCAATTTAAGAAAGGAACAATGCTTCTGGAAGAGGGGCAGCGGTCAAAAGAAGGTTATTTTGTACTAAAAGGCTGTATGAGGAAATTTTACATCATTGATGGGGAAGAAAAAACGACCAATTTTTATACCGAAATGCAAGGGGAAGTACCTGAATGTGTAGCAACCCAAAGACCATCGTCCTATTATCTTTCGTGTGTGGAAGATTCCATAATCTCTGTTTCTACTCCTGATATGGAAGCAGATGTTTTCGCCAAATTTCCAAGATTTGAAAGCCTATGCCGTATCATTTCCGAAGAATTGTTGGTGAAAAGTCAAGCCTCACTTGACGACTTTAAGAATTCTTCACCTGCCCAGCGATATGAAAACTTATTGGAAACCAGACCTGATTTGGTCCAAAGAGTTCCACAACATCAATTAGCAAGTTTTTTAGGAATTACCCCACAATCATTAAGTCGTTTGAAGGCAAGGCTGATGAAAAATAAAACATAGAATCGCTTTATTTCTTACCTTAAGTGAACGTTTTTTACCCTCTTCTAGCTGCAATTTTGCACTATCTTTTAACTTAAACCTTAAAAATATGCAAAATTGGATTTCAGTAATTGTTTTAACCTTAATATTCGCAAACCCTATGCAAATCAAAGCACAATATGCTAAAAATGACACTACTCACAGCAAGTTTTTTGTGGGAAGTACATTTTTTGTGCTTTACAATTTAGTGCCTGATGATAACCCACCAAACTTCGTCCAGTTGAACTTCGGCTACCGACTTAGTCCTAAAGATGCCTTATCTTTGGAGCTGAAAACTTGGACTTATAGGTGGTCACTTGGCATTCCTTATGGTGATTCTAAAGAAGCACCCGAAGAAAAATTCCCTGGTTTTATTAAGGAATATGGATTTGCCTTAGCCTACCAACATTTTTGGTGGAAGGGTTTATACACAGGTGTCCATGTCATGAATGCTTGGCAAACTTTTAAGGATGAGGAGGGTAAAAAAATCGATAATGGTTTTCAAATCTTCAATACCTATAGAGCAGGCTACCACTTCAAACTTTTTAAGGATAGATTTTTTATTGAGCCATCTATTGCTATTACACACCGTCCTTACCATAGCGAAATGCCTGAGTCGTTTAAGCAAATGGACGATAAGTGGTCAAAATTCTTTTTTGGAGAACCAGGCCTTCATTTTGGCTTTAACTTTTGAAAATGAACCAAATTATTGCCTTTGCAGAACACCGTTTGTGGCTAAAAAAACTTATCTTGCCTATTTAGAATCCAACTAACCCTTACAACAAAATACCTATGGAAAGTAAAAAATACGATTTGATATGTGTGGGAGGAGGAATCATGAGTGCAACCTTAGCAGTATTGTCTAAAATTCTTCATCCCGACATAAAAATCTTAATCTTAGAGCGTTTAGACGAAGTAGCAAAAGAAAGTTCTGCCACATGGAACAATGCAGGAACGGGACATTCAGCACTTTGCGAATTAAACTATACGCCAGAAAATGAAAACGGAAAAATTGACATCAGCAAGGCGATAAATATATGTCAGCAATTTGAAATATCAAAACAATTTTGGTCTTACCTCGTCAATCAAGGTTTCATCAAAGATCCGTCCTCTTTTATCAACAATGTTCCCCACCATAGTTGGGTTTGTGGTGCAGACAATGCAGACTATCTTGAAAAAAGATATAAAGCCATGAAAGAACATTTTATGTTCAATACCATTGAATTCACAAGAGATAGGGAGAAAATGAAAGAATGGTTTCCACTAATGATGCACGACAGAGAAAAGAGTGAGGTCATGGCATCCTCCCGAATTGATAGAGGAACAGAACTAAATTATGGCGCACTCACCAAGCACCTTTTCCATATTTTAGAAACTCAATTTGACACAAAAGTACAATGCAACACTCAAGTAGTAGATGTTGACCCCAGTAAAGATATCGACTGGACGATAAAGGTTAGAAACCGACTAAATGGCGAATCAAGCTATTTAGAGGCAGAGCATGTTTTTATTGGAGCAGGCGGAGGAAGTTTACTATTGTTGGAGAAGGTCGAAATTCCAGAAAAAGATGGATATGGAGGTTTCCCTGTAAGTGGAGAATGGTTGGTTTGCAAAAATGAAACAATTATCAATCAGCACTTTGCAAAGGTATATAGCAAGGCTGGAATTGGAGACCCGCCTATGTCGGTGCCGCATTTGGATACCCGCTATATTGATGGCAAACGGGAATTATTGTTTGGCCCATTTGCGGGCTTCAATACCAAATTTCTGAAAGAAGGCAGTTATTCAGACCTGTTTAAATCCATCAACATGGAAAATATACCTTCAATGTGGGGCGTATTTTGGCGCAATTTACCCTTGACCAAATACCTTATCAAACAAGTGAGTATGTCTTTTGAAGACCGAATGAATGCGCTACGGTTTTTTGTGAAAGATGCCAAAAATGAAGACTGGCGCATACTTGTAGCGGGTCAAAGGGTTCAAACTATAAAGAAAGATGATGAAGAGGGCGGGACTTTAGAATTTGGTACTCAAATAGTTGCCAGCAAAGATGGCAACATTACCTGTTTATTGGGTGCGTCACCTGGTGCATCAACTTCCGTTGCCATAATGATGAAGGTGATTGAAAAAGCATTCCCTGAAATTTTATCTTCAGATAAAGGAAAAGAAATGCTAAATTCAATGATTCCTTCTTGGGGAAAACCGATTGATTCAGCATCATTTAACACCAACCTGCAAAACTCCAAAAACAGCTTGAAATTATAAACTCCAAATACTATGGGTTAACCCAACAGAGGTGTTTGGGAAATTGAACGGATTTGGAGAAACACGAACAAGGCTTAATTAATTAAAAATCAGATTATTATGCTTTCTTTCTTTATGAACACATCATTTAAAGTAGGAGACTCCGTGAAAGTGAAAAATGGAGTAAAACATCCTAAAATAGATGTCGACTTGTCAGGTTGGCAAGGAAGAGTGGTAAATGTGGATGGAAAAGAAATTCAAGTAGAATTTGACACCATCACCCTCAATTCCTTGACCAATCACATTTTAGCAGAATACGCTTCCCTAGAAGAATATCCTATTTTAGTCTATCTGCAATCCAAAAAATTGGAGATTACTGAAGAAAGAGACAAATATGAAGATATAGAGGCAGTTCAAGATAGATTGATTGAAAAGATGGACAGGAAGTATAAACCTACCCTGCCTCCTCGAATACAATTTTTTGAAAAATGGACTCGACATTTTCAAAGAAGCAGTTTTTATAGGGAAATGGAAGCCGTAGATAAAGAGAATTATTTATTCGTGCTGGAAACTTTTCACGACTATATGTATGACTATGAAGGTCTAACTCCTAAAAGATGGACTGTCGAAGCAATGACAAGAGTCTGTTTGATAAAAGTACCCGAAAAAATTACAGCAGAAACGGATGTTTTTGAATCTTATGGTAAAGTTTTGCATCAGTATTTTGCTTTTTTAGAGAGTCGAAACTATCACTCAAAAGCCCATGAACTAAAGGAGGCGGTTGCTGATATTCAAAGAAAAATTTTGGTAAGGTCGCAAAACCAAGACAATTGGGGAATGGCAAAAACTGCTATGATGAATTCTACTAAAGGAGGTGGATTCAATCCTTTCAAACCCTTCAAATTGACCGATAAACATATGGAGAAATTGGAGAAATTAGATGGAGATAAAATCCTATCAATATCTGAGGAAAGTGATGATTATATATTTTCCAAAAAACAACTGCCTTCAAAGCCAATAGTGGCACACAATCCCTACCGACACCTCAAAAGAAACGACCTCGTCGGTGTAAAATATAAAGATGGTAAAGTATTGGAGAAGGTGAAATTCAAAAAAATAGAAAAGGATTTAGTCACAGGAAAATGTGAATTGATTGACAAATAACAATACAGCACTGAAATGAAAAATCCAAATCAAATAGCAAATCGTTTTAGAGAAATTCTTTTAGATGGCAAATGGATTGCTAATACAAATTACAAAGACCAATTGACCCAAACAACTTGGCAGCAAGCCATCCACAAAATCGGGACTTTGAATACAATTGCTGCTCTGACATTTCATGTGAATTATTACATAGGCGGAGTGCTGAATGTTTTTGAAGGTGGTAACCTTGAAATAAGAGATAAGTACAGTTTTGATTGTCCTCCAATAAGTTCAAAAGAAGAATGGGAGAATCTGCAAAACAACTTGTTCACCAATTCAGAAGAGTTTGCAAAGCGCATTGAAGCTCTATCAGAGGAGAAATTAGACGACCCCTTTGTGGATGAGAAATACGGAACTTACCGAAGAAATATTGAAGGAATAATTGAACATTCTTACTATCATTTGGGGCAAATCACTTTGATAAGAAAGATGCTATTAGAATTATTATAAAAATCATAATACATGAACATAAGAGACTTAATCAATGCTACTGAAATCAAAGTATCTAAGGAAACAAACGCCTTGAGCGAAATTGTCAAAAACACTTCTCTCGACTTGCGGGAGCGGCTCATTGCTTTTGAAGATATTCAAAACATTGAAATAGGAGATTCAGGAATGCACAGAGCCAGAATTTCGGAGCGAGATTACGACATTCGACAGTTGTACTTGAAAATGGAAGGCGACAATCCTACAGGTACGCAAAAAGATAGAATTGCTTTTGCACAAGTTTACGATGCCTTGCGACGAGAATACGACATCATCAGCTTGGCAACTTGTGGCAATTACGGTTCAGCCGTGGCCCTTGCAGCGAATTTAGCAGGGCTGCAATGCAAGATATTCATTCCCAAATCCTACCACACCGTCCGAATTACCGAAATGGAACAATTGGGTTGTGAAATCATTCGATTGGAAGGCAGCTACGAAGACAATGTGATGCAAAGCAGCGAATTAGCCAAGGAAAACGACTGGTACGATGCCAATCCTGGTGGCAGTAATACTTCGCTGCAAATTTTGGCGTACAGTCAAATCGCTTTTGAAATTTACGACCAACTCAGAGATGCACCCAAAATCTGCGCTGTGCCTATCTCCAATGGAACACTCTTAGCAGGCATTTATCGAGGTTTTGTATCGCTCTACAAACGGGGTAAAACCTCTCGCATACCGCAAATGTTGGGAGCTTCTTCAACAGGCAAAAACCCAATTGTCTATTCCTTCAATAGAGGGTTAGAGCATTGTGTGGATTTGAATCCCGATATGATTAAGGAAACCAAACTCAACGAACCGCTCATCAATTGGCACAGCTTTGATGGTGAAGAAGCACTGGAAGCCATCAGAGAAAGCAAAGGGACTGCCTTCAATGTGAGTGACCGTTCGATGAGTTCAATGTCTAAATATCTTGCAAAAAAAGAATCCATTAACATATTACCCGCTTCAACCGCAGGGCTTATAGGTTTGCTCAAAATGCACGAAAACAAAGCCTTAGACCCAGATAGGTATGTGGCGATTTTAACTGCAAAAAATAGTTAATTACATCAATAAAATAATTTAAACATTTAGACTTTTGAAGTTTGGCTTGAAAACCCTCGATATATAGAGAGAATCCATTTCCTTCAAAAATGAAACTTCAAAAGTCTTTGTTCTAAATGTAGATTTATTTTATTGCCAACCCTAAATAAAATGAATAAAAGAATTGACGGACAAGCAATTGTCTATTGTGATGGTGCCTTCAATACGCCCAATGGCAAAACGGCACATGGTTTGGTGAGATTCACCGAAAGGTATGAGGTACTTGCATTGATTGACCATACCTATGCAGGTCAAGATACTGGTGAAGTATTGGATGGCAAAAAGAATGGCATTGCAGCTTTTGTCAGCTTTGAAGATGCTTACAATCACGCAATTGAAGCGGGTAAAAAACCGACTCATTTTGTGATTGGTCTTGCACCAGATGGCGGTAGATTGCCGAAGGAAGCAAAAGCAGTTATTGCAGAAGCCCTCAAACGGGGTTTGCACGTAGATTCTGGTTTGCACGACTTTTTGACCAACGACCCACAATTGGTCGAATTGGCAAAACAGCACAACTGCCAAATTAGAGATGTTCGCAAAACACCTGATAGAGATCAGCTCCACTTTTTTACAGGCGATATTGAGGAGGTCAAATGCCTCAAAATCGCCGTATTGGGTACGGATTCTGCAATCGGAAAACGGACAACTTCTTGGCTATTAGTGCATGGCATGAGAAATGCAGGTCACAAAGCAGAAATGGTCGGCACAGGTCAAACGGCTTGGATGCAGGGCGCAAAATATTCGATGATTATGGACAGTTGCATCAACGATTTTGTGTCGGGTGAAATCGAACATGCTGCAGTGAGTGCTTGGCGAGCAGAACACCCTGATTTGATTGTTATTGAAGGGCAGGGCAGTTTGATGAATCCAGCTTATCCAGGCGGTTTTGAGATTTTGGCGGCTGGAAGACCAGATTATGTGGTGTTGCAGCATGCTCCCAAAAGACTGGAATACGATGGTTTTCCTGGCTATCGACTTCATTCGATTCAAGAGCAAATCAATGCAATCAAAGTCGTTTCGGGAAAAGACGTGATAGCCATTACCCTCAACCATGAGGATATGACCGAAGCTGAAATTTTGCCTGCTTGTGAGGCAGTTACGAAAGAAACGGGATTACCTTGCTACGACGTATTGAAGTACGGAGCGGCAGAATTGATTGAACTCCTTATTGAAAAATTGAAGTAAAAGAACTTCAAAGAACGGACGTTTTTGAGTCCCAGACAATGGAAGTTTTGAAAACTTCCATTGTCTTTTTTCACAAAATAAAAAAATGTAAATGAGAATCACCGACCTTTCATTGGAGCGCTATGACCTTCAACTGACCGAACCTTACACCATCGCCTACGAAACGATTTCTACCTCCACCAATTTCATTTTACGGCTCAAAACGGACAATGCCGCAATTGAAGGTTTTGGATGTGCTGCTCCAGATATTCCTGTGACGCATGAATCACCAAAAGACATAGAAGACATATTCGAGAATGTCCTTGTTCCATCTTTGAAAGGAGCAGATTCCTTTCATTTTACCCAGATTGTTCATCAGCTAAAAGAAAGTAAACTGCTCAAATCTTCAGCCTTGAACATGGTGGACATGGCCTTATTTGATGTGGTTTCCAAAATTGCAGGAGTACCCTTATACCGCTACTTGGGAGCTTTTCGCAAACGCATCCCGACAAGCGTGACCATCGGTATTTTACCTTTGAAGGAAACCCTCCAAAAAGCAGAAGAATTTGTGGAACAGGGTTTTTACATCCTCAAAATCAAAGGTGGCCTTGACGTTGAGGAAGATATTGGCAAACTCACCGCCATCAAAAAGAAATATCCTTCAATCATCTTGCGTTTTGACGGAAACCAAGGTTATACATTAGAGGAAACCATCTATTTTGCTTCAAAAGTAGAAACACTCAATGTAGAAATCATTGAGCAACCCATGACTACAAGCGAGGAAGAAAATTATACTACGCTGAGTGCTACGATTTCCCAAGCGGTCATGGCAGACGAAAGCCTCAAAACCCTGAACGATACTTTTCTTTTGGCAAAAAATAGTCGAGTCAATATGATCAATATCAAGTTGATGAAAGTGGGCGGATTGCAGGAAGGTTTTCACATCAATTCGGTCGCCAAATCAGCAGGTTATGACGTAATGGTCGGCTGTTTGGATGAATGTCAATTGGGTATTTCGGCGGGCTTGCATTTTGCGCTTTCTCGCCCGAATATTGAATATGCAGATTTGGACAGCTTTTTGGACTTCAAAAACGACCCTTACCCCAACTTGTTTCACCTCAAAAATGGGGTTTTGTATCCAAGTGAAAAGGCGGGATTGGGGATTTAGTTTTTTTAATTTTCATTTATTCCTATGTTTTGATGCAATAGAGAGGATTGCTTATATTTGGAGAGTAAAAAGTTGTTTGTTGAAAAAATCGAGTTTTTCAATGTAATAACGAGCAAAAATCTATATTTATTAACTATTTTAACCCTATTTTTATGACTAATCACCTGTTTATTAGCATAGTTTTTTTGGTCATGAATGTGCCTCTTTTTGCCCAAACAGAATTTATTGGCACCTACTATGGGCAAATAAATGGCGACAATGCTGAATTGGTGCTTCAATCAGCAGGCACCAATGCTTTGCAAGGAACGATGAAAGATAGCCAACAAAACTACGCCGTAAGTGCCACTACTTCTGGAAACAAACTCACAGGAAAAGCGGTGGAAAACCAATTAGGCATTATTTTTATACTGGATGGAACGCTTGACAACAACCAATTAAGTACCACAATGACGGTTGAAGTCCTTGGAAATACACAGACGATATACATAGATTTCATGAAGCAAGGATCGGCAAGCACAATGCCAACAGTTGCTAAAAATGAAAAAATAACTCTCCCCGATAATGCCCAACACAATTCTTCTTTGGTAGGTGTGTGGTCTAAAGAAGAATACTACAATTCTGGCTTTGGGGACAACTACATGGGAGGATCATTCTCACAAAGTTTGGTGTTTTATGCCGATGGATCGGCAGCAGACGGCGGCTCAAGTGCTGGCATCAGTGGAAGTAATTATTCAGGAAATAGTCAAAGCGGCGTACAAGCATTGCCGAATATTATGTGGTACAACATTGGAAATCAACTATACTTAATGGCTAACCAAAACGGAAAAACAGAAACCATACACCTCGGACGTTACTTTATCGAAAGAAACAAACTCTTGATTACAGGTGCCAATGGAAATGAGATTCTTTTGACCAAGCAGTAATCCAACACAACATGAAAATTGCAATTATTGGAGGTGGAGCAGCAGGTTTTTTTGCGGCAATTTCTGCAAAGGAAAACCATAGAGAAGCGGATGTAGTGCTGTTTGAAAAATCGCAAAAACTGTTGGCGAAAGTCCGAATTTCGGGCGGCGGCAGGTGCAATGTCACCAATGCGTGTACATCTATCAAACAACTTTCGGAAGCCTATCCACGAGGCGGAAAAGCTCTCAAAAAAGCATTTCGCACCTTCAATACCCAAGACACAAAAGCATGGTTTGAATCAAGAGGCGTGCCTTTGTATGCACAAGACGATAGCAGGGTATTTCCTGTTTCGGACAACTCACAAAGCATAATTGACTGCCTTTTGTCAGAAAGCAAAAGACTGGGAATTCTGATTCAACTGGGTACTCAAATTGAAACCATTGAAGTCAATAACGACCAACTCCTATTGCATTTCTCAAAAACACAATGTGAATCGCAAACATTCGATAAGGTAATCATAGCTTGCGGCGGTTCTCCCAAAAAATCTGGCTTGACTTGGCTCGAAAATTTGGGTCATCAAATAGAAACACCCGTTCCCTCGCTTTTCACCTTCAATATGCCTTCAGAACCAATCACCCAACTCATGGGCGTGGTAGCGGAAAATGCTTTGGTGTGGATTCAAGGTTCTAAACTTCAATCACAAGGCCCTCTGTTGATTACGCATTGGGGTATGAGTGGGCCAGCCATATTAAAGCTGTCCGCTTTTGGCGCACGCTTGCTCAGCGATTGCAACTACCAATTCAAGGTACAGGTTAATTGGGCGGGAGTTCCGAATCACGAAGAAGTCAGGGCTTCTATCCAAAATACCATTGCAGCGCATCCCAAAAAACAACTCTCCAATCATCGGCTTTTTGGCCTACCCGAACGTTTATGGCTTTTTTTATTGCATAAAAGTGACTGTGCCCCCACCAAAAGATGGCTCGATTTGAGCAAAAAAAATATCCACAAATTGGTGGCGGTTTTGGCCCACGATGTGTATTCAGTCAGCGGGAAAACGACTTTCAAAGAAGAGTTTGTGACTTGTGGTGGAGTAAGTTTGAAGAGTATCAATTTTGATACGATGGAAAGCAAGGTTTGCAAGAACCTGTATTTTGCGGGGGAGGTGATGGATATCGATGGCATTACGGGCGGCTACAATTTTCAAGCGGCATGGACAACGGGGTTCATTGCGGGCAAGTTGGGTTGATTGGTGAACACCAACTAATCACCAATCACTGATAACCAATATTCCCTTTTTGGTAATAAAACACTATTTTTAAAAACAGAATAACCGCTTGATTATAAACCCCATTCGTAGCCCATGAATTAATTCATGGGCTACGAATGGGGATAATTTTTAGCGAAATATCGTCATAAAAGAAATAACTAATCACCAGTCACTTTCTTCAAATCCTTCGCAGCTTTCGCATTTTTCCCAATTTGTAGGTAAGCATCGGCTCGATTTTGGTAAAATTCGGGTAGCGGTTTGGATTGAATCGCTTTGGAGAAATCTTGGATGGCAGCTTGGTGATTACCTATTTTCGTTTTCGATATTCCACGCCAATTGTAGGCTTGTGCATCGGCAGGGTTCAGTTGGAGGTATGCATCAAAATCTGCAATGGCGGCAGCGTGTTGATTCGTGCTGCCATAGATAATGGCTCTGTTCAACAATGCTTTAGCGGTTTGGGGTTTTGCAGTCAAGACCTTGTTCATATCCAAAAGTGCTGCTTCAAATTGGTTTTGTTGAAAATATATCCCTCCTCTACTTAGCAAGGCATTGACATCATTGGGTAGCAATTCCAGAATACTGGTGTAATCGGCAATTGCTGCATCGAATTTTTGGAGGTTTTCATACGCTTTTGCCCTTTGCAGATAAGCTTCTTTTTGGGCATTTTCTTTTTGCAGTGCCAACATTCTGGTATAGTTTTTTACAGCCTCCTCATATTGTCTCGATTCCAACAGTGCTATTCCTTTGTATTTGAGTGCATTGACATTTTTGGCTTGTAGCTTTAGCACCTCATTGAAGTCTATAATGGCTTTTTGATATGCCTTCTTTTGCAGGTAAACAATACCTCGCTCAAAATATCCTTTGGTGTTATTAGGACGCATGGTGATGTATTGGTCGTAGTCTGAAATGGCTTTATCAAGTTCTCCTTTCTCCAAATAATAGGCACCTCTGCTTGTGTAGGCAAAGGAGATATTGGGGTATTTTTGCAGTGCATCTGTCCAAAGTGTGGCATCATTTTGCCATACTTTCGTCCTGTTGAAAGAATTGATACCCAAACCGATAAGATATATTCCTATCATTCCCATTGTAGCCCATTTCCATTGCGGTTTAAGGTATAGCAAATAGGAAAATGCTTGTGCCATGATAAAAAACAAACCGAGATAGGCAATGTATGAAAACCTATCTGAAATAAAACCTGCTCCTGCTTCAACTACCTGCAATAAAAATACAATATTGAAGAAGAAAAACCCGACTCCAAATAGTACGATTCGGGTGTATTTGTAGCTAAAGGTGACCAATACAGTGAACAAAAAAACCAATATCGGAACGATGTAATACACGATTGGCAACCAGTCGTCTGCTTTTTGAGGATAAGGATAATAAGCAGATAATGGATATGGAATCAAGGATTTGTAAAGGTATGTTCCCAAGGCATATGCTCCCATGAGTGGACGTTCGTACCACGCAATGCTACTTGTGACATTGAAGGCTCCCGCTGTTTTGAGAAATGAAATGCCTATCAATCCGAAGATGAGCGATAATAAGAAAAAGGGTATTTTTTCGGCAATTAGCTTCCAATGAAATTTGCGGCGAAAGTAATAGTCTATCAATAACATGGACAGCGGCAGAGCAACTGCCTGTATTTTGGAAAACAAAGATAAGGTGGCTAGTAAAATACAAAGTAGGTAATAAGCAGGTTGTTTTCGCTTCAAAAAGTAGGTATAACTTATCAACGCACCCAGATAAAAGGCAGCAAATAAGACGTCTTTGCGCTCAGTAATCCATGCAACCGATTCTACGTGCATGGGGTGAATGGCAAACAAAATACTCACCAAAATGGCGGCTTCCAACTTCAACCTCATCCGTATGACCAGCCAAAAAACAAATATGGTATTGAGCAGATGGAGTAATAAATTATTGAAGTGGTGCACGTAGGGATTCGTACCAAAATAATGCTTTTCGATGGCGAAAGTCAAAAATGTCAAAGGGTTGTAGTTCCCAAACAATGCATTCGTAAACATTCCTTTGACATTCTGAAAACTAAGTTTATTGATGTACTGATTGTTAACAGCATAACCATAATCGTCCCAAGAGCTAATGAACTGACCGTCTAATGAAGGATAGAATATGAGAAAGGTGATGGTAATTATGGCAGCTAAGTAAGCCCATATATGCGGATATCGCCACCAATATAATTGTTTGGAATCACCTTTAATATAGGCCTCTATACTCTGATTTTTTGCCATGTAGCAAAGATAGAAAATCTATAAAAACTAAATTGAACTTATGCTACAAAAAAAAGCTGCCCCAAGTGTGGAGCAGCGTTAGCCTAAAATAAACAATTATGAAAAGAAAACTACAAACTTTTTATTGGATTTTTCTTGCCTTTTGCAAGTATATTTTGTTCTTGAATAAAAAAAGCTACCCCAAGTGTGGAGCAGCGTTAGCCTAAAACAAACAATTATGAAAAGAAAACTACAAACTTTTTTATTGGATTTTTTTCTTGCCTTTTGAAAGTATATTTTGTTCTTGAATAAAAAATGCTGCTCCAAATGTGGAGCAGCGTTAGCCTAAAACAAACAATTATGAAAAGAAAACTACAAACTTTTTTATTGGATTTTTCTTGCCTTTTGAAAGCATTTTTTTTGAGTAAAAAAAGCTGCTCCGTTTGGAGCAGCTTAGCCTAAAACAAACAATTATGAAAAGAAAACTACAAACTTTTTTATTGGATTTTTCTCGCCTTTCGCAAGTATATTTCTGTTGTTGAATATTTATTAACAACTCATATTTGGATGTTTACTATTTATTAATTGAATTATTTTTTCCAAATATTGAGCATCTTTGTCATCAAAGTCATTGAAATTAGTACTATCTACATCCAAGATTAAAACGGTTTTGTTGTCTTGCACCAAGGGTACTACAATTTCGGAGTTGGACAAACTGCTGCATGCAATGTGACCAGGAAATTCATGCACATTTGGTACTATCACCGTTTTTTGTGTTGCTGCTGCATGACCACAAACACCTCGATTCATTGCGATTCGGGTACAAGCCAATGGCCCTTGAAAAGGTGCTAAAACCAACTCCTCTCCTACTCGCCGATAAAAACCGACCCAAAAAAAATCAAAACACTCTTTGAGCATAGCTGCAATATTCGCCAAATTGGCAATCCAATCGCTTTCGGCTTCAATGACTGCTTCAATTTGTGGAATGAGTTGTTCATACTTCGTTGCTTTGTCAAGATGCGTATCAATCACTAATTCATGCATAATGGTACTGATTTCACAAAAAAACATTTATTTCAATAAGCAAAGAACATTCAACAAAACGACTTATTCTTTAAATGAAGAACTATTTTGCTTTGTTTCATTGCAAATGTAATAAAAATTCGGTTAAAACACCATGCTTTTTTGTTTTTTTTTTAAAAAAAATGTGATTGTATTAAACAATCGTTAAAATAACATCAATTTATTCCAAATTTAATAAATGGCATAGGTTAACACCTTCAATCGGTTCACAATTTGCTTTGATGGTTTCGATGAAAGCCTTGGTCAATGCATCATCAATGGTAATTTTTGTGATGTCCTTTACCAAACTTGATTCAGTCGGTGAAGGATCGTCCATCAATTTGCGGAGAGCTTCGGGCGAAATGTTTTCTAACAACAATACTAACCGCAACAATTTCAAGGCACTTTCTACATTATCTGCCTTTTTGATAAGCCCCAAAGGCAGCCATTGCAGCAAAGAAACTTCGCCTTTTGATTTTATTTCAACCAATTGCATCACTGCCAATGGTTTTTGCAACTCTGCATTTTTATTGACACTATACAACAACACATCGTTTTCGCTGTAAAACTGGATATGGTTGATTTTTCTATTTGCGGCAAGCATCACGCTCTTTGCATTTCCTTCAAACTGAATCGAAACCGCTACTTGACCTGATTTGGGAACGACTATTGCCCCTTGTGTGGTAGCAAACTGTATTTTTTTCTTTGCGACACAACTCAATCCCACTTCAACATTTTTGAAATCATTGGGCTTCAAAACTGAGAAAGTTTCTCCAACAAAAGATTGTATCAATTGTTGTGCATTTGCCTGTAGTTTTTGAAGTGTGGTTTGAAGGGAAGGATCTGTGGTCGGATTGTAATTTCGTTTTTCCAATGGAGTTTTAACAAACAGTTTTTGACTCATCGAAATCAACTCATTGCGTAGGGTTTTTCCTATTATTTTTCCCCAAAAATTGTCAGAAACTTCTACGGCAGATATTTTAGCCTGTCGAAAATCATAAAATGCCCGATCCCATTTTACTTGAATGGCATTCAACACTTCAATGTCAATAGCTGGACTAAAATGTATTTGCAAGCCATCAGTAGTGAGACTCAAACTGAGTGTGGTCAATGTGGATGTTCTTAATTTTACATCAATGAAACCCAATACTTTCTGCTCACTTAAAACAATATTTTGGGGCAAATCTGCGGACAATGCTACAAAGGTAGGCTCAATTGTATCAAAAAATGCAAGGTTCATTGGATAGAAGTTGAAGGTAAAAAGAGTACTTAAATGTAAGTATTTTTTCCTACAATGAATTGAATGTGTATATTTGTTTGATTAGAAACCCTCATTAATGCACAACGCTCCTTTATCGCATGGAAGAACAAGTAACAAATGCTACTATTATAGAAGAAAAAAACAAAAAACCAAAGCTTCTAGACAAAGCTCAGGAATATGTTTTTCAGTTTTTTAAAGATAGGCTAAATACGGTGTATGTTTATCATGACTATACACACACCTTCGAAACGGTTGCAGCTACAGAGGAGTTGGGTGCAGGAAATGGATTGAAAAAAGGTGAAATAAAAATGCTGCAGCTTGCAGCTTGGTTTCACGATTTAGGTTATGTGGATACTGTCGAAGGACACGAAGATTGGAGTGTAAAATATGCGAGGGCTTTTTTGGAGTCACATGACTATCCCGAAGAAAAAATTGCACTTATTGAAGGGTGTATTCTGGCAACAAAAATGCCTCAAAGTCCCAAAAATATTTACGAAGAAGTGCTTTGTGATGCTGATTTATACCATCTCGGCAGCAAAAATTTCTTTGAAAAAAGCAATTTGTTGCGAATTGAATGGGCAAATACCAACCAACTATATGGAGATGAAATCAAAAGTTTGGAGCATGAAATTGATTTTCTGACCCAACATCGCTACCATACACCTTTTGCACAACTGAATTTGAACCAGCGAAAATTCAAAAATATAAGCGATTTAAAGAAAAATCTGCAAGCTGCCAAAGACGACCAATACAAAAGAGCAGTCAAACAAGCAGAGGTTGACCGAAAAATCAAGAAAGACGAATACGACTTAGAGCGAAAAAAAACCAAAGACGAAATGCCCGAAAGAGGCATCGAAACCATGTTTCGGATTTCGCTCCGCAACCACATCAGTTTGAGTGCCATTGCTGACAGCAAGGCAAACACTATGTTGAGTATCAATGCGCTGATTCTTTCTATCACCTTCTCCACTCTTGTTCCTCAATTTGGTAACAATCCTGGACTGTTTATTCCTACCATGATTCTGTTGGTCGTGTGCATGTCCGCTATCATTGCGGCTACTTTCTCTACCATACCAAAAGTAACCATGGGTACTTTCACGAAGGAAGACATCCATCAAAAAAAGGTAAATTTGTTGTTTTTTGGTAACTTCTTCAATGTCGACTTGGGCGACTATGAATGGGGTATGAAAGAAATGATGAAGGATCGGGATTACCTATACGGCTCACTGATTCGTGACCTCTACTTCTTAGGAAAGGTGCTCGCCAAAAAGTACCGCTACCTCCGCTACTGCTACAATATTTTTATGTACGGTTTGGTGATAACATTGATTGCTTTTGTGGTATCGTTTGTGTATTATCGGTAAAAACTGTTATTTGAGTGGCATACACAGGCTTGAACATAGTCTGCTTCGAGGTCTCGGAGAATCGGTTACGAAAAAAAATCTTATAGGACGTGACCAGAAACCAGAATTTGGGATTTCGGAGGATTTTTTTTACTACCAAAATCTTCCATTATTCTATTCAACAAGCATTGTTGCGACACTATTTGTAGGTTTGTAAAGATGATAGACGAAGGAATCGAAACATTGGCAAAAGACTTTTACAAAAAATAAAGACCATTTTACTGCAATAGCTTGTAGAGTTCTCAAAAAATAATTCTCGATGTTTAATTCTTATGTATAAGTTTACCAAAAACTATTGTCCATACCATTCTACTTCATATTCCTTCAATATGGATTCCAATGGTTTGTCCTGATTGAGCAGTTTGAACATTTCGGTTTCTAATCTGCTTTGTTCACCTCCGCCAATCCTGATTAGCCCATCTATATACTTTACAAAATCCTCCGATTCATCTCCAAATCTTTTGCCCTTCAATATTACTTTTTGAACAGGATATACGCCACTTCGGACGGATAAAGCTTGTTCGGCGGAAAATCCAACAGTTGTAAAACCATATTTATCAGCCAATTCGTAGGCAATTTTGGGTACTCCAGAATTGGTATATCCACTGACTATTTCGATTTCTTTTCCTGCGTGCCTTTCGTTTATGTCCTTGAAGAGTTCGTCCAATATTTGGCAAGCTGATGGTTTGTCAAATTGATTTCTGCTGAAACCTACGATTCCGAATTTGATTTTTTGGGTTTGATTGGTCATTTTCTCAATGAATCCTTTTTGATTAACTTTTAAAATCCATCGAATAATCTTTATTGAAGCTTAGATAGGCCGCATTGCCTCCAAACTACGAACTTTCTGCTTCAACTGCGCCAGTGTTTTTTCTTCAAAGTTCATGGGTATTTTGATGTCCGTTTGAGTGACTTCAAAGCTTTTGTCTGCCATTAGAAATTTGCCGTTTTCAATCTTCATGCCGATGATGGTGAATTTTTCTCCCACTGGAAGTTTTACCGTAGATAATTGATTTTTAGTATTCTCCAAAACCCCAAAGCAACTATTGAAGGTGTGGCTAACCGCAAAAAACCTTGTTGTTTTATCTTTTTCAGCAATTACCATCACTTCTTGCATTCCTTGGGTTTTGAGCCATCGGTCAATATTTATCCACCCCAATTCATCAACGGAGGTAGTGAAGTAGCCGAAATATTGTGCATCGGTGATGAGTCCCATGCCCTTTTTCTTTTCGATGTAGCGTTCATCCAAAAGACTCAACATTTCTTCCACGGACTTGCAGTAATCCTGATTGATAGTCAATTCTCTGGCTTCATTCAAGGCCTTTCGATAGTCGACCCTATATTTTTGGTTGCGTTCATCACAGAAATGCTTAGCTTCTTTTGCTGTGATTCCCAAGTTTTTGCAGATAAAATCTTCTCCTATCGGAAGGTTCAACCGAGCTTTGGTTTTAAGTCCAAAAACGGAGTAAATCTCGGTTGGGTTTCTTTCTCTTAATCCATTTTTTTCGATGTATTTTTTGAGGTAATTGACCACCAATCCCGACTTCAAGTATTCTTTGTAATCATTCACCACATTTCGATAGAGGTCTATCACTGCAATGTTGTAAATAATTGTGTTGGTTCGCTGCTTATTCAATTCTTGGTACTTGACAACAGCTTCTTGATAAGCCTTCAAATTGTCTTCATATCGAGCCATATTTATATCGTAATCTGCCTTTCGTTTCTCATATTTTTGCAGGGCCTCCTCATATCTTTTCTCGCTCAATTGATCTATTTTTTTTCGGCTGAAAACCAGTTTTTCCCATCCAGATGGTTTGTATTGATACCTATTTTTGGTCGGTTTAGTTGGGCAGTAAGGTTTGTAAGGTTTCTTGGGTGAGTCAGGTTTTTTAGTAACGTTTCTAAGTCCTGTCAATTGAGGCAGTGCCACTTTAGCCATCTCAAAATTCTCCAATTCGGTCAAATCAATTTCCACTTTTGGATGCGGCGGAGTTGTTCTGACCTTCTTATTCGTGGGCTTCCAATCCATTGCATTGTTTTCTTGTGAAACACCGTAAAACAGTTCCATATCATTTTGTTTTTCAACTGCAATGTCGTTTTTCGGCACAGCCACTTCAATATTTTTTCCTTCCTTCAATTGCAGCTTTTGCCCTTGATAACTGGCTTCAATCGAAATCATTCCACCAGTTTCCAAAATTTTATCACCACTCATCGTACTCAGATTGTTCAACAACATATCTTCCAAACTGAGGGCTTCTTGCAGTTCAATTTCTACCTTTGCAGTAGTAGGAATTTCGCTGCCATCTTCCAACTCAAAAGCATGAGAAGGGATGGTCAATTTGGTGCCTTTTCTTCCTTCAATGTGCTGTTCTTGATGGGTCGAAATCGTAAAATACTGCTCAGTATTAGTGGTAGTCAGTCGCTTCAAATCTTGGAAATCTATTATTTTAGGTTCGGCTTTTGCCTGCAATTGTAGGCTTGCTTTCGATACAAAAAACACATCTACTCGCCTGTTTTGCTGCTGCCCTGTTTCGGTTTGATTGCTGAAAGCAGGATTGGTTTCTCCTTGTGCTACGATTTGCAGGTCATCGGTATTCATTCCTTGAAGAAGTAAAAAATCATAGACCGTATTGGCTCTCCTTTCGCTCAATAACTGATTGTAAGTCAATGAACCATCATCATCTGTGTGGGCTTCAATTTTTACTGCATATTCCTCTACATCAAGAATGGATTGAAACGTTGAAGTCAAGGTATTTTGGGCTTCAATGCTTAGAATGGCTTTGTCTTTGTCGAAATAAACAGCTACTTGCTGAGAAGTTTCTTGGGCGATTGCAGTACTCACCAATAAGAATGCAATGAAAAGAGTGAATAGTTTTTGCATGAGTAGGGCATTTTTGAGTGAAATTAAAAAATGTTAATATCGGTATGTGTATTTAACGATGTGGTTTTGAAGATTATTACATTCCATGAATTACTTTTTGTAATTCAGCAGCAATCGAAATATAACTTTTTGTATTACATTGATAACTCGGTAAAAGTTCCCCAAAAATTTTGTGGGGAATGGAAGTACATCGTTTTTTGCAGCCAAAACAATTACCTTTGCTGCCGTTTTTGAAACAGTGTTTTTAATGGACGAAACAAATCTTAGGATGCTTATAGTAGTAGAAAAGAAAAATAACTGGCTGTTTGCACTTATTTTAGGCTTAATGGTTTTTGGTTATTTTTGGAATATTGGATTGAAGCCTATTCGCGGTGAAGAACCTCGTAGGGCTTTGGTCGCTTTTGAGATGGATCAGACGGGCAACTATGTGATGCCGACAACACATGGCGAAGTTTATTATGCCAAACCGCCACTTTACAATTTGGTGGTGATGGGTTTTTACAAGGTTTTGGGGTCTTATTCGCTTTGGGTAGTCCGCACTCCGCCGATTATTTCGCTGTTTGTCATGGGTTTTATGATTTTCTTTTTCACGATGTATTATGCCAATATTCAGGTAGCAGCCTTGGTGAGTTTGTTGTATGTGCTGAGTGGAGATATTTTGCTGTTTTTTTCGCTGTTGGGTGAGATTGATTTGTTTTATACATTGATTGTGTATTTGCAGGTAATCGCTATTTTTCATTTTTTCCAAAAAAAGCAATATCTGTTGCTCTTTTTGGTGTCCTATTTTTTCACTTTTCTTGGCTTGATGACCAAAGGATTGCCCTCTCTCCCATTTCAAGCATTTACGCTATTGGTATTGTTTATTTATGAACGCAAATTCAAAATGTTGTTTTATTGGCAGCACATTACGGGGATTTTGTTTTTTGCAGCTTTGACTTTTGCCTATTTTTTTAGCTACAATCAGTACAGTGATGTTGGGCCTTATTTGACCAAATTGTTTACCGAATCTGCCATGCGGACGGCACTGCATCAGGGTTGGTGGGCGCAGGTCTTGAATATATTTATTTTTCCGATGAGGCTGCTGAAAATCATGTTGCCTGGTACGCTCTTGGTGTTGTTCATGGTCGGAAAACCTGTCCGCAAGGAGGTTTTTGACAATGATTTGCTGCGGTTTAGCTTTCTTTTTGTAGTGGCGAATATTTGGGTATATTGGTTTTCACCTGATACCCGTGACCGCTATGTGTATATGTTTATGCCGTTTTTGTTGACGATTTTGGTGCATTTTTATGTGAAGTATTCGGAGGAAAGTGAGTGGGCAAATCGCTGGATGAATCGAATGATTGGGGTGTTTATTGGAGTATTTTTAGTGGCTTGTGTTGTTGCACCTTTCATTCACTACTTTGAAGTCGTGTCTTATTTGTGGTTCGTTGTAGTGGCGTTGCTGGCTTTGGGAGGATTTATTGCTTATTTGTTTGCAAAGAAAAAAACGCCCAAAATTTTGATTGTCTTACTACTGATGGTGGCTCTAAAGCTTTGGATGAATGGACTGTATGTACCTGTTCAAGCGACTTACACAAATCGTCAAGCGATTTTGAAGCATACAACAAACATCAATAAAATCGTTGATAAGGCTCCTGTTTATTTGACGGGAAAGGCAGATATAGATAGTGCTGTTTTTAGAATTCTGGGACACGAACTGGTGGACGCACATTTTGAGATTCCTCCTTTTTTGCCTCGTGAATATGTGTATTACATTGTCCGCAACAACCATCAATTGATGTATTACCGAAGAGAGGAAGAACCGAATACCTTCTATATCACCAAAAAAGAGTACTTGGAAAATCGGGATGTGGAACAATTGTATGAGTTTACGGATTTTATGGGTTATGGGGATTTTGTGTTGTATCGGTTGTGATTTTTTGTGTTGGTGTGTTGTATTTATATTTAAAGTATTTATTTGTGATAAATATTTTTAATTTGTATTCTCTCCGAGTTTTCGGAGCGAGTTATTTTAATTTGCGCTCTTTAGAACACTTTTTAATTGTTTTTTTGTTAGACTGTTGGAGTATATTTTTTCATGTAAATTTTATGGTTATGCTTACGTATCAAATCACATTTAAGGAACAGGAATTAGAACAAGTAAAGGCTTTGTTGCAGTTTGTTCGTACGTTGAGTTTTGTGGAGGTGGTGAAAGAGGTGGAGGCGCAAGTGGTGGTTGAAGAGGAAGAGGCTGTGGCAGAAATTGAAGTGGAGAAAGAGGCTGTTGATATAGAAGCGATTGAAGGTGTGTTTTTGCCGATTGAAGATATTCGAGCTTTGTATCCTGATAGTTGGGTGGTTTTGAAAAGTCCTAAATATGAGGGAACGAAGATAGTTGGTGGTATTGTGTTGGTTCATGGTAAAGATAAATACGAAGTAAGCAATAAAGCGTTGGAAATTAGGAAAGAAGGCGATATTGTAAATTTAATTTATACCACAATTTATAAATCTGAAAACCCCGTATGGTTAAGAAATATTCCTTTGAGCGAAGCGATGAAAACGCACTTATCGAAGTAAAAGTTGGATTAAAGAATGATTTGGAAACCATTCCATTGGTTTTTGCTTTAGATACAGGAGCATCTCATACTGTTATTGACTTGACTGCTTTGTTATTAGCAGGTTATGTACCTGACAAGAAATCCAATATTATTGAAGTAGAAACAGGAGGCGGGGTTGTCAAGGTTCAACGAGTCGTATTGCCGTCCTTTGGTGCGTTTGGAATACAGAAGGAAAACTTTGAAATAACCACGTATGATTTTATGAAAGAAGGACTTATGAGTGAATATCATGGCGTATTAGGTCTCTATTTCTTCCAAAACACCCTGCTGCACATTGATTTTATCAACAGCGAAATATGGGTAGAAACAGTATAAAAAGAAAATTTGTTTTGACTAAAAAATATTTAAAACTCCTCTTGAAGTTGGGGCTTACCATCTTGGCTTTGTACCTCGTCTATCGGAAAATTGATCCACAATTGGTCAAAGAAGCCTTTTTAGAGGTGCATTTTGGTTGGTTGTTTTTGGCATTTTTGGGCTACAATGCTTCAAAAATCGTGAGTGCTTTTCGTTTGAATCACTTCTTCAAAAGCATCGAATTAATGCTATCTGATTGGTTCAACTTAAAGTTGTATTACATCGGTATGTTCTACAATTTGTTTTTACCTGGAGGAATTGGAGGAGATGGCTACAAGGTTTTTATATTGAAGAAAGGGAGTCATCAGTCGGTCAAAGCATTGGTCAGTGCGGCTTTGTTGGATCGAATCAGTGGTTTGGTAGCATTGTGTTTTTTGGCATTGATATTATTTTTGTTCAGCAGTAGCTTTGTCTCCTTACAGAATTATCGGTGGTTGATTTACCTATCAATTGCAGGCAGTTATCCCGCTTTTTACATTGGCTTGAAGTTGTTTTTCAAGCGTTTTATCTCTGTTTTTACGATTACCAACCTCTTGTCATTTGCGGTTCAAGGAATTCAAGTAATCGCTGCCTTTTTTATACTGCGAGCTCTTCATGTCGAAAGCGGCTTTGTAGACTACCTCACCCTATTTTTGGTGTCTTCTGTTGTTGCTGCGATTCCCTTCACGATTGGAGGAATTGGCGCACGGGAGATGGTGTTTGTCTATGGCAATACTTTTTTTGGGATAGAAACCCATATTGCAGTCACCTTTAGTTTGCTCTTTTTCTTATTGAATGCACTTAGTTCGTTTTTGGGAGCTTTTTTAACAGTTGATTTGCAAGAAGATACTCAACAACAAAATACTTTGGCTTCTAATACCTTGTAAATTTAACTACTCAGTGATATCTTCATTACTTCCATCTTTTGGCGACTCTATGTATTGAAGCAAAGTCAATAAATCCGTTTCGGTTTTCACCTTACTTTTGTTTTTCTTCAAATATGAAACAATGAGTGACTTGTGTTTTGGAAAGGCTTTGAGTATATCTCTCCTTTTGATTTTCAATTCTTTAAATTCCCCTTGATTGTCTTTTACATAATACGTTTCAGCAGTATAAAAGAAATCAAAAGATGCATCACCACAACTCGAACAGTAAAAAGAATTGTTGTTAAGTTGTCCATGATGCTTGCTGCTTTTTTTGAGTAAGGTAAACCGATCATGGTGCAGCACTTCAAAAAAGGTATTTGTTGTTTGTTTGCCTGTTACCCCTGCAAAATCTGAACTAACAAAATAATGTTGTTGTCCATCCTGCTCTATCATGAAAGCCTGAATATGGCTTTTCAATGGAATTTTTACCTCTCCTGAAACCAACAATACATGTAGTTCATCCTGAAATGTATTGTATTTAAACAACCATTCACTTCCCAACTCCTGTCCATCTTTCAATAATATTCTTCCCTTCAACCATTTGTTATCGTAGAAAGGACCTCCATTGATATTTTCCAAATCATCACTGAAGCCTACGGCAATAGGATCATTCAAGATGACCGTAGTTGGAGAAGACAACTTCATATTCGCTACTGTCGCCAAAGACAAAAGACTATTGCTTTGTGCATTCAATAAACAATTGACTGTCAATAAAATAATTGTAGTAATGATACCTTTCATAGCTTTTGAATTTTCAATGTTAATTTAATGTTAATTTTTCATAAAATTAAAGTTAAGCTAAAGTTATCTAAAAAACAAGTGAATAGCGAAAAAAAATACATAAAAAAAGCAATGCCCTTTTGATAGGACATTGCTTTGATTATGAGAAAATGTTGGTGTAGGAAAGAATTTTGAGGGATTCAAAAAACAAGGTTGATACATTTAATTGGCAGCCAAGATTTCGTAAAGTGGGGTTTTTGTTTGATTACCTGCACTGTACATTACTTTTTTGGTATGCAAATCCAATTGAATATACACATTGCGTGATTGATCATGCAAATAAACAGACCATTCATCTCTATGAGTTTCGGTAAAAGTGAAGGTAGATGATCCTACTCTCCTGCCTGTTTCTTTCCATGTTTTGGTATTACCTACTTGCTTGAAAACACCTAAGTTACCGCCATTTCGTCCAAATTTAACTTCAACTGTAGTTTCGCCATTCACTACTTTGGGAGCAGGCTTTGGAACAGCAGATAGTTGCGTCAATTTGATGAACTGCCCAGAATAGTTACCTGTTTTGGCTAAGTGTACTTGGTTGTTTTTGCCATCGTTGATGACATCAAAAGATTTACCCTCTCCTTGCCACATCGTCGTCATGCGATAGTAACCATTGCCTTGTGGAGTAAGTTTCCAAAATTGACCAGAGTAGTTGCCCGTTTTGGCGAGGTGCAATTTGGTGTTTTGACCATCGTTCACCACATCCAAAGATTTTTCATCGCCTTGAAACATCGTAGTCATTCGATAGTAGCCATTTCCAAGTGCGGTGAATTTCCAAAACTGCCCAGAATAATTGCCCGTTTTGGCGAGGTGAATTTGGTTGTTTTGACCATCGTTGATAACATCTAAGGCTTTGTCTGTACCCTGCCACATGGTTGTGATTCGGTAGTAAAAATTGCCATCTATTTCTTGGGCGATTGCATTATTAGAGGTGAAGATTGAGAAAATAGAAACTAAAGCGATGATGAATGCAAAATTGAAAGTTCTCATGATAAATAAAGTTTTAAGGTTTTGATTATGGTTGTTGTCTGTGTTATTGAATGTCTTTTTTATTAAAGACACCCGATTAGACGACTCCTTAAAACTCGTTCCGACAAATTGGAGGAAAGATTTTTCTTTTATTGAAGGAAAACAGTCTTCCTGAAACAGCATAAATAACTGAAATTCAATTATTAAATTCAATAATTATTTTAATAAAATTCCTTCAAAATTTTTCGATTAAACTTCCCTGTATCGTTTTTGGGCAATTCGGTCAAGAATACGATTGATTTTGGGACTTTGAATTTGGCTAATTTTGAAAGACAAAAATCCTGCAACTCCTTCTCTGTCACTTCAATTAGTCCTGTCTGTACCACAAAAGCCTTTCCCGTTTCGCCCCATTTTGCATCTGCCACACCAATAACTACCGCTTCCGATACCGCCTTATGCGTCACCAACACCCGTTCAACCTCCGCAGGATAGACATTTTCACCACCAGAAATGTACATATTTTTGATGCGGTCCACCACATACAAGTAGCCCTCTTCGTCCAGCCTCACCATATCGCCTGTATGAAACCAACCATTTTGAATCGCCTTTGCAGTAGCCACCTCGTTTTGCCAATAACCAGGCGTAACCATCGGCCCCTGCAGCAACAGTTCTCCCGCCTGATTTACAGCGACCTCCTTCCCTATTTCATCGACAACCCTGATTTTGACATAAAAATTAGGTCGCCCAATCGAGCCTTTTTTGCGAATCGCATCTCGTTGGTGAAGCGATGTCAAATTCGGGCCAACTTCGGTCATTCCATACCCTTGTCGAATCGGCACTTGTTTTTCATGCCATTTTTCAATCAAAGGAATCGGCATCGGTTCACCGCCCACTATTATATAGTATAGGCTGCTAAAATCTGTCGTTTCAAATTCGGATAAATCGGTCATCATTTTGAGCATGGTAGGCACGCCCATGAAAATCGTTGCTTGCTCGTCGGCAATGGACTTCAAAACCGCCAAAGCATCAAATTTTTTCATCAAACAAACATAACCACCGTGATGTAAAAAAGGAGTCACAAACACATTCCAACCACCTGTATGAAACGGTGGCATACAGTTGATGGTACGGCTTTCGGAATTAACAATCAAAGACATAGCGGTATTGATACTGTTCCAAAAAAGCATTTTGTGGGTGTAAAGCGCACCTTTCGGAAAACCTGTCGTGCCAGAAGTATATAAAATGAAAATCGGGTCATCGTCTTCCACTGGCACTACTTCAAAACAATCCTGCGCCCCAGTTCCCTTTCCGTATGCTTCACAATCTGCCTTTATCACTGCAATGTCCCATTTGTGAAGGATTTGGGAATAAAAAGAAGTCGCTTCCAAAGTCTCTTGAAAAATTGCTTCTCCAATTACCAATTTGGGTTGAGCGTTTTGCAGCAAAAAATCTATTTCGGCACTCGCCAATCGGTAATTCATCGGAACCAATACCCCCCCCGTTTTTTGAGCAGCCACAAAAAGAAGGATATACTCCAAACAACTCTCTGCCAAAATCGCAATCCTGTCGCCTTTTTGAATATCAAACACATCCTTCAAATAATTCGCCAATCGGTTTCCCTGTTGGTTGAGTTCGGCATAGGTCAAAGTGCGTCCCGTTTCGTACTCTTTGAAGGCTATCTTATCGGGGCTGTAAACCGCCCATTTTGCCGCCCAATCCTGTTGAAGTGCTTGCATGTTTTCTGTCAATCAAAATTTTAAAAAAAAAAAGCAATTTTACAACCTAAAAGCTGCACTTGCAAATGCCAATCCACCACCAGAGCCTATAAAAAACACCAAATCCCCTTCCTTCAATAAACCCTTTTCCCACGCATCATTGAATGCCATCGGAATACATGCCGAACCTGTATAACCATAATTGTGCATTACCTTATGCCCTTTTTCTCGTGGTACATCCAATCGGTCGAGAGTGTCAAAAATAGAATTGACGTTGATTTGGGTGATGAAAAACTGATCAACATCTGCGGGTTTCACTTCAATCCGTTTGCAGAGATTTTGCACCATTTCAGTCCAAATACTTGCATTCAAATCGCTCGGAAACCTGCGTACAAACTTCAATTCATGGTCGTGATTTTCCAACACTTTTGCATTGACAGGCATATTCGTGCCTCCGCCATATACGCCCATCCATTCGTTGTACTGACCTTTAGAAATCAGTTCACTCGCCAAAAAACCTTTTGTTTCAGTTTTCGATGCTTTCAGCAAAACCGCCCCCGCACCATCCGCAAAAAGGGTAACAGTCTTTTTGTCATTCAAATTTAGATGCTTGCTCATTGCATACGCTCCAATCACCAAAACATGCTGATACTGCTCGTCTGCCTGTATGTATTTTGCACCCATATCCAAAGCCGTCACAAAACCTGCACACGCCGAATTAACATCAAAAGTACCTGCGTTGGACGCTCCAATACGGTGCTGAATCACCGAAGCCGTTGAAGGAGAAATAAACTCTGGCGTATCGGTTGCGACAATAATCAAGTCCAGTTTGTCCGCTTCAATTCCTCCTCGCTCCAAAGTTTGAAGAGCCGCTTTTTCGGCAAGGTCTGCAGTACTTTCATCTTCGGCACACCAACGTCTTTCAAATATTTGGACTTTTTCTTCGAGCCAAGTGCTTACGTCTTCGCCCAGTTGTTCATTGAAGTAACTGTTCGGAACTACCTTTGCAGGTGCATAAGCTCCACAAGAGAGAATGATTGCGTTTTGCATTGAAATTGAATAAAGTTATGTTTAAAAATTATTGAAGAAGAGAATATTGAAGCTATGCCTGTTCAAGTCTCACTAAAAAAAAAAACTAACTGGGTAATTTAGGTTTGACTTCTTTTTGAAATCTCTATCCATAAACCTAATTTCTAAAAATTTAACCACAGGATATTTCCAATATGACACACTCTTCCTTTTGTCATTCCGAGGGAATCTTGTGGCTTAATTTCACGAATCTTAGAACTGCTACTATGCTTTGAAAATACCCGTTTATTCTTTAAACCAATTAGGCGTGAGTAAAGCCCTTTTTTAGAGTGTCCACACTTCTTTATTACCTTCAAGTGTGTACACTTGAACGAGCTATCGCTTCAAATAACAAATCCCCAAAGTTGGAAGGACACTGCAAATCAAGGCAATAGCAGCTGTCACTCCAGGATTGCCAAAAGCCAGTGTACTGTTGGGAAATAAGGCTGCACCCCAAACATATAAGCTGAAATGAATACTCAAAGCCAATATTGACATACTCCAAACCAATTGTATGCTCACTTTTTGGAACAACACTCCCGCCAACAAAGGCGGCACGGCTGCCAAAACCAAACCATACACGCCTACTTGACCAAAAATGCCGAGCAGTTTTGGAGGATTCAGTGTGACGAAAAAAACAAGCACTGCAATGACTATCAACACAATATGGCTCGATTTGAAGGCTAATTGCATTTTTGCATTTTCAGAAAGCGTACTTTTTCCATATTTTTCGATGAGGTTCAAAACCAAATCATTGGCGGTAATCGTAGAAATGCCGACCAAAAGTCCATCCAAAGTCGACATCGCAGCCGCCAAAAGCACCACGCTCACTATGGTAAACAGCCATTCGGGAAAAGCATTTTTGAGGTACATTGTCATCACCAAATCTTGCCGAAAAAGTCCTGTCTCAGCATCTCTCAATTGCTCCAAAGGCACAATGCTGTGCGCCCAAAATCCAGCCAATAACAAGAGTATGAAAAGGAAAAACACAGCACTGAATACGAGAATGTAATTCCGAACGGCTCGGTCTGTTTTGACATACAAGGCTTTGGTCAAAATATGTGGCTGACAAACCAATGCGCCTCCGATACAAAAACCTGCAATGTAAGTAGAAAAGTAATCGTTGAAGAGCTTGCTATCAGGGTTTACCCACTTCAATAAGTTTGGGGAAGAGACATACAAATCTGTCCAAAATCCATCGGATTGAAGCATCAATTGTATGCCCGACCACAAAACAATTAGCGTAATCAATATCATCAAGAAGCCCTGAAACATATTGGTAAAAACATGGGCATAAGTACCTCCAAATAAGACATATCCAGTCACAAATACCAGTGTGATTAGCAATGCCATCATATTGGACACATCCAGCAAGTTTTGCATCACAATAGAAATCCCACCTACCAACAACACGATAAAGGCAAAGGACAGCAGATTGATAAAAGCGAAATACAGCGAAAAATTTGGAGACTTGTACCGCTTTCCTATCCAATCAGGAATCGTGAGGGCTTTCATTTCTTCTCCCATGCTCCGAAACCGAAAGGATAAAATGACCAACATGGTCACAAAACCCAAATAAACGCTGATACCCAAGTGCATAAATGCCGCCAATCCATCTACATACACAAAGCCTGGATTGATAATAAAAGTAGCCGCCGAAGCCGTTGCAGCAGCTAAAGTCACCCCGACTTGCAGCGGAGATAAGTCGCCTTTACCGATGGCGAAACTACTGAATCCATCTGTTTTTTTGTGTCCAAGCCATCCGAGGTAGGCTGTGCCAATAAGGTAAATTGAAAAGAGTATCCAAGCCAGTATCATAAATTGAAGGTAAATTTCATGCTAAAAAATAAGTTCCTCATTTGAATTAAAGACTTTTGAAGTTTTGCTTTAAAAATTTTCTATTGTAAAGAAAATCAATACTTTTCAAAGAAAAACTTCAAAAGTCCAAATCGGAAAGTTATTTTTTAAACATTACTTAGCAGAACTTATTGCAGGTAACTTCATCTTCAATTCTAAGGTGTATAAACCTCTTGTGGGAGCAGATGCTGTAAACTCTCTTAGTTCTTGATTGAACAAATTGCTGGCGGCTGCCGAGACCGTAAAACGGTCGTTAATGTGGTATCCTAAACTCAAATCTACGGTGGTGAATCCTCCAAGTGGCCCATAATTGTAAGTATCTCCACTGCGAGCGTCTTCTATGATAGGCACACCTCGATAGACCAATTCGGGATGACTTTGTGATGCAATTTGGAAGCTGGAGAAGTAATCGTAGGCTTGTACCCAACGTGCAAACACGCCTCCAAACCATTTGTCACTGCTGTAATTCAAACCTGCACCTGCTTTGTGTGTAGGTGCATTGACAAGAATATCCAAAAAATTCACCACACCATCTTTGTTGAAGTCGTTGTCGAGGTCATTTTCATCTACCGAATAGTCGAAGAAAGAGTAGTTGAATGTACCACTCAATTGAGGGGTGAAATAGTACGTTGCACCCAAGTCAAAACCATAGGTATTGACCTTTCCGAAATTGACGTAGGACAATACCAAACCATTCCAAGCTGCAAAACCTGACTGTACTTCTTCAATTGGTGTATCTCCCCGATGCGTAGCTACACCAATAACCGTAGCTGGACTTAGAAAATCTTCGGACACATTATAGTAAGCATTGACATCTATGAACAATTTACTATCTGCCATACTGCCACGATATCCCAACTCAAGCGACTGGATTTTTTCTACCTTTTGTTTTTCTACTTTAGAGCCATCTATTAGCGTAAAACCTTCTGCATTGCCCAAAATAAGCCCTGCAAACAAGTCTCCAAACATATTCAAAATCGTAGGGGAAGCAATTCCTTTTCCGTAGGTCAATCGCCAAGTTCCTTTTTCTCCAACGTTCAACAATCCAAATTTGGGGATAAAGTTGAAGTCATAGATTTCATGGTTGTCTGCTCTTGCTGCGGCAATCACTCTCCAGCGTTTGTCAATTTCATAATTTAGGTGGACATAACCTCCAAATTGACTCACATCTATGTATTCGCTACCATCCAACAAGTAACTTCCCAAGCTGTTCGCTTTGTCGAGTTGGTATTGCAGTCCTGTCACCAAAGACAATTTACCGAAAGTATTGTTGTATTGTACCTCAGCATTCCATCGACGAGAATCATCCTGAAACAATGCACCATTTCCATACGAACCTTCTCCTCTCGCTACGGCATCCGAAAATCCTGCATCCAACAATGCATAGTAGTTTTTGGTGCGCTGGTCAATCGCATAGGTGCTGTCAGTTTTACTGATGGTGTAGTAGGCTTGTGCAAACCAGTTTTTACCAGAAAATTTGAGTTGGTAATAGTTGATCATCCAATCCTTGATTTGGTTGCGACCAACATTGGTAGGCGAAAGGTAGGTGCTGTTGCTGTAGCCTGTATTGAAGGCAATGTCCAAATTATTGGAAGGGGTAAAATAAAGTCCTGCTTCGGCTCGAAGGAAGTTCACATCTTCATCAAGTTCCAATTCATTGTAGCCCTCTTTGATGCCATCGGGAATGGCATTTCCCATATCGTTCATCGCTCCTACTCGGTCAATGTAAACCGAATCAGAAAACTCAAACTCGGTAGCAGAAGTATATTCACCCACCACTTTGAAGGCAAATTTATCGCTTACCACTTGTGCATGACGTAAACGAGCAGAAAAAAACGAATTGCCATCGCCACTCACGCCAGGATTCAACACAACCGTTGTGCCTGCCGAAGTTCGAGGATCTTTGGTGATTGTATTCAGCAATCCATTGTGGGCATTAGGCCCGTACAAAGTCGAGTTGGGTCCCAAGATGACTTCAATCTGCTCAATGTCTTCTTTGACAGTCGTAGAAAGAGGACCGAATGGCAATCCCGTAGCTACCAATGTCGAAAAACGTCCATCGGTTACTTGCAGGTTTTTGGCGTTGAAATTGGAATTGAAGCCTCGAATATTGAAGGCGGGAGTCGCAATTCCCGCACGGAAATAATCTATCCCTTTTTGTCGGGCAATTAATTCACCAGGGTTTCCTGCATATTCTTCAATTTCTCTCGCAAAAACGGTTTCAATAGTTGCGGGACTTTCGGTTAGTTTTTCAGGTTTTCGAGAACCAGAGATGACCACTGCATCCAACTCTGTGCCTTTTGATAGCGTAAAGTCCATAGTAGTCGTACTCCCTGCGGTTACTGTCACCGCTTTTTCGATGGCACTAAAACCAATATAACTAACCACAAGCGTATGTTTGCCAGCTTCCACCGAAAGCGAATATGCACCATTTTCATCGCTCACTGTCCCCGTAGTTGTTCCTTTGATGACAAGGTTTGCGCCAATCAAAGTTTCTCCGTCTTGACTGTTTACCGTACCAGTTAATTTGCCTGTTTGTGCGACCACAACGGCACACCATAAACCAGTAATTATTAGAGTAAGTAGTTGTTTCATAAATACATGATGTTTTAAAGAAAGGTTATACAATTATGTATTAATCAATTAAATTGATTTGTTTGTTAAAAGGCTGTTTGTATCAAATTGGCGGCTAATTCAACGGAACGAATTTAAATGAAAAGCATTGAACTCTGAACAGACAAAATGAAAAATAAGGGGTGGACTTATCTATAAATAAAGTGCAAAAACTTCAATAAAACCCTGTTAATGATTATTTTATTAAAAACCATCTCTAACATAGACTAAATCCTTTTGGCACTACTTCAAAAAATTCAAAATAACGTTATTGACCTCCTCTGATTGTTCCCACTGTACGAAATGTCCTGCATTCGGAATCATCTTCAATGTGCTTTTTGCAATTCGTTCATCTCCACTTTTGGCGACTTCAATAGGCGTGAGTGTTGGATGTAGGTATTTGTTAGGGATGAGGTAATCGTTCTCCCCATAGATTACTAAAGTTGGAATATTGATTTCTGCCAAACGCTCAAAAACAGGCTCGTCCAACATTCCCTTCACACACTTCGGCACCATCTCACAATAGTCATCATACTCCGCTGTCTGACGCATATACAATCGGTCTTCAATCATAAACCGAGCATCGTCGGGCATTTGAAAAAAATTGATTTCAAAGTTTTTCGCAATTTGCTCTTCGGTCGTTGCTTTGATAAGTTCGGCAGTATAAACGCTTTGCAGCCAAGTGCTTTCTGTTTCGGTGAAAGTCTCAAAACCCGCTGGCGCAATGAGTATCAATTTTTTAATATTTTGGTCACTCTTCAAAACGGTGTGCATTGCAGTTTGACCTCCCATAGAATGTCCTACCAAAATCACCTTTTTGAGCTTCAATTCGTCCATAAAAGAGCGCACCGTTTCTGCAAAAAAGGTCATATCCGACACCTCATTTTTCTTGCTCGACTTTCCATAACCTGGCAAATCCACTGCAATACAACGATAGTCTTCCTTCAATACCTCTATGTTCTTTGTCCAAGCCTTGAGATAGCTGCCCAATCCATGCAAAAACAACAAAGTACATTTACCTTTTCCTTCGTCTATATAAGCGATTTTGGTGCTATCTAAAAGCTCAATATGATGCACTTCATAAGGGTATTCCCAATCTTGCATTGACTTTTGATTTTCGGTTTGAGCGAATAAATTACTGTTGAAGCACAAACTCAACAACACTATGAAAACGTTTTTCATTTCAGCGGGTTTTGCTTACAAATGTAGGCTAAAACTTTGCTTACAATCCACTCAAAAGCACTGCAATTCCCTCCAATTTGAAAAATTTTGCTACTTGACTTTTGAAGTAAAATAACTACATTTTGTGCAAAAAGTCAATTTGACTATTGAAGTAAATTTTGTTTTTTAGCCTTTTAAAAATTAATTTATAAAACAATCTGTTTACCTTGACCGAGTTTGTTTTTTAGACTGCAATTTTTTGGATTTATTTGGTTGCTCCTCATTCATAGCCCATAAATTAATTCTATCTGTGCCTTTAAGTTTTTGACAAGTTCTTGGAGCATGAAAGAGGGATTTGACCCTTCTTGATTGTAGTAAAAAAAGGGAAAAGAGGAGTTAAGAACAGATTGCTGTTTGAAGATGGAGCGAAGCGGAATCAAGTTTCAAGCTATTTAGCCTCTTTTTCTTTTTGGTTCTGTGACAATTTTTGTGGAAGCAATAAAGACTTCGGAAGTTTCATTTTATGAGAGGTTAATTTTTAGCGAAATAGTTTTTTGATTTTGTGAGCAGCAAACTTCCGAAGTCTCAAATCACAGATTTTGTCAAAGAACCAAAATATTTAAGCTTTCCATTAGTCCACCCACTTACTTTTTCAAATAAACAAGTCATTACCAAATAATTATTCCAACCAAAACCACAAAACCCTCCAAAGTCCGACACCTTTATCCCATATTCCATTTGATTTACCTTTTGTCAAAATGTATTTTTACAATTCATTCGACACATCATTTGTGCCGTTATCACAACAACTATTCACATTCAAACTGTTATACTAAAAAATGAAAAGATTACAAAACAAAGTCGCCATCATAACAGGTGGCGCACAAGGCATTGGCAAGGCAACAACCGAAAAATTTTTGAACGAAGGTGCATCCGTTGCGATATGGGACATCAACCAAGAAAAAGGGCAAATGGTGGCAGAATATTTGGCGGGTGAAGGGCGAGAAGTACGGTTTTACCGAGTCAATACCGTTGATTTGGAGCAAGTACATCAGGCGGCTCAAGCTGTTTTTGAAGACTTTGGGAGAATTGATATTTTGGTGAACAATGCAGGAATCACACGAGATACTTCCTTGAAGAATATGTCCTCGCTTCAATGGCAACAAGTAATTGATGTCAATCTAACAGGTGTATTTAATTGCACCAAAGCTATTTATCCTTATCTTGCAGAACAAGGTTCTGGGCGAATTCTCAATGCGGCTTCGGTAGTAGCACATTATGGCAATTTTGGACAGACCAACTACGTGGCTTCAAAGGCTGGTGTAATCGGTATGACCAAGGTTTGGGCGAGAGAATTTGGCAGAAAAGGAATCACCGTCAATACCGTCGCTCCTGGATTTGTAAATACCGAAATGGTGGAAACCGTTCCCGAAAAAATCATTGATGAATTGAAAGGGAAAACACCGCTTGGAAGATTGGGAGAAGCGGAAGACATCGCTAATGCCTACCTTTTCCTTGCGTCTGACGAAGCTGCTTTTATCACAGGAGCAGTTTTGAATGTAGATGGCGGATTGGTTTTGTAAATATACTATGATAAAAAATGATATTTAATCCTTACACTTACTTAGTCCTCCTCCTGCCCTCCTTAAATGATAAGTCCTTCTTTGGAGTGAGATTTAGGGGGAGGAAAGTTGAGAAGCTTGGCAATAGAGGAATTTTAAGAAATTCCTACTACATAAATATATTTTCTTCATTCCTAAGAAAAAAAATTGATTAGGCATGAGAAAACCATTACAGAAGTTCACCAACTTTGCGAATACACTTCTTCCACACGAAACAAAATACCTCTTGTCCATTCAGCAGTTTAACGACTCTCAAAGGTTGGATATATTGAAGCAGGTGGATTACAATGCCTATCACATCGAACAGTTTACGCCCTACAATGCGGCAATAGACAAGCGCAAATACAATCACCTCCAAAATTGGATAAAAGCACAATTGGATGCAATTGATGTCGACCAGCAATTCAATTGGATGCTCGACATGGAGCAGAAAATTATGATTGACACCATACAGATGGAGGAAGAAAGAGCTTTGTTGAAGTCCATCAAAAACTACCAACATGCGGCTTTCTTTTTCACCAAGTTTTATGAGTTGGTCGAACATTACCGACACTTTTTGCTGATTCGCCTACGCTATGCAGACCATCAGTTGGCGAATGATTTTTTGAAGAAACATCGAGATATATACTTGCAGAACAAGGAGATTCACGAAAAACTGCACGATGCGACTTTGGATATTGTAGAGCAGTATTCGGGCAAAACTGCCGAATCGAGCCAATGGGAGGCATGGTTGACCGATGTATTTTACAACGAAGAATTGGAGGGAAAAATTCGCTACCTCGCTTTGGTACGGCTCACATTTATCAGCTACAACTACCGAAAATACGACCTACTCCGTGAAAAATTTGACCACCTTGACGAAAAATTCTCGCAGGGAATTCACTACTCCAAAAGACTGCTGCTCAATTACTACAACAATCGCTTGATGCTTCATTCACACTTTCGAGAATACGACAAGGCAGTGTATTTTGGCTACCTTTCTGTGCGAACCCAAAACCACGATTACCTGCTCTATGCCAACAATCTCTGTGCGGTATTGCTGCGTTTGGATCGCAATCAGGAAGCATTGCAGCTGATGCGAACAGCCTCTCCTGCAGCCCAAAAAACCAAAAACTTTCACAATCGGGTCAGTTTTGTGGCTTTTTTTATGGAGGCTTTGAATAAAAATGGAATGTACAGCAATGCGGAAAATTATGGCAATATTTTTTTGAAGGCACACTACAAAGAGGTTTTGCAGTACCGATGGCATTTGTTCTTTTCGGTTTATTTGGAGGCATTTCTCCACCAAAAACAATATGAGAAACTATTGAAGACTGCTCAAAAATACCGATTGCAGGAACGTGATAAGTCTTATCGAAACAATGCCAACTACTTGCCGATTATCCCTTTATACATTGAAGTCGCCCGCTTCAAAGAGGCTTATATTCAGCGAAAAGATTTTATCCAAGTTTTGCAGGTTTATGCAGAGCAATATCAAAACGATGTAAACAAACATTCTGCCTTCAAAAAACTGTTGGATACATTGAGAACTTGGTTGCCTGAATTGAGCGGCTTTTTTTCGGAATTGAAGTACTAAAGTACCTGCCGATACGCCTCTGGACTTTTCTCCGTCCAACGCTTGAAAGACCGAATAAAAGAACTTGCATCCGCATAGTCCAATAAATAGGCAACCTCTTTCACACTCAGGGCTTTGTTCTTCAAATACTCTACTGCAAACTGCCGCTTCAAATTGTCCAATACATTTTTGTAGGTCAAGTCTTCTTCTTTAAGCCGCCTTTGAAGGGTTCGCACGCTGATGTTCAAATTTGAGGCAACTTGTTCTATGGTAGGGAATTGTGGCTTCAACAAATTGACGATGGACTGGCGCACTATTGTCGAAAATTTTCCTTCAGTTTGCAGACTCATTAGCTTCTGTTCGGCATATTGCACCAAAATCTGCAGCAAATAATAGTCACTTGTGATAACTGGCTCGGCAATGTGTTTTTTGTCCAAATAAAAGGCAGTAAAAGGCTGATTGAAGTAAATAGGACATTTGAAAAGTCGCTCGTACTCTTCCATTTGTGAAGGTCGGGAATAAGCAAAATGGATGCGGTTGGGGTAATATTGTTGACGGGTGAGGGTGTGAAATTCTCGGAGGGTAAACGCTACCGTACCATCCATCGTATGCCGCACAGCCTGTGGTGATTGCGCTGCCCAGATTGGATTGGGATGCAAAGACAATTCCCATTCGTCCTGCTTTTCCTTCAACTGAAAAGGCATCGCCTGACAACCCAAATTCGCAAACTCCACCATGTACTTCAATGCCTCCTCAACCGTTCGGCTACTCTGTACAATTTGCACAATCAAACCCGCCGCAGAAAGCGACAAATACTCTCCCAAATGCAAACCCAAACAAGCGTCAGCCGTGAGCTGCAATGCTTTTTCTATCACCGCATTGTATATTCCCGCCTCAAACATCAACTCATCATTGTTCAATTCATACATTCCCCTACCCACTAAATCAAGTAAAATTCTTTGGTCAGCTCCTTGTTTGGCCGCAAACTGAATGATGTGGGCGATAAATCTGGCTCTGAATGTCATATCGAATAAGGATTTGATTGGCTTCAAAAATAAGCATTTGACACGAAATGTCTATCCTTCGGCATCTAATGCTAATCCTTCAAGGGCGGTTTACCTGTATCTTTGCACTATCATTTTAACAATACTACAACACATTTTCAACATGAAAAATATTCGCACAGAAATCGTCATCAACGCTACTCCTTCAAGCATTTGGAAACACCTAATGGACTTCAACAAATACCCTCAATGGAATCCTTTTGTGCATATCACAGGAAAAGCCGAAGTAGGTAGCCAACTCGAAAACAGCTTTTTTTTGGAGGAACAAAAACCGCAGGTCTTTCGTCCAGTAGTTTTGGAAGTTGAAACGGAGAAGGCTTTTCGATGGGAAGGTAGTTTGTTTTTCAAAGGTTTGTTCGATGGTGAACACTACTTTCTATTGGAGTCTATATCCGACAACCAAACCCGCTTTGTGCATGGTGAAAATTTTCGAGGCATTTTGAGTGGCTTGATTTTGAACATGATTGGTGAAAAAACCCAACAGGGTTTTGAGAAAATGAATGACGCTTTGAAGCAGATTTGTGAGGAGGTCATTGTTGCCTAATAAGTAAGCAAAATGGGAACATCCCGATACAATCGTGGACAATTTCCAATTTTGGCAACAGTTGAGCGAAACGAAGTGAATTTCCATTTTCCTCCTCCGCTTCAACTGTTGGCAAAGCTGAAAGCTGTTGCCAAAGTCTTGCTCTACACAAACACAAGAAAAAATTCCTCCGAAACCCCAAATTCCTGTTCCCATACCCCACACACCAAAAACCACACAAGCTGTTCCTATTAAAATTCGTTGGGGGCAGCGCCCCCAAACCCCCTAACTCCATTTCGTTGTCTTTGCCGCCGACGCTGCTACCGCTTAGCGTCTTGCTTGCAAAGCCTACTCATTCCGTCCTTTCCTTTCTTTTGCTCAAAAGTAGGATGGATGAGCCGCTATAAACTATAGGCAAGGCGGAAGCCGAAGCTGCTGTACCTGCTGTACGGGGAGTTGCGGTCCCGATAGGCAACACGACAATACACCGAATTGAAGCTCCAGCCACCGCCCCGCAAAACGCGAGACGAGTTCCTCGATTCATCAATCCAAGCACTTCCATCGTCGGGGGCATTGTCATAATTTTCGTGATAATCATCTTCACACCACTCCCATACGTTTCCACTCATATCGTAAATGTCCAGTTCGTTAGGCTTCAACAAACCCACTTCTTGGGTTTGTTGCTTAGAATTCTTGTCAAACCATCCAACTTCTTCCAATTTATTGCTTCCTGCATATTCATAACCCTTGCTTTTGTTCCCTCCTCTTGCAGCAAATTCCCATTCAGCCTCCGTAGGCAATCTAAATTTTTTGCCCGTTTTTTGATTCAGTTTTTCGATGAATTTTTGGGCATCTTCCCAAGATACATTCTCTACTGGCAAATTTTCCCCTTTGAAGTGACTTGGATTATCACCCATAACCGCTGTCCATTGTTTTTGGGTCACGGGATATTGGGCCATAGAAAAACTCGGAACGGTCACCTTGTGAATGGGTTTTTCTCTATCCATTTTATTGCTTCCCATATCGAAACTACCTCCTTCTACAAAAACCATTTCTAAACCCAATTTCCCAAAAAATACTTCATTAAAAAACTTTTCTGCCATATCCCAACCCGTCCAGTCTATTGTCCCTACAAATGCCTCATTCTCCAATGCTTCTTTGGCAATGAAATACTCCAAGATGGATTTGTGGGCGAATTTCCAGTTGCCGTTTCCATCACGGGTCAGCAGGGATTTGCCTGTCATTTCGTAGTTTTTGAGTTGGAGTTGGTGTTTGGGAGCGATGTCGATTGCCGCTTGTCTGTCCAAACTTGTACTGCCTTTGTAGTAGAGTTCCAATGCGACCAAACGAGAAAATTGCAGCAGGTCTTTTTTGAATTGATTTTGTTTGGCTTCGGGCTGTCGAATAGTTTCTCTGTCCAACCATTTTTCGACCAAAGTTTCATAAATCTCATAGGTATTGTGGAATTCTTTTTTGCTTGTAACCAACAAGTCAATATAACTCAACAACATCGGGCGCACCATCAAATTTGGAGAACGGTTGATGATTTGTAGGGTGATGATTTGTAGGGCTTTGCGCTTTTGTTTCCAATTCCAAAAGCGGACAATCCCGTATTTCTTTCGCAGGTACTGTTTTACCTCTTTTTGGTCGAAGGGAGAAATATACAGAATACCAAGTTTGTGGTAGCCTCCGCCATCGTGTCGAGGGATTTTTAGCTCATAGTGTTTGTCTTCAATTTCGGGAAAATATTGGGTTCGACTTGTAATAATGACCCTTCTAAAATCCTGCACCGCTTCCATCACTTCATCTAATCGCTTGCGAAAACGCTCACTTTCCGTTAGTTCAGTATTGTTGTGCAATTGCAGCAAATGAACATCTTCGTCAAAAGCATCTAAAAGCAATATCGTGTTCAATGCATCTTCTTTGCCAATCGTCTTTATTTCCTCCAAGATACGCTTGTCCCTAAACGGGAACAAGCGTATTTTGAATTTCTTTGGATGCCAACTCCAAAAAGAATGATAGCGAACATAGAGGTTCAACATAAACGTTGTTTTACCCATTCCCGAACCCGCCAAAACCAAGTGGTATTTCCTACTTTTTTCTTTGTCATTGAATACTTTGTGGAGAAAAAACGGAATCATTTTTTCTTTCGCTACATAAGGTTTGCTATCCCCTGGCTCTTCCTCCTCCCGATTTGGAGCAATATTTTGCAGTTGGGTAGGAATGAAGTATTGACGTGCTTTTTGAATATCGGGATACTCCCAAAAAGGAGCTAAATCATTGGCAGTTTGTTGGTTCTTCCATCGGTTGTACAAGTATTTGCACAAATAATATAGCACAAACAACAATGCAACTGTGAGCAACACAGAAAACAATCTGCTGACCGATTCACTGAATCCCAATTTCATCAATAACGGTACAAATAAATCAACGATGGCTTGTATAATGGGTTCTTCCATGAGAAGTGTTTAGCGTGTGAGGAAAGTTTGTCAAATATAGCAACTAATTTAGAGAAGGAAATAGTTCCCCCCCATTCACATTCAACTCAAATGTTGATGAATCTTTGCCAATGGAACATCCAGATACAATCGTGGACAATTTCCAATTTTGGCAACAGTTGAGCGAAATACAAGAAAATCGCTCTTCACCTACCCGTTCCAAACGTTGCCAAACCTTTCAGGTGTTGGCAAGTTTTCCACTCCCCTAGCGATAATTCGCTAACGTTTGAAAAACTTGGCGACATTAGAAGCGGCTTAAGTTCAAAAAAAAATCGGCAACCCACTCCCGCAGATTGCCGATTCTTCAATAAAATCGAATATCAATTATCCAATATCCAACTTAATTCCCCTTCTTCAAAAACTTACTACTAATCGTCTGACCATTCACCTCAATCGTAATCACATACACACCCGTAGGATAAGGCCTAATGTCAATACGTTTCATATTCAAAAAAACGCAAGGTCTAATAACCACTCTCAAACAACTCTGGCAAAAACTCCTTGTAAGAAATATTCAGTTTTTGGCAATAGGTCATAATATCATTCAAACTCGCCAAGCCTTTATTGCTTTCAATTTGTTGAATAACTGCCTTTGATAAACCCGTAGTTTTAGATTTTACAGCAATCAAGTGTTTATCTTCCTTTGAAGTAGCAGCATTTTTTCGTAGATGTCGAAGTTGAGACAAAGACATATTCATCAATGAATCATCCATCAACTCATTCCCCAAGCTTTCATTACCTACTTCTACGCCCTCGTTTTTAAACAAATATTTACTTTGTTTGCTAAGGTTTTTGAGTTCCTTTACAGACAAATTTTGAAGAAAATCATCTTGTTCTTCTGTACTCTGAAAATGTAAATTAGTATAATTCATCGGATTCATGGGCTAAAAATAACAAACGTTTTTATATATTCAAAATACCAAATAAAATTTCACTCACAAGCAAAACCTTGTCAACAGTCGCAGACTTTGACAACGGTTAAGCGATAATCATTCAACTGTTGACGAGGTTTTCAACCGTCGTCAAAGTTTCTCTCCTACAAACAAAAAAAATCGGCAACCAACTCCCTCCCAGAAGCCAATTGCCGATTCCAAAAAAATCAAATCATATCAGACCAGTAACCAATCACAAGTCACCAGTCCACCAATCACTTAATTCCCCTTCTTCAAAAACTTACTACTATTCACCTGACCATTCACCTCAATCGTAATCACATACACACCCGTAGGATAAGCCGTGATGTCGATACGTTTCATGTTCATACCGTTCTCAGTACGGTAAGGAATTTGGTCGAGCAATTTACCAGTCAAGTCAAAGATAGAAATCATGGCATCACCATCTTGTGAAGTAAAGGTCACGTTGATAAAGTCAATCGCAGGAACAGGAATCAAGCTGTTGATGATCAGTTTTGTTTCATCCAAACCAATCATTTCCTTGCTTGGGTGAGCAGTTTTACCGCTACCACTGTCCTCGTCACCGCCAGTACCATCATCGCCTCCGTCCATAGGAGTATCCGTTTCTACGTTTGGCACACCCACAGGCGTAACCGTTGTATCACCCGCATTGTCACCAATCTCTACGGTACCGCCGTCGCCATCACCACAACCCGTCACTTGAATCTTCACCATTACCGTATCACAGATACCATCGCCATTGCAACCCACAATCGTCACCGTTTCCATACCTGCAAACAATGGTAGAGCCGTGTATTGCAAGCACTTGCCATCGTCGCCCAATTGAAGGCTACAGTTGTAAGTCGTGTGAGCGTTGGTAATCACCACATCATCGCTACCTTGAAGGTCGCAGAACTCAGGGCAAATTTGAAGCGGAGTCAAAGGTTCAGTACAGAAGAACAACTCATTGCTACATTCGCCAGGACGCACTTCAATTGTCACCGTTGCATAGTCACACAAACCTTCTGGGTCGCAAATCTGATAGGTAAACGAATCAACGCCCACAAAGTCAGGATCTGGCGTGTAGATGAAAACTCCACCCGATAAGACCACCGTACCGTTTGAAGGCTCGGTAAACGAAGTCACAGAAATTGGGTCACCGTCAGGGTCGCTATCATTGTTCAATACAGGAATTTTCACCGTTGTATCTTCCTCGGTCATTGTCAAGTCGTCTTCTGCAATAGGCGCGTTGTTGACCGATTGAGCGCAGTTTTCAGTCACTGTGATATAGACATAAGCCGTATCACATTGGAAAGCATCACAAGCAATAATGCGAATCGTATCGTTGCCTGCAAACAAAGGCAAGGCAGTGTAGCGCAAGCAGTTATCAATGATATTCAAGCTGCAATTGTAGGTCGTTTTTGCAGACTGCAATTGCCAACCTTCTTCCAAACATGGGAACTCAGGACATACCTCAACAGGGCTGATGGGCTCTGCACAAAGCGTATATTCAAGAGAACAAATCTCCTGTCCGCCGCCACCGCCGTCAATCGCAAATCCAAAGTCTGCATCCAAGAAGTCTTCACCATTGCTCAAATCCACATTGTAGCTACCAGTAGTCGATAAGACCGTATTTTCAGGACCTGCGCCCACTGTCACGGTGTAATCACCTGCTGGCAAGTCTTCAAAGAGATAGAATCCTTGACCGTTGGTAGTCGTTGTCAATGTGCTGCCATTTGGCAAGGTCAATGTCACCGTCACACCGTCAATTCCGAAGTCCAAACCATCTGCTATTCCATTGCCGTTTAAGTCGGTGAACACAAAGTCACCAATGCTACCCAATTGAGGTTGGAAACCAAAGTCCACATCGGTCACGTTTTCACCAGGGCCTAAGTCCACCACTTGCGTAGTTGAAGTCGTTGGGTTCATACCTGCTGGCGGATTCGTCACGCTTACGGTGTAGCCATCCACTGGCAAACCTGTGAAAATATACACGCCGTTTCCGTTGGTTGTGGTGATGATGTTTGGTCCATTATCAGGACTCAACAACACAATCACTCCTCCAATACCAGGCTCACCTGGGTCTTGAACGCCATTGCCATTCGTGTCTTCAAACACAGTTCCTGCAATAGAACCCAACTCAGCGGCTGGCTCAAATCCAAAGTCTGCCGTCAAATCTTCTTCACCCGCATCCAAGCTGATATTGAAGCTACCCGAAGTCGTCAAGGTCGAACCTTCTGGTCCTGCGCCTACTTCAACAATGTAATCACCTGCTGGCAATTCATCAAATAGATATTTTCCAATACCATTTGTGCTTGCAGTCTGCGTACTGCCATCAGACAAGGTCAAAGTGATGGTGATACCTGCAATGCCACCTTCACCCGCATCTTGAACGCCATTGCCGTTGGTATCTTCAAATACCGTATCGCCAATTGCACCCAACAGTTCTTCTGGTGCAAAGCCAAAGTCTGCATCCAAGAAGTCTTCTTCTTCGTCCAAATCAACGGTGTAGCTTCCTGCGGTTGTCAAGTTGGTGTTCGCTGGGCCTGCACCGACAAATACATTGTAAGTACCAGCAGGAAGGTCGTCAAACAAGTAGAAACCGTTGCCGTTGGTGGTCGTTGTTGCAGTGATGCCAGAAGGATAGACAAGCGTTACGGTGATTCCTGCAATGCCGTTTTCACCCTCGTCTTGTACGCCATCTTTGTCCGCATCCAACCAAACGAAATCTCCAATGCTACCCAAACCAGAGGCTGGTGCAAATCCAAAGTCTGCATCTAAGAAGTCTTCGCCTTCGTCCAATCCGACATTGTAAGCAGATGGACTTGTGATGGTTGAACCATTTGGCCCGTTGCCTACTGCCACATTGTAATTGCCCGTTGGCAAGTCGCTAAAGATGTATTCACCGTTGTTGTTCGTTGAAGTCGTCAAAGTCGAGCCGTTTGGCAAGGTCAAAGTCACTGCAATGTTCGGCAATCCAACTTCGCCATTGTCTTGAACGCCATTGCCGTTAGAGTCGCTAAAGACTGTATCGCCAATGCTGCCCAATTCTGCGGCTGGTTCAAATCCGAAGTCTGCGGTCAAGAAGTCCTGACCTTCCACCAAGTTCACATTGAAGCTACCTGCGGTCGTCAATGTTGCGCCACCAGGACCGTTGCCTACCGTTACGGTGTAGCTATCTGCAGGCAAGTCGCCAAACAAGTAGTTTCCATTGCCGCTCGTTGTAGTCGTAAGCGTAATGTCGCCATTGGTCAAAGTCACCACAATTCCGCCAATGCCAGGTTCGCCTGTATCTCTCACGCCATTGCCGTTCAAGTCCAACCAAACCAAATCTCCAATGCTGCCCAACTCTGCGGCTGGCTCAAATCCAAAGTCTGCTGCCAAGAAATCTTGACCTTCTGCCAAGCTCACATTGTAGCTATCTTGTGTCGTCAAAGTTGAACCTTGTGGCCCTGCGCCTACTTCAATGGTGTAGCTGCCTGTTGGCAAACCTTCAAAGAGGTATTCACCCAAGCCGTTTGTAGTTGTACTTTCGGTTGTTCCGTCAGGGTAAGTAATCGTTACGACTACTCCCGCAATACCTGGCTCACCCGCATCTCTCACACCGTCGCCATCCAAATCAGACCAAACCAAATCTCCAATGCTGCCCAGTTCTACGGCTGGTTCAAATCCGAAGTCTGCCAATAGGTAGTCTTCACCAGCATCTAAGCCCACATTGTAGGTTTGAGGGGTTGTCAAAGTCGAACCTTCTGGGCCTTGAGTCACTGTCACCACATAATCGCCTGCTGGCAAATCGGTAAACAAGTAGTTACCGTTGTTGTCAGTCGTTGCAGTGATGCTCAAGTTGCTTGGATAGGTCAAAATAACGACTACACCTGCAATGCCCTGCTCACCCGCATCTCTCACGCCATTGCCGTTCAAGTCCGACCAAACCAAATCTCCAATTGTTCCCAACTCTGCGGCTGGTTCAAATCCGAAGTCTGCCGTCAAGAAGTCTTCACCTTCATCCAATCCTACGCTGTAAGTAGTTGGAGTAGTGATGGTAGAACCTTGTGGGCCTGCGCCAACCGTTACGGTGTAGTTACCTGCTGGTAAGTCATTGAAGAGGTAGTCGCCTAGTCCATTGGTCACAGTAGTTGTGTTAGAACCGTTTGGATAAGTAAGGGTAACGATTACCCCTGCAATGCCAGGTTCACCCGCATCTCTCACTCCGTCGCCATCTAAGTCAGACCATACCAAATCTCCAATGCTACCCAATTCTGGGGCAGGCTCAAATCCAAAGTCTGCCAATACGTAGTCTTCGCCATTGCTCAAGTCCACATTGTAGGTATCGGTTGTTGTCAAGGTCGTTCCTGTTGGACCATTGCCAACTGTCACGATGTATTGACCTGCTGCCAAGTCTTCAAATAAGTAGCTGCCGTTTGTGCCTGTTGAAGTTGTTTCGGTGAACCCATTTGGATGAATCAAAGTGACGGTTACGCCTGTGATGCCAGGTTCACCCGCATCTTGTACGCCATCACCGTCCAAATCCGACCAAACTCTATCTCCAATTGTACCGTTTTGAGGCTCAAATCCGAAATCGGCTGTCAAATAGTCTTCACCTTCGTCCAAGCTCACATTGAAGGAAGCGGGAGTTGTCAAAGTTGTATTGGCAGGGCCTTCTCCTACTGCAACGGTATATTCACCTTTTGGCAAGTCAGAGAACAAATATTCGCCGTCATTATTGGTGGTAGTCGTTGAAGTAGTGCCATCAGGTCTGGTCAATGTAACCGTTACCCCTGAAATCCCTGGCTCATTTGGACTGTGCAATCCGTTGCCGTTCAAATCCAACCAAACGAAATCGCCAATCGTACCCAATTCTGGGGCAGGCTCAAATCCAAAGTCTGCAACCAAGAAGTTTTCACCCGTACTCAATACTACATTGTAGCTTTCGGTAGTCGTCAAGATTGTTCCTGTTGGGCCATTGCCGACTGTCACTACATAGGCTCCTGCTTCTAAGTCGAGGAACAGATAGTGTCCGTTGGCATTGGTGGTTTTTGTGACAGTAGAACCGTTTGGCAAGTTCAAGGTAACAGTTACACCATTGATGCCAGGCTCGCCCGCATCCTGATTGCCGTCGCCGTCAATATCCAACCAAACGAAATCGCCAATCGTACCCAAAGCTGCATCGGGTTCAAATCCGAAGTCTGCCGTCAAATAGTCTTCTCCAACGCCTAGGTCAATGTCGAAGTGATTAGGAGTTGTCAATACAGAACCTGTTGGGCCATTGCCGACTGTTGCAGTATAGTCACCTGCTTCTAAGCCAGTGAATAGGTATTGACCATCGTTGTTGGTTTGGGTCGTTGCAGTAGAACCATCAGGATAAGTCAAAGTAACACTTACACCTGAAAGACCTGGTTCGCCTGGACCGAACAAGCCATTGCCGTCCAAATCCAACCAAACGAAATCGCCAATCGTGCCGTCTTCTGGTGAAGGTGCAAAACCAAAGTCTGCATCTAAGAAGGCTTCCCCTGCGCCCAATCCTACATTGTAGCTTTGTGGAGTTGTCAAAGATGAACCCACTGGCCCATTGCCGACTGTCACCACATAATCACCTGGCACCAAGTCTGTAAAGTGGTATTCACCGTCATTGTTAGTCGTTGTACCAACTGTTGCCGAACCACCAGGAAGCGTCAAGGTAATCGCTACACCTGGAATACCTGGTTCGCCTGGGCTGTGCAATCCGTCGCCATTCAAGTCCAACCAAACGAAATCTCCAATGATTCCTGTTTCGGGTGAAGGCTCAAATCCGAAGTCTGCCAACAAGTAGTCTTGTCCTGCGCCCAAGTTAATATCGAGGCTTTGTGGAGTAGTCAAGCTCGAACCTTCTGGACCATCGCCAACTGTTGCCGTGTATTCACCTGCTTGCAAGCCTGTGAAAAGGTATTCGCCATCGTTGTTCGTAACAGTTGTTGCAGTTGTTCCATCAGGATAAGTCAAGGTAACGGTTACACCCGACAAAGCAGGTTCACCTGGTCCATAGATACCGTTGCCATTCAAGTCCAACCAAACGAAATCTCCGATTGTACCGTCTTCTGGTGCTGGCTCAAATCCGAAGTCTGCCAACAAGTAGTTTTGTCCAACGCCTAAGTCTATATCGAAAGATTCAGGGGTTGTCAAGGTCGTTCCTGTTGGGCCATCGCCTACGGTTACGGTATATGCTCCTGCTGGCAAGTCGGTGAACAAGTATTCACCAATTCCATTTGTGGTTGCCGTTGCAGTCGTGCCGTCTGGTTTGGTCAGCGTCAATGTGATGCCTGTCAATGGGCTTTCACCTGGGCTGAACAAGCCATTGCCGTTCAAATCCAACCAAACAAAATCGCCAATCGTGCCAAGTGGTGGAGCAGGTTGGAATCCAAAATCTGCATTGAGGAAGGAATCGCCATCGCCCAATGTGATGTCAAATTCACCTGCCGTAGTGAGGTTTGTTCCTGTTGGACCATTGCCCACTGTAGCGGTATAGTCTCCTGCTTCCAAGTCGGTAAACAAGTATTCACCATCTGCATTGGTCGTTTGGGTTTGAGTGTTTCCATCAGGGAAGGTCAAGGTGACTGTGATACCTGGTAATACGCTGTCGCCAGGGCCAAACACGCCATTTCCGTCGTTGTCCAACCATGTGAAATCTCCGATTGTTCCCAAGCCTGTCACCGTTACGGTTACTTGGTCTTGGTCGTCTTCTGCCAATACGTTGTTGGCTGGTGTAGAATCGGTGTCGTCTTGATTTGCAGCACTTACCTGAGCAGTGTTGGTGATGTTGCCCAATTGTTCGACTGTCACCACGATGTCTAAGGTAATCGTTTGACCGACTGCCATTTTATCTACATTCCAAACACCTGCACCTGGAGAGTAAGTACCTGCTTGTGCCGAGCTGCTTTCGTATTGAACGCCGCCTGGCAATTGGTCGAATACTTGAACACCTGTTGCAGGGTCGGGGCCTTTGTTGGTCAAAGTGATGGTGTAGGTAATTTGGTCGCCAATCGTAGCCGTTTCTACATTTGCGGTTTTGATTACCTCCAAGTCAATCACTTTGCCCGATACGCTGACCGTTGCGTCGTCTTGATCGTCTTCCGATGGGTCGTTGTTGGCTGGAGTAGAATCAGAATCGGGTTGGTCGGCTGCGCTCACTTGTGCAGTGTTCACTACCAAACCCTCGGCTGATGCGGTCACATTGATGGTCAATGTGGCACTTGCGCCCACTGCCAATTCTGCAATTTCCCAAACGCCTGTTGAAGAAATGTAAATACCTTTTGAAGCATTCGCTCCAATGTAAGATACGGTTGTCGGCAACTGGTCAGACACTTCAATGTTGGTCGCTTTTGAAGGACCGTCATTTGTGAGTGTCAATGTGTAAGAGAATTGCTGTCCTACTTTGACAGACTCCACATTTGCCGTTTTCTCCAATTGAAGGTCAATATCGCTAATCGTGCTAATGGTTGCACTTGCTTGGTCGTCTTCTCCTTCAACGTTGTTGGCTGGTGTAGAATCTACATCTGGTTGGTCTGCCGTATGTACTTCTGCGGTATTGGTAATCGTTCCTGGCTCGGTCACGTTCACCCAAATTCGCAACATGAATTCCTCGTCTGGTTGAACTGTGCCAACTGTCCAAATACCAGTGTTAGGGTTGTATGTGCCTTTGGTTGAAGTGAAACTGCTGTAAGTCAAACCTGCTGGAAGTGCATCCAAAACAGTGACACCTGTTGCAGCATATTCGCCTTCGTTTTTCAAGGTGACGAAGAAAGAAGTTGTTTCACCCACCAATGCATTCTCGGTTTCAGCTACTTTGGTCAATGTCAAATCGACTTGACTTGCTATAACGGTCACTTCGTCTTGGTCGTCCTCGCCGTCTTCGCCATTGCCTGGCGTGGAATCTGGGTCAGGTTGGTCACTTGCCGTAATTTCCGCCACGTTGGTCACGCTGCCTGTACCGTTCACGGTTGCGATGATGGTCAATACTTCGGATTCACCGACAATCAAGCCGCCTAATGTCCAAAGTCCTGTTTCGGCATTGTAGTCGCCTTTCGTTGCGTCTGCGCTGATGAAGGTCAAACCTGCTGGCAATAAGTCGGTTACTTCGACTCCTGTCGCGGGGCTGCTACCATTGTTTTCTACTTCTATGGTAAAGGTGACTTGACCATTGGCATTGACGATTAGCGGACTGGCAGTTTTGTTCAATTCCAAGTCGGCTGCAATGCCGCCTACGGTCACTTCGTCTTGATCGTCTTCAGTAGGCACATTGTTGTTTGGAGTAGAATCCGCATCTGGCTCATGTACGTGGCTGACTTGCGCTACGTTCACGATTTCGCCTTGTGTATCTACTGTTACGACAATATCAAGTGTCAAAGTCTGACCTTTTAATATTTTGCCTACTGTCCAAATACCTGTTGTGCTGTTGTATGTTCCCTGACTTGCAGTTGCTCCTACAAAGGTCAAACCTTGAGGCAACAAGTCTGTTACTTCTACTTCCGTTGCAGCATATTCGCTGTTGTTGAAGAGTTGCAATGTGTAAGTCACATTTTCGCCCAAGTTCACCTGTGTTGGAGAAGCGTTTTTGGTCAATTCCAAATCCACTTCAATTCCTTCAATAATGGCATTGTCTTGATCATCTTCCTCTGGGTCGCTATTGTTCGGACTTGAATCGGAGTCAGGTTGGTCGCTGGAAATTACCTGCGCTTCGTTGATAACCAATCCACCTTTCACCAATTCCACCTGAATCGCCAACATGGCTGTTTGACCAATCGGCATATTGCCAATGTTCCAAATTCCTGTCACTGGGCTGTATGTTCCTGCATCGGATTGACTGCTAACATAAACCACTTCTGAAGGCAAGTTGTCAAAAACTTGAACACCTGTTGCAGGGAACTGACCTTCGTTGGTTACTTCAATCAAGTAAGTGAATTGATCGCCTACATAGACAGTGCTTGCTTCAGTGTATTTCACCAATGCGAGGTCAATCTCGTTGCCATAAACCGTTGCATCGTCTTGGTCGTCTTCTGCTGGCACATTGTTGTCAGGCGTAGAATCTGGGTCGGCTTGGTCGCTTGCTGTTACCTCTGCTGAGTTGGTCACGCTGCCGCCTTGCAGTACCGTTGCTGTGATTTGAAGTGTTTCTTCTTCGCCTACGTGCAATTGTCCGATTGTCCAGATACCTGTTGTTTCGTCAAAAGTACCTGCGCTCACATCTGCACTCACAAACTGCAATCCTGCTGGCAATTGGTCGGTGACTTCAACGCCTGTGGCAATTGCAGAACCATTGTTTTCAACTGTAATGTTGAAAATCACGTTTTGACCGACATTCACATTCGGGTTATTGACCGTTTTGTTCAAGGACAAATCAGCTGCAAAACTACCAATGGTGATTTCGTCTTGGTCGTCTTCATACGGATTGTCGTTATCGGGAGTAGAATCCACATCTGGCTGGTCGGCGGCACTCACTTGCGCTACGTTGGTCACTTGTCCATCTTTGCTCAACTTGGCTTGTATGTCCAAAGTCACACTTTCGCCTGCTGCCAAATCTCCAATCGTCCAAATACCTGAAACTTGGTCGTAAGTACCTGCGTCTGCTTCTTGGTTCATATAAGATACACCAGTTGGCAAGTTGTCGGTCACTTCAACGCCTGTTGCGTCAAATTCGCTGTTGTTGGTAACGGTGATGTGGTATTGGAAGATACTGCCAATACCTAAGTTTTCGGGTGATGCGTCTTTGGTCAATTCCAAATCAATCGCTACACCACTGACAAGGGCATTGTCTTGGTCGTCTTCTTCTGGGTCGTTGTTGGCTGGCGTTGAGTCTTTGTCGGGTTGGTTGGCTGCGCTCACCTGTGCAATGTTGTCAAACGTTCCCGCTTGGTCAACTTTGACGGTGATGGTGATGTTCGCAAAACCACCGACTTCCAATGTTCCGACTGACCATGTGCCACTACCTGCTGCATACGTACCGATTGAAGGTGTGCTGCTGACATAGCTCAATCCACCTGGCAATTGGTCGAAGATTTGAACACCTGTTGCTGTTGAAGGGCCGTCGTTTACTACGCTGATGGTGAAGGTTACATTTTCACCCACATTGACCGCATCTTGGTTCACAATTTTGTTCACCCTCAAGTCAATCTGCAATCCTTCAACGTCCACCTCGTCTATATCGTCCTCAGTTGGATTGTTGTTGTCGGGTTCAGAATCGGGGTCAATTTGGTTGCTGGAAGTCACTTGTGCTACATTGGTCGTAATGCCTGCGGCTGTAACCTTTGCTTTCACACTTAAAATCGCTGCTGCACCATTTGCCAAGTTGCCAACTGTCCAAAGTCCAGTTGTGCTATTGTAAGCTCCTTGACTCGATGTATAACTTACAAAATTGAAGCCTGTCGGTAACAAGTCGGTCACATCAACACCTGTGGCATTGGAAGGGCCGCTGTTTTGGACGGTGATGGTGAAGGTTACATTTTCTCCTACGCCCACTACTTCGTGATTCACTGTTTTGGTCAAACTCAAATCTGCTACCCCCAATGCTTCAAAGATGGCGTTGTCCTGATCGTCTTCTTCGGGGTCGTTGTTGTTCGGACTTGAATCTGCATCAGGTTGGTCGGCTGCACTCACTTGTGCGATGTTTTCAATTGTACCTGTTTGGTTTACGGTGGCATTGATTTGACGGGTTTTTGTTTGACCAGCATCCAAATCTCCTACAAACCATGTCGCCAACAAGTAGTTGTAAATACCAGCACCATTGCTACCTGCAAAACTCAATTGGTAAGGCAATTGGTCGAATACCTCAACACCTGTTGCATCGGATGGGCCTTGATTGGTAATCGTCAAAGTATAGGTAACGATGTCGCCAACGGCTGCCGTTTCGACGTTCACTGTTTTCTCCAATTCTATGTCAATCACTTCTGCTCCAACGGTTACTTGGTCTTGGTCGTCCTCAGTAGGTACATCGTTGTCAGGAGTAGAATCAGGGTCGTTTTGGTCACTTGCACTCACTTGGGCAATGTTGGTAACATTGTCGGAAGAGTTTACGGTTACTTCAATTTCCAATGTTGCAGATGCGCCATTTTGAAGCGTACCGACTGTCCAAATGCCTGTTGTTTCATCGTAGCTACCTTCGTTGGTGTCAGATTCTACGAATGTCACTCCGTCAGGTAGTTGGTCTTCAATGGCTACGTTGGTTGCTGTTGAAGGGCCATCGTTGGTGACAGTGATTGTGTAAGTCACATTGTCGCCCAAGTTCACGATTTGTTCGCTCACGTTTTTGGTCAATTTCAAATCCGCAACGCCCGTAGATTCGATATCGACTGAATCTTGGTCGTCTTCTTCGGCCACATTGTTGTTCGGTGTAGAATCGCTGTCTTGCTCGTTGGCTGCGCTCACTTGTGCGGTATTGGTAATTGTACCAATACCCGAAACAGTAACGGTAATGGTCAATGTTTCGCTGCTGCCTGCCTCAACGTTTCCAATGTTCCAAATTCCTGAACCTGCCGAGTAAGTTCCTGATGTTGCGGAGTAGGCTACATACGATACGCCTCCAGGAAGGGCATCTGCTATTTGTACGCCTGTTGCATCAGATGGTCCGATGTTGGTCAAGTCAATGGTGTAGTTGATCAAATCACCTACATTAACTTCGGTTTGGCTGACGGCTTTGGTCAAACTCAAATCTATTAATGCTCCGCCTACGCTGACGCTGTCTTGGTCGTCTTCGGTTGGGTCGTCATTGTCGGGAGTTGAATCTGGGTCGTCTTGATCGCTTGCGGTTACTTCTGCGGAGTTGGTAATCGTACCTGCCGATGTTACAGTGGCTTCAATTTCCAATGTTGCAGTTGCTCCTGCGTTCAACAATCCTACATTCCACAATCCTGTTGCATTGTTGTATGTTCCTTGATTGCCGTTACTTGTTACGAAGGTCAAACCGTTTGGCAATTGGTCGGTCACTTGTACGCCCGTTGCAGGAAGTGGACCATCGTTGGTCAATGTCAAAGTGAAGATGACATTCTCGCCTACGTTCACATCGCTGTTATTGACGGTTTTATCCAATTTCAAGTCGGCAACTCCAACGGTGGTAATTTCTACCTCGTCTTGGTCGTCTTCATCAGGATTGTTGTTGTTTGGCGTAGAATCTACATCTGGTTCATTTGCAGCACTTACTTGTGCTACGTTCAAGATTTGTCCTTCACCTGTCACCTCAACGGTGATTTCCAAAGTTGCAAATGCTCCAACTGCCAATTCTCCAATTGTCCAATTTCCAGAACCTACGGCATACGTACCTTTGGTGGCAGCCGCATCAACGAAGGCTAATCCGCCTGGTAGTTGGTCGGCTACGACTACGCCTGTGGCAATTGAAGGGCCTGCGTTGGTAATGGTAATCGTGTAGTTGATTTCGTCGCCTGTCAATACATTGGTTTGGCTGACGGCTTTGGTCAAACTCAAGTCAATGGCATTTGCGCCTACGGTGACGCTGTCTTGGTCGTCTTCTTCTTCTACGCCATTGTTGGGGGTAGAATCGGGGTCGGGTTGGTCACTTGCGGTGATTTCTGCGGTGTTGGTCACGCTGTCTGTACCATCTACTGTGACGGTGATTTCTAGGGTTTCGGTTTCTCCCACGTTTAATTCTGGGATGCTCCATTCGCCTGTCGTTTGGTCAAAGTTGCCTTTGCTTGGGTTGTCGCTAACGTAGGTCAAACCGTCGGGCAATTCGTCTGTAACGACTACGTTGGTAGCAATTGCAGAACCGTTGTTTTCAATTGTCAAAGTGAAAGTCACTTGGTCGCCTTGGTTCACAATGGCAGAGCTTACCGCTTTGGTCAATTCCAAATCGGCTGCTGAACCTCCAATGGTCACTTCGTCTTGGTCGTCTTCGCTTGGGAAATCGTTGTTTGGTGTAGAGTCGATATCTGGCTGGTCGGCTGCGGTTACTTCGGCGGAGTTGCTTACTTCGCCTTGTACTTCCACCGTTGCAGTGATATTGATGCTCACTGTACTGTTTGCAGCTAAAGCTCCTACTGTCCATATTCCTGATGCGTCATCATAATCGCCATTGCTGTCGTCAATCACGTATTCTAAGCCAATCGGCAATTTGTCTTTCACAACTACGCCTGTTGCATCGGAAGGTCCTTTGTTTTCAAGAGTCAATGTGAAGGTAACAGGTTCACCCAATCCTACATCGCTGTCCGAAACCGTTTTGTCGAGTTCCAAGTCAATTTGAATACCTGTGATGGTTTCACTGTCTTGGTCGTCTTCTGTTGGGTCGCTGTTGTTGGGTGTAGAATTGATGTCTGGTTGGTCGGCTGCCGATACTTGCGAAACGTTGGTGATATCACCTGCTTGCATTACTTTGACGGTAATCGCTAAAGTTGCAAAGGCTTGTGGCTGTAAACTGCCAACTGTCCATATTCCTGTGTTTTTGTTGTACGTTCCAGAACTTGGAGCAGCACTTACAAAAGATACGCCTACTGGCAAGTCTTCCAATACTTGTACGCCTGTTGCTTTTGAAGGACCTTCGTTGGAAACGACGATGGAGTAGGTTACGTTTTCACCCACATTGACAGTAGATTTGTTCACATCTTTGGTCAATGAAAGGTTGATAATTGCACCCGAAACGCTTACTTCGTCTTGGTCGTCTTCGGTGATATCGTCATTGCCAGGTGTTGAATCTGGGTCAGGTTGGTCACTTGCCGTTACTTCTGCAACGTTTACAACTGGACCTGCACTGGTCAATGTGGCTACAATGGTCAATGTTTCAGACTCACCAACAGACAATTCTCCTACTGTCCAAACGCCTGTGTTTTGGTTATATGTTCCCACACTTGGGTCAGAACTTACATAAGTTAACCCTGCTGGCAATTGGTCGGTTACTTCTACATTGTCGGTATTTGCACCGCCGTTGTTTTCAATCGTAATGGTGAATGTTACTTCATCGCCTACGTTCAAGAAAGTCTTGTTCGCTGTTTTGGTCAATTCCAAATCGGCTGCTGTTCCGCCCACTGTCACCTCGTCTTGGTCGTCTTCAAACGGCAAGTCGTTCTCAGGAGTTGAATCCACATCAGGTTGGTCGGCTGCGGTCACTTCTGCACTGTTTGTTACAGAACCTTCCACATCCAATGTTGTGGTGAGGGTCAATGTGACGGTTTCGTTTGCATCCACATCACCTACTGTCCAAATGCCATTTGCATAAGAACCATCGCCGTTTGAACCGTCAAGGGTCAAACCGTCAGGCAAGTTGTCGGTCACGACTACGCCTGTTGCATCGGATGGGCCATTGTTGGTCAATGTCAATGTGAATGTCACCTCGTCGCCCACGCCTACGGTTGTTGGAGTGGCGGTTTTGCTCAATTCCAAGTCAATCTGAACACCTGTTACCTCTGCGTTGTCTTGGTCGTCTTCGCTTGGTACGTTGTTGTTTGGTGTAGAATTGGTGTCGGGTTGGTCGGCTGCGCTGACTTGTGCAATGTTGTTGATTGTACCCGCTTCTTCTACTTTTACAGTGACGGTCAAGGTAACGGTTTCATCTTTAGCGATGTTGCCGATGTTCCATTGTCCTGTGTTGTCGCTGTATGTTCCTCTACTTGGGATGTCACTTACATAAGTCACGCCTTCTGGCAGGTTGTCGAATACGACTACGCCTGTTGCGTTGTTGGGGCCAGCGTTGCTGACTTCAATGGTGTAGGTGAAATTGTCGCCTACATTGATTTCGGTCGCATCGGCTGTTTTGGTCAAAGACAAGTTGATGGCTTGACCTGAAACGGTTGCGCTGTCTTGGTCGTCTTCGCTTGCTACATCGTTGTCGGGAGTAGAGTCTGGGTCGGGTTGGTCGCTTGCCGTTACCTGTGCGGTGTTGGTAAAGCTACCTGCGGCATCAACTGTTGCAGTAATCAACAAGGTTTCTGACTCGCCGATATACAATTCCGAAATGCTCCATTCGCCTGTTGCTTCATTGAAGTTACCTACGCTTGGCATTGCAGAAACAAAGCCCAAACCTGCTGGCAATTCATCCGTCACGACTACATTGGTTGCAATTGCAGAACCATTGTTTTCTACTGTAATGGTGAAAGTGATTTCATCGCCAATGTTCACGATTTGCGTATTCACCAATTTGGTCAATTCCAAATCGGCTGCAATTCCTCCAATGGTTACTTGGTCTTGGTCGTCTTCACTCAAGATGTTGTTGTTCGGTGTAGAATCCACATCGGGTTGGTCGGCTGCGGTGACTTGCGCCACGTTGGTTACTTCACCTTCGGTGTTTACTGTCACCACAATTTCAATACTCTTTGTTGCGTTTGCAGCCAAATCGCCTACTGTCCAAGTGCTTCCAGAGTAAGTTCCATCGCCATTGGCTTCTTCAAAACTTACGCCTGCAGGCAAATTGTCGGTCACGACAACGCCTGTTGCATCCGATGGGCCGTTGTTGGTGATTTCCAAAGTGAATGTCACTTCTTCACCAATGCCTACGGATTCGGGTGCTGCGGTTTTGGTCAATTCCAAGTCAATTTGTACGCCTGTAATGGTGTCGCTGTCTTGGTCATCTTCTCCTTCAATGTTGTTGTTTGGAGTAGAATTGGTGTCGGGTTGGTCGGCTTTGCTGACTTGTGCAGTGTTGGTGATGTCACCTGCTGCTTCGACTTTCGCAATGATGGTTAAGGTAGCACTTGAACCGTTGTCCAAGTTTCCGATTACCCATACATTGGTGTTGCTGCTGTAAGTGCCTGTGCTTGCAGAAGCACTTACGAAGCTCACGCCTGTTGGTAATTGGTCGAATACTTCAACGCCTGTTGCATTGCTTGGGCCTGTGTTGGTCACGTCAATGGTGTAGGTGAAGTTTTCGCCTACATTGATGCTTTCGACACTTGCAACTTTTGTCAAAGACAAGTTGATGGATTCACCTCCAACGGTTGCGCTGTCTTGGTCGTCCTCTCCTTCTACATCGTTGTTAGGTGTAGAATCTGGGTCGGGTTGGTCGCTTGCCGTTACTTGTGCGGTGTTGGTGAAAGGGCCTGTGCCTGTTACTTTTGCAGTAAGGGTCAGTTTTTCATCTTCGCCCACATGGATTTCAGGAATGGTCCAATTTCCTGTTTGTTCGTCATAACTACCTTTTGTAACGGTTGCAGAAACAAAATCTAAGCCTTGCGGCAATTCGTCTGTTACGGTTACGTTGGTCGCTTTTGCTCCGCCATTGTTTTGTACTTCAATGGTAAACACCACGTTTTCGCCTACATTGACAAGTGTTGTGTTCACTTGTTTGACGACTTCCAAATCGGCTGCAATTCCGCCAATGGTGATTTCGTCTTGGTCGTCTTCAAACGGGATGTCGTTGTTAGGTGTAGAGTCGAAATCTGGCTGGTCGGCTGCGGTGACTTCTGCGCTGTTGGTTACTTCGTCTTCGGTCGTTACAGTTACTTCAATGTTTAAAGTTGCCGTTGCGCCTACTGCTAAGTCGCCTACTGTCCAAATATTTCCAACATAAGAGCCATCGCCTGTTGTTCCTACAAGGGTCAATCCTGCGGGCAATTGGTCAGTGACTTCAATGCCTGTTGCATCGGAAGGGCCTTTGTTGATAAGGGTCAAAGTGTAAATGATATTTTCACCTACGTTGACTTGGGTGTTGTCCACTGTTTTGCTCAACTCCAAGTCAATTTGTTCTCCTGCTACTTCTACGCTGTCTTCGTCGTCCTCGCTTTGGTCGCCGTTGTCGTTGTTTGGAGTAGAATCCTTGTCGGGTTCGTTTGCTGCCAAAACTTGTGCAACGTTCTTGATGGTGGTGGCTTCTGTGATTTCGACCACGATTTCAAGGGTTTCCGTTCCGCCATTTACCAAAGTTCCGATGTTCCAAATTCCTGTGCCTTCTGCATAACTACCTCTCGTTGCGGAGGAAGAAATATAGTTCACCTCACCTGGCAATTGGTCGAATACTTGAACGCCTGTTGCATCGGATGGGCCTTTGTTTTCCAACTCAATGGTAAAAGTGAACTGGTCGCCAATGTTTAAGGAAGTAGCATCTGCTGTTTTGGTCAATTCCAAATCAATTTGTTTTGGATTGACGGTTGCGCTGTCTTGGTCGTCTTCGTCAGGATTGCCGTTGTCGACTTCTGAATCGGGGTCGTTTTGGTCGCTTGCAGTGACTTCTGCAATGTTTTCAATTTCGCCCACCATGTTTGCGACTACATCTAAGGTCAAGGTAGCCGTTGCGCCTGATGCCAATGTGCCAACTTCCCAAACGCTTCCATTGAAGTCTCCTTGTGAAGTGGTGAAATCACCCAAACCAATGGTGTTTGGCAAGTTGTCGGTTACTTCTACATTGGTTGCAGCCGAAGGGCCTTTATTGACGAGGGTGATGGTGTATTGGAACATTTCGCCTACGCCAGGATTGGAGTTGCTTGCTACTTTGGTCAATTCCAAATCGGCTACGCCTGTGGCTGTTACAACCGCATCGTCTTGGTCGTCTTCCTGTGCATTGCCATTGTTTGGAGTTGAATCAACGTCTGGTTCATTTGCAGCACTTACTTGTGCAACATTGGTGAATGTGCCTGTGGTTGTCGCTTTTGCAGTCACTACTAAGGTGACGCTTTCTTGAACACCTAGGTTTCCGATTGCCCAAGTGTTGCTGCCATTGCTGTATGTTCCTGAACTTGGATTGTTGTTGACATACATCAAGCCTGCTGGCAAGGCATCGAATACGGCTACACCTGTTGCCGCATCTGGGCCATCGTTGGTGACGATAACGGTGAAGTCAAATTCTTCGCCTACTAAGACGGTTGATTTGCTCACTGTTTTCGCCAATTTGAGGTCAATTTGTGTACCTGAAACGGTGGCATCGTCTTGGTCGTCTTCGCTCAAATCATCGTTGTCGGGTGTAGAATCTGGGTCTGTTTGGTCAGATGCTACGACTTCTGCAACGTTGGTGTAAGGGCCTACGCCTGTGACGGTGGCTACAATGGTTAGTGTTTCGCTTTCGCCTACGGCAAGGTTGGCTACTGACCAAATTCCTGTTGCAGTGGTGTAAGTTCCTTTTGAAGCATCGCTGGAAACGAGGGTCAAACCTGCTGGCAATTGGTCTTCAATTTGAATACCTGTGGCATTTGCGCTTCCATTGTTTTCCAAAGTAACGGTGAAAGTTACTTGGTCGCCAATGTTCACTTTTGAAGGTGAAACTGTTTTGTTTACTTCCAAATCTGCTGCAATTCCTCCCACACTGATTTCGTCTTGATCGTCTTCGCTTGGGATGTTGTTGTTTGGAGTGGAGTCGCTGTCGGGTTGATCGGCTGTGGTGACTTGTGCGCTGTTGGTGACGGTGGATTGGGTCACTACGGTTGCAGTGATTTCCAATGTTGCCGTTCCGTTTGCAGCCAAATCGCCTACTGTCCAAATACCGCTTGTGCTATTGTAGTCCGTTGAAGGATTCGCACTTACGAAAGTCAATCCTGCTGGCAATTGGTCTTTGACGCTTACGCCTGTTGCATCGGATGGCCCGTTGTTTTCAAGTGTTAAGGTAAATACCACATCGTCGTTCAAGGCTACTTGTGTGTTGTTTGCAGATTTGGTGAGTTGGAGGTCAATTTGCTCGCCTGTGAAGGTGGCGTTGTCCTCGTCGTCTTCGCTTTGGTCGCCATCATCGTTTGCAGGGGTAGAATCCACATCTGGTTGGTCGGCTGCGCTGACTTGTGCGGTGTTTTTGATTTCACCTGCTTGTTCGACCTTCACTACGATGGTCAATGTGGCGGAACTTCCTGAATTGAGGTTTCCGACATTCCATTGCCCTGTTTGTGCGCTGTAGGTTCCTGTGGTTGGGAAGGCATTGACGAAGCTTACGCCTATTGGCAATTCGTCGAATACTTTCACGCCTGTCGCATGACTTGGTCCTTTGTTGGTGAGATCAAGAGTATAAACAACTTGGTCGCCTACGTTTGCAGAGGTTTTATTGACGGCTTTGGTCAATTCCAAATCAATTTCTTTGCCGCTTACACTTACGCTGCTTTGGTCGTCTTCGCTTTCTACGTTGTTGTCGGGTGTAGAATCGGGGTCTGTTTGGTCGGAGGTCAAGACTTGGGCAGTGTTGGTGACGGATGCAGTGCCTGTGACGGTTGCTTCAATGGATAAGGTTCGGACTGCGCCAACAGGTACTGTTCCGATTGTCCAAATTCCCGTTGCGTCGTTGTAGTTTCCTACGCTCGGAATAGCTCCTACAAAGTCCAATCCACTTGGCAACAAGTCTTCAACCGTTACGTTGGTGGCATCGGCTGAACCTTGGTTTTGAAGGGTCAAAGTGAAAATCACGTTTTCGCCTTTGTTTACGACTGTTTTGTTTACAGTTTTGGTCAATTCCAAATCTGCTTGTATTCCTCCAATGGTAACAGCATCTTGGTCGTCTTCGGTTGGGTTGTTGTTGTTTGGTGTAGAATCTTTGTCGGGTTGGTCGGCTGCGGTGACTTGTGCGCTGTTGGTCACTTCTTCATCCGTTGTTACCGTTGCAGTAATGGTCAAGGTTGTGCTGCTGTTTGCATCTAAATCACCTACTGTCCATTGACTATTTGCAGCATTGTAGTCTGCGGCAGGGTTGGCACTTACAAAGGTCAAACCTGCTGGCAATTGGTCGGTGATGACTACGCCTGTTGCATTGGAGTTGCTGTTGTTCGCCAAAGTCAAAGTGAAGGTAATGTTGCTGCCTACATTGACATTTGAAGCACTGGCGGTTTTGCTCAGTTCCAAGTCAATTTGTTCGCCTATGACGGTGACAGATTGTTGGTCGTCTTCTGCTTCAATGTTGTTATTAGGTGTTGAATCGGTGTCTGGTTCGTTGGCATCCGATACTTGTGCTGTGTTGGTGAATGTGCCTGCTGCTAAAACTTTGACGGTGATGGTCAAGGTTTCTTCAGAAGCATCATTGGGCAAGCTGCCTACTGTCCAAACGCCTGTTCCTGCGCTGTACGAACCTTGGCTGGCTACGTGGCTTACATAGGCTACGCTGCCTGGCAATTGGTCGAATACTTTTACGCCTGTTGCAGGGTTGTCGCCGTCGTTGGCTACGGTGATGGTGTAGGTGAAGTTGTCTCCTACATTCACTGAGCTTGCGCTGGCTGTTTTGGTCAATGAAACATCAATTTGTTTCCCTGAAACGCTTGCGCTGCTTTCGTCGTCTTCGCTTTGGTCGCCATCGTCGTTGTTTGGTGTTGAGTCTGGGTCGGTTTGGTCGGAAGCGGTGACTTGTGCCACGTTTTTGTAAAGTCCTACGCCTGTTACTTTTGCAGTAATCAACAAGGTTTCGATTTCGCCGACTCCAATTTCTGGAATACTCCAAACACCTGCTGTGTAAGCACCCGTTGAAGGAGATGCAACTACTAAGGTCAAGCCTGTTGGTAATTGGTCGGTGATTTCTACATTGGTTGCTTTTGCTCCACCGTTGTTTTCGAGTGTAATCGTGAACACTACATCGTTGCCAACATTGACCATTGTTTGGTCAACCGTTTTGGAAACTTCCAAATCGGCTTCAATGCCTCCAATGGTTACTTCGTCTTGGTCGTCTTCAAACGGTATGTCGTTGTCGGGTGTAGAGTCTGAATCTGGTTGGTCGGCGGCGGTTACTTCTGCGCTGTTGGTGATTTGAGTGGCAGCGGTTACGGTGGCTTCAATGTTCAAAGTTGCCGTTTCGTCTTTTGCCAAATCGCCTACAGTCCAAATACTTCCTGCATAAGAGCCGTCGCCTGTTGCTGCAACAAAGGTTAAGCCTGTTGGCAATTGGTCTGTGACTTCAATGCCTGTTGCATCAGATGGGCCTTTGTTGATAAGGGTCAAGGTGTAAATGATGTTAGAGCCTACATTGACTTCGGTGACATTTACTGTTTTGTCTAATTCCAAATCAATCTCCTCTCCTGCTACTTCAACGCTGTCTTCGTCGTCTTCGCTTTGGTCGCCATCGTCGTTGTTTGGAGTAGAATCCGCATCTGGTTGGTCGGCTGCAATTACTTGGGTAATGTTGGTTATAGTCGTTGCTTCCAAGATTTTAACAGTGATTTCCAAAGTAGCGGTTGCATCTTTTGCGAGGCTGTTGATGCTCCAAATACCAGAATTGACGCTAAAACCACCTGTTGATTGGGTGTGGCTCACATACTGTACTTCTCCTGGCAATTGGTCGAGCAATTCGATTCCTGTTGCCGTTGAAGGCCCGTTGTTGGTCACTTCAATGGTGAAGGTGAATTGGTCATCTACATTGAGAGAAGTAGCATCAGCTGTTTTGCTTACTTCTAAGTCAATTTGCTCACCTGTGATGGTTGTATTGTCTTGGTCGTCCTCAAATGGTTCATCGTTGTTTGGTGTTGAATCGGGATCTTCTTGGTCAGAAGCGGTGACTTCGGCAGAGTTGGCGATTGTTCCTGCTGCATCTACTCTTGCGGTGATGTTTAAAGTTGCTGTTGCACCTGCTGGTACGTTTCCTACTTCCCAAATACCTGTTGCAGCGGTGTAGTCTCCTTGTGAACCGTTGGCGGTTAAAAAGAATAGATTGCTGTCTAATAAGTCTGTCACCTCAACATTGGTTGCCGTTGAAGGGCCATTGTTGGTCAATGTGAGTGTATAAACGATATTTTCACCTACGCCTACGACTGTGTTGTTGGCTACTTTGGACAATTCCAAATCGGCTACTCCGCTGATAGTAACGGAAGCATTATCTTCGTCATCTTCGCTTTGGTCGCCGTTGTCGTTGTTTGGAGTTGAATCCACATCAGGTTCATTTGCAGCACTTACTTGTGCTACATTTGTATAAAATCCTGCGGTTGTTCCCCTTGCTACAATTTGAAGAGCAACACTTTCACCTATGCCCAATTCTCCTATTGTCCATGTATTGCTTGTTGAGCTATAAGTACCTGAACTTGGATTGCTGGACAAGTATTGAAGTCCTGTTGGTAGGGCATCAAATATAGCTACGCCTGTTGCTGCATCTGGGCCTTTGTTGATAACAGTTACCGTGAAAGTAAATGCTTCACCTACTAAGCCAGTGGCTTTATCGACTACTTTGGTCAATTCGAGGTCAATTTGTGTGCCTGAAACAGTTGCATCGTCTTGGTCGTCTTCACCTTCTTCGCCATTGTTTGGAGTAGAATCAGGGTCGGGTTGGTCAGAAGCGATGACTTCTGCAACATTGGTGTAAGGGCCTACGCCTGTGACGGTGGCTACAATGGTTAGGGTTTCACTTTCGCCTACGGCAAGGTTGGCTACTGACCAAATACCTGTTGAAGTGACATAGTTGCCTTTTGTTGCATCGCTTGAAACGAGGGTCAATCCTGCGGGCAATTGGTCTTCAATTTGGATGCCTGTGGCATTTGCGCTACCGTTGTTTTCGAGGGTAACGGTGAATGTCACTTGGTCGCCAATGTTCACTTTTGAAGGAGAAGCGGTTTTGTTTACTTCCAAATCTGCGGCAATTCCTCCCACACTGATTTCGTCTTGGTCGTCTTCCGTTGGAACGCTGTTGTTTGGTGTTGAATCCACATCGGGTTGGTCGGCTGCGGTTACTTGTGCTACGTTGGTAACGGTTTCTTCTGTCACAACGGTTGCTGTGATTTCCAAAGTCGTTGTTCCGTTTGCAGCCAAATCACCTACTGTCCACACGCCGCTGCCTGAGTTGTAGGCGGCAGATGGGTTGGCACTTACAAAAGTCAAACCTGCGGGCAGTTGGTCTTTGACGCTTACGCCTGTTGCATCGGATGGGCCTTTGTTTTCGAGCGTTAGGGTAAATACCACATTGTCGTTCAAGGCTACTTGTGTGTTATTGGCTGACTTGGTGAGTTCGAGGTCAATTTGCTCGCCTGTGAAGGTGGCATTGTCCTCATCGTCTTCGCTTTGGTCGCCGTTGTCGTTTGCAGGAGTGGAATCCACATCTGGTTGGTCAGCTGCGCTGACTTGTGCCACGTTTTTGATTGTTCCTGCTTGTTCGACTTTCACTACGATGGTCAAAGTTTCGGAATCTCCATTGGCGAGGTTGCCAATGTTCCATTGTCCCGTTTGTGCGCTGTATGTTCCTGTGCTTGGGAAGGCATTGACAAAACTTAGGCCTGATGGCAGTTCGTCAAAGACGGATACGCCTGTTGCGTTGGAAGGACCTTTGTTGGTCAAATCGACTGTATAAACTACTTGGTCGCCTACATTTGCGGAGGTTTTATTGACGGATTTGGTCAATTCCAAATCTATTTCCTTTCCGCTAACGGTTGCGCTGTCTTGGTCGTCTTCATTTTCATCGTTGTTATCTGGTGTTGAATCTGGGTCGGTTTGGTCGGAGCTGACTACTTCTGCAACGTTGGTGACTGCGGCTGTACCTGTCACGGTTGCTTCAATGGTCAAAGTCCGAACTCCGCCTACTTGCAGTGTTCCTACATTCCATATTCCTGTAACTTCGCTGTATGTTCCTACACTTGGCGTTGCGCTTACGAATGTCAATCCACTTGGTAGCAAGTCTTTGACGGTGACATTGGTTGCATTGGCTGAACCTTGGTTTTGAAGGGTCAAAGTGAAAATCACATTGTCGCCTTTGTTCACCACTGTTTTGTCGACTTCTTTGGTCAATTCCAAATCGGCTTGTATTCCTCCAATGGTGACTTCGTCTTGGTCGTCTTCGTTTGGATTGTCGTTGTTGGGTGTTGAGTCTTTGTCTGGTTGGTCGGCTTCGGTCACTTCTGCGCTGTTGGTCAATTGGGTATCAACTGTAACGGTTGCAGTGATGGTCAAAATTGTACTGCTGTTTGCAGCCAAATCGCCTACTGTCCATTTGCCATTTGCAGCATTGTAGTCTGCTGTTGGGTCGGCACTTACAAAGGTCAATCCTGCGGGCAATTGGTCTGTGACGACTACGCCTGTTGCATTGGAGTTGCTGTTGTTCGCCAAAGTCAAGGTGAAGGTGATGTTTTCGCCAACATTGACGCTGGAAGCACTGGCGGTTTTGCTCAACTCTAAGTCGATTTGTTCACCTGTTACTTCTGCATCGTCTTGGTCGTCTTCACTTGGAATGTTGTTGTTTGGAGTAGAGTCTGAGTCAGGTTGGTCGGCGGCACTGACTTGTGCAACGTTTTTGAAGCTACCTGATGCTACTACTTTCACCACGATGGTCAAAGTTTCAGAATCACCATTTCCAATATTTCCTACATTCCAAATTCCAGAGCCTGCGCTGTATGTTCCTGTTGAAGCGGTTGCACTGACATACGTTACATTGCTCGGCAATTGGTCGAATACTTGAACGCCTGTTGCATCGGAAGGTCCTTGATTTGTCAAGTCAATGGTGTAAACGAAGTTGTCGCCAATGTTTACAGATGTTGCACTTGCTGATTTTTCGATTTCCAAGTCAATTTCTAAGGCTTCAAAATCCGCTTTGTCTTGGTCGTCTTCAAATGGTTCGTTGTTGTTGGGCGTAGAATCGGGGTCGTCTTGGTCGCTTGCGGTGATTTCTGCACTGTTGGTGTAGTCACCTGCTTCGTCGACTCTTGCGGTGATGGTCAATGTTGCAGAAGCATCTTTTGCTAAATTGCCGACTGTCCAAACTGTTCCATTGAAGTTTCCCTGTGAGCTTTGGGCTGCAAGGAAGAACAAGCCGCTTGGCAGGTTGTCGGTGACTTCAATTCCTGTGGCATTGGAAGGTCCATCGTTGGTGACAGTGAGGGTAAATACCACATTGTCGCCCACACCTACCGTTTGTTGATTTACTTCTTTGGTCAAACTCAAATCTGCTACTGGGTCGCCCGAAAGCGTTGCATCGTCTTGGTCGTCTTCAGCTGCTACATTGTTGTTGGGCGTAGAATCGGTGTCAGGTTCGTTTGCTTCGATGACTTGCGCCACGTTGTAAATCGTTCCTTCTTCTGCAATGATGACACTGATAACCAAAGTAGCCGTTTCGTCTTTTGGCAAATTACCGATGTTCCAAATACCTGTGTTGTGGTTGTAAGTTCCGTAATCGGCATTGGAGTTTACAAAGGTTAATTGAAGCGGTAAATTGTCTGCTACTTTCACGCCTGTTGCATCACTCAATCCTTCATTCAAAACGGTGATGGTGTAGGCGAATGGCGTTCCTACTTGACCTTCCGTAATGCTTGCGGTTTTGGTCAAATTGAGGTCAATCGTACATGGATTGATGGTCACGTTGATGGAAGTTGTTCCGTTTTCGCAAGTATCATCAGTGGTTTCTACGGCGTAGTAACTGCCCGAAGTTGTTGGATTGTAGGTTGTTGCAGTTTCTCCATTGATGATGGTTCCTGTTGGGTACGTTCCTGTGTACCATTGGTAGGTTGAAGTGGCTGCTCCTGTCACTCTCAATGTTAGGGTTTCGTAAGAGCAAGCTACTGTTTTTCCATTGTCGGAAGTGAGAATAGGCTGTGGCAAATTGTTTTTGGTGATGGACACAGCAGAGGATGTTGCCGTACAATCGGTATCGTTGTTGATGATGGTAACGGTATAATATCCTGTTGTAGTGGCGGTATAAGTGTAAGTTGGGGTAGTAGTTGTTGCTACAATTACCTCGTCTTTTTTCCACTTCAAGGTGTAGTTTCCTGCTGGCGTAACTGCTGCAGTCAATACAATTCCATCTTCTCCTTGACAAAACTCTTGTGGGCCTGTTGGAGAAAGTGTGACTGATGTTCCTGAACAGTTGGGGTCGTTCAAGGTAACTGTTAAGCTCTTGATACAACCTTTGGCATCGGTGGCAGTGACAGTGTGTGTGCCTTTGCTTAGGTTGCTTGCCGTTGTGCCTGTTTGACCACTTGGCGACCAAGTGAGGGTGATTGGAGCAGTTCCGCCAGAAACGGATACTTCAATAGACCCGTCTGTGCCATTTACGGTTGTTGGGTCGCTGGATGAAACCAAAGAAAGTACAATGGCTGAAGGTTGGGTAATCGTTCCGCTTGCTTCTGCGGTGCAATTGTTGGCATCCGTTACAACCACATTGTAGGTATCGGGTGCTAAATTGTTTTGGTCTTTGGGGTTGTTGGCTCCTGCCAAGTTGTCCCAGTTGTATTTGTAAGGAGGTACTCCTCCTGCTACTGTCAATTGTAGGCTGCCATTGTCGAAACCGTTGCAGCTTACACTGGTAGTGGATACGCTTGCACTCAATTCGGAAGGTTGGGTGATTTGGACAGAGGCTGTTGCTTCACAGTTGCCATTGTCGGAAGTGACTTTGACGGTGTAAGTGCCTGCTGGCAAATCATCTGCTGTTGCAGTAGTTGCTACAACTGTTCCTCCAGCATTTTTCCATTCGTAAGTGTAAATGGTGTTGCCGCCTGAAGCGTTTACGGTTGCAGAACCTGTGCTACTGCCATTGCAGTTCACGTTTTCAGAATTGGTGATGTTTGCTTGTAGGTTGCAATCGGGACCGCCAACGATGATACCGCTCACTATCACTTGGCAATTGTTGGCATCTTTGATGGTGACGCTGTATGTACCTTCTACTAAACCTGTGAATTGTCCGTTGCTGTTGGTAACGTTGCCAGGGCTTAGGGTGAAGGTGTAAGGGGCGGTTCCGCCTGTTGCCGAAACGGTTACGCTTCCTTCGCTACCACCTACGGTTGTTGTGTTGGTGGTGGAATAGGTTGGTTGAATGCTGGTTGGTTCTAAGATGGTGACATTTCGCATATCGCTACATCCCAAACCATCTGTTACTTCAACGGTGTATGTTCCCGCTTGCAAATTGCTGGCAGTGGAAACGCCTGTGTTGTTGGTTTCGGTGAAGCCGTTGCTCCAAACAAAACTGTATGGGGCTTTTCCTTCCAATGCGCTTGCAGTGGCAGAACCATCGTTGCCTTCGTTGCACTCGGTAGCCAATGAGGTAATGTCCAATGTGGTTTCGCATTCCAAACTCAAACTCACACTCACGGATTCTTTACAATCGTTGTCGTCAATAACTTCAATGGTGTAGGCTCCTGCGGTTAAGCCTGTAAATGTGCCTGTTGCATTGGAAGCCGTTGCAGTTCCCGACAAATTGAAGGTGTATGGAGATGCGCCGCCAATAACGGTGATTGTGATACTTCCATCATTGCCGCCTGCGCTTGAAGTAGGGCTGGTTTTGGAAGATCCCAAAGTCAAGCCGTCTTCGCATGGGTCGGTCAAATTGAAGGATTCGGTTTGGTTGCAACCGTTGATATCGGTGATGGTGACAACGTGCGTACCTGCATTTAAGCCTGTGGCGGTTGTTCCTGTTTGTCCGCTTGGCTGCCATACAATGCTCAATACGCCTGTGCCGCCCGATACAGAAATTTCGATGCTGCCATCGCCTCCTGTTGCAGAAGGTTCTGTTTTGGTGACTAATGTAATTTCAATCAATTCTGGCTCGTCGACTGTTCCCGTTGCAGTAGCCGTACAATTGTTGGCATCTGTTACGATTACAGAGTAAGTACCTTGCGCCAAATCTACTTGGTCTTGTGGGTTGCTTGTTCCTGACAAGTTATCCCAATCGTAGTTGTAAGGAGGTGTTCCGCCTGTGACGGTCAAATCCACTTGTCCATCGTCGTAGCCAAAACAAGTAATATCGCTTACTGCAATTTCGGCACTGAGTTTGGATGGTTCGGTGATTTGGATGGAAGCCGTTGAAATGCAATTGCCGCCATCGGATGTCACCTTCAATACATAGGTTCCTGCAATGAGGTTGGTCGCATTTTCCGTTGAAGAAACGACTGTTCCACCAGCGTTTTTCCATTGATAGGTATAAGGTGCGTTTCCGCCTGTGACCAAAGCACTTGCCGAACCTGTGTTGTTGCCTTTGCAGTCAATGTGCTGGACATTGGAGATGACTGCTTGCAAATTGCAGCCTGGCTCGTTGATAATGATTCCACTTATTTCGACTTCGCAATCGTTGGCATCTTTGACGACTACACTATAAGTACCTGCTGTTAAGCCTGTGAATTGACCTGTGCTGTTGGTCACATTTCCTGGAGTGAGTGTGTAGCTGTAAGGTGCTGTTCCGCCTGATGTGGTGACGGTAATCGAGCCTTCGTTGCCGCCTGTGGTTGTTGCGTCACTTGTGATGTGAGAGGCATTGATGCTATTTGGCTCAAAAATGGTGACGGTGCGTTCTTTTTCACATCCCAAAGCGTCCACAACATTCACGGTGTAAGTTCCTGCGGGTAGGTTGGAGATGGTCGAAACGCCTGTTTGGTTGTTGGCATCTGTTGTATTGTTGCTCCAAGAGAAGGTGAACGGTGCTGTTCCGCCTGTTGCTGTTGCAGTGGCTGAGCCGTCTGTGCCGTCGTTGCAGCTTGCATTGGTTGGGTTGAATTCTACTTCCAATTCACAAATCAAATTCAAAACAACGCTTGTGCTTTCGGAACAATCGTTGGCATCTTTGGCAGAAACAGTGTAAGTTCCTGCATTGAGGTTGTTGAATACGCCTGTTTGATTGGTGGCCGATGCTGCTCCGCTCAATGTATAGACGATGGGTGCAGTTCCACCATTGGTTTCTGCTACAATAGAACCGTTGTTGCCGCCTCCGCTTGAAGTTGGGTCGGTTTTTTCGGTTGTCAAACCTAAGCCTGCTTCACATGGATTGTCCAAAATAAAGGTTTTGGATTTGGTACAACCGTTTACGTCTGTGACTTGTACGGTGTGTGTACCTGCGCCCAAATTGGAAGCCGTTTGTCCTGTTTGACCGCTTGGCGACCAAGTGTAGTTCAATACGCCTGTTCCGCCTGTTGCTTCAACGGTAATAGAACCGTTGTTGTTGGCAGCCGTTGGCGTGTTGATGTTGAGGGTTTGAATGCTGATGGCATCGGGTTCTTCTACAAATCCTTGTGCAGAAGTTGTGCAACCGTTGGCATCGGTGATATTGACGATGTATAAACCTTCCGATAATCCCGTTTGGTCTTGTGGTTGTCCAGTGCCTGAAAGGTTGTTCCAACTGTAAGTGTATGGGGTTGTTCCTCCATTGATGGTCAAATCAACTTCGCCATTGTTGAAGCCAAAGCAAGTGATGTTGCTCACTGCAATGCTTGCGCTCAAAATGGACGGTTGGGTGATTTGAATGGAATTGCTGTTGGAACAGTTTCCGCCATCAGAAAATACGGTGATGGTGTAAGTTCCTGCGGGCAAGTTATCGGCTGTTGCAGTAGTTGCTACGACTGTTCCGCCCGCATTTTTCCATTGGTAGGTGTAAGGTGCGTTTCCGCCTGATGGGGTAACGGTTGCTGAACCTGTGCTGTTGCCATTGCAATCCACATTTTCGGAGTTGGTGATGATTGCTTGAACGGTGCAACCTGGCTCGTTGATGATGATTCCGCTTACGACTGTTGGGCAATCGTTGTCATCTGTAACGGTGACGCTGTATTGTCCTGCGCTTAGGTTGTTGAATGTTCCTGTGCTGTTTGTACCAGAGCCATTGCCTCCCAAAGTGAAGGTATAGGGTGCTGTTCCGCCCGAAGCAGTGACGGTGATTGAACCGTTTGTACCGCCTGTGGTGCTTACGTCTGTTGTAGAAAGTGTGGTCAAAATGCTTGAAGGCTCAAGAATGGTGACTGTTCTTTCTTTTTCACATCCCAAAGCGTCCACGACATTGACGGTGTATGGACCTGCGGATAAACCTGTTGCAGTGGAAGTTCCGCTGGTTGATTCTGTAAAGCCGTTGCTCCAAGTGAAAGTGAATGGTGCTGTTCCGTCTATTGCTGTTGCAGTAGCTGAACCGTTGTTTCCTTCTTTGCAGCTTACATTGTTTTTGGTGAAAGTTGCATCCAATTCACAAATTAGGTTCAAGACTACGCTTGTTTGTGTTTGGCAATCTTCGTCGTCCACAACGGTAATGATGTATGTTCCTGCGCTTAGGTTGTTGAATACGCCTGTGCTGTTTGTTCCCGAACCATCACCACTTAAAGTGTAGGTGTAGGGTGCGTTGCCGTTGTTTGCCGTTGCGGTGATGTTGCCGTTGTTGCCGCCTCCTCCAGAAGTTGGGTCGACTTTTTGGGTCGTTAGGGTCATGCCGCTTGCACATGGATTGACCAAAGTGTAGGTAGCAGATTCGGTACATCCGTTTACGTCTTTGACGGTGACGGTGTAAGTGCCTTCTGTCAGGTTGGTAATGGCTGGGCCTGTTTGCCCTGTGTTCCAAGAGTAGGTCAAAATGCCTGTTCCGCCTGCTGCATTGACGATGATAGAACCGTCATTGCCTGCTGCGGTTGGGTCAGTTTTGGCTGTTAAGCTAATCGCAATCGGTGCTGGGTTATTGACTGTTGCTGTTTTGGTGACGGTACAACCGTTGGCGTCGGTCACGATTACGGCATACGTTCCTTGTGCTAAACCTGTTTGGTCTTGTGGGTCGTCTGTTCCTGCAAGGTTGTCCCAATCATAGTTGTAGGGCGATGTTCCGCCGCTTACGGTGAGGTCTAATTGTCCGTTGTTGAAGTTGTTGCAGGTGATGTTGGTGACTGCAATGCTGGCGTTCAATACAGAAGGTTGGGTTATCTGTATGGAGGCGGTTGCGGTACAGTTGCCATTGTCGGAAGAAGCGGTGACTACGTAAGTTCCTTTTGGTAGATTGTTTACCGTTGCCGTTGTTCCTACGGTTGTTCCACCTGCATTTTTCCATACATAAGCGTAAGGTTGGTTTCCGCCTGAAGCCAATGCCGTTGCAGAACCTGTGCTGTTGCCATTGCAGTCCACATTTTCGGAATCGCTGACGACTACACTGATGCTACAAGTGGGTTGTCCTACAATGATGCCGCTTACCACGACTTCGCAATCGTTGGCATCTTTGACTGTGACAGAATAGGTTGCAGCACTGAGGTTGTCAAAAAATCCATCGGTGCTTTCTACATTGCCAGGATTCAGGGTGAAGGTGTAAGGGGCTGTTCCGCCTGTTGCAGAAATGTTGATGCTGCCATCTGTGCCTCCTACTGTGCTCACGTTTTGTGAGGTGAAACTCGGTGAAATGTTGGTCGGTTCGGTGATGATAACACTGCTTTGTTTTTGACAACCCAATGCGTCTATCACTTCAACGGTGTAAGTTCCTGCCTCCAAATTTTCAATGGTTGCAGTGCCACTTGTGTTTTCGGAAAATCCATTGCTCCAATTGAAGGTGAATGGTGCTAAACCGTTTGTTGCAGTGGCAGTAGCAGAACCATCTTCGCCATCTTTGCAGTTTACGTTTGTTTTTTCAAAGGTAATTCCCAATTCGCAAACGGTGCTGAGGACTACGCTTGTCAAATTGGTACAACCATTCACATCTTCTACTTCAATGGTGTAGGTTCCTGCTCCAAGGCTTGTGAATTGTCCTGTTGGGCTGGTATCCGAACCGTCTCCTCCAAGTGTGTAAGTATAGGGTGATGTTCCGCCTGTAGTGGTTGCAGTGATGCTACCATTGTTGCCGCCTCCACTGGATGTAGGGTCGGTTTTGGAGGTCGAAAGGGTCAAGCCGCCTGCACATGGATTGATGAGGGTATAGGATTTGGAGGTTACACAATTGTTTACGTCTGTTACATTGACGGTGTAAGTTCCTGCGGATAAACCTGTTGCGGTTGTTCCTGTTTGTCCATTGCTCCAAACGGCAGTCAATACGCCTTTTCCACCTGAATAGGCTACTTCAATTGAGCCGTTGTTGTTGGCAGCAGAAGGTTGGTTCAATTCGACTAAGGTAATGGTGATTGGACCAGGTTCTTCTACTGTTCCGCTGGTCAAAACTGTACAGCCGTTTGCATCTGTTACCAGTACATTGTAGGTATCGGGAGCTAAGTCGGTTTGGTCTTGTGGATTGTTTGTTCCTGGCAAATTGCCCCAATCGTAGTTGTAGGGGGATGTTCCGCCATTGACGGTCAAATCCACTTGTCCGTTGTCGAAGCCAAAACAGGTAATGTCTGTCACTGCAATTTCGGCTGCCAATACAGAAGGTTGAGAAATTTGGATAGAGGCAGCAGCAGAACAATTGCCGTTGTCGGAAAAGACGGTGGCGATGTATGTATTGGCTGGTAAGTTGCTGACGGTTGCTGTTGTGCCTACTACTGTGCCTTCGGAGTTTTTCCACTCATAGGTATAGGGTTGGTTTCCTCCAACTGCGGTGACGGTGGCTGAACCTGTGCTGTTACCATTGCAGTCCACGTTTTGGGAACTGCTGATGGCTGCTTCTACTTCGCATCCTGGCTCATTGACGATGATTCCACTGATTTCGATGGGGCAGTTGTTGGCATCTTTGACCAAAACGGTGTAAGTATCTGCCGATAAACCTGTGAAATTACCTGTGCTGTTGGTGACATTGCCTGGGTTCAAAGTGAAAGTATAGTTTGGTGTCCCACCCGAAGCTGAAACGCTGATTTCGCCATTGCTGCCGCCTACGGTTGTAGCTGGTTCGACATTGAAGGAAGTGGCTACTGCGGTCGGTTCGGTGATGGTGACGGTGCGTTCTTTTTCGCATCCCAAAGCATCAACTACATTGACCGTATAGGGTCCTGCTTCTAAGCCTGAAATGGTAGAAGTTCCGCTTGTGGTTTCTGTTGTGCCATTGCTCCAAATGAAGGTGAAAGGTGCTGTGCCGTTTATTGCAGTGGCAGTGGCAGTACCATCGTTTCCTTCATTGCAGTTTACATTTGTTTTGGTGAAAGTGGCATCCAATTCACAAATCAAGTTTAAGACTACGCTGGTCACTTCCTGACATCCATCGGCATCAATTGCAGTGACGGTGTAAGTTCCTGCATTTAAGTTGTTGAATGTTCCTGTGCTGTTGGTGCCAGAACCATCGCCGCTTAAAGTGTAGGTATAAGGTGCTTCGCCTCCTGTTGCGGTTGCTTCAATGCTTCCGTTGTTGCCGCCTCCGCTTGAAGTTGGGTCGGTTTTTTGGGTAGCAAGATTGAAACCGCCAGTACATGGATTGATGAGGTTGAAGGTTTTGGATTCGGTACAGCCGTTTACATCTGTGACGGTGACAATGTATGTTCCTTCTGACAGATTGGTGGCGGCTGGTCCCGTTTGACCGTTGTTCCAGTTGTATATCAAAACGCCCGTTCCGCCTTCTGCATTGACGGTAATCGAGCCGTCGTTGCCTGCTGCGGTGGGTTGGTTTTCGGAAATGGTGATGATATTGAGCGCATCGGGTTCATTGACAGTTGCGGTTTTGGTGACTTGACATCCATTGAAGTCTGTGACGACTACGGTATAGGTTCCTGGCTGTAATCCTGTTTGGTCTTGCGGATTGTTGGTTCCTGCAATGTTGTTCCAATTGTATTTGTAAGGAGAAGTTCCTCCACTTACGGTTAAGTCCAATTGTCCGTTGTCGAAACCATTGCAGGTGATGTTGGTGACTGCAATGCTGGCGGTCAATACGGATGGTTCGGTGATTTGAACCGATGCGGATTTGGAACAGTTGCCATTGTCTGAAAAGACGGTGATGGTGTAAGTTCCTGCGGGGACATTGCTGATGCTTGCTGTTGTGCTGATGGTCGTTCCACCTGCGTTTTTCCATTGGTAGGTGTAAGGGGCATTTCCGCCCGAAGCGGTAGCAGTGGCTGAACCTGTGCTGTTGCCGTTGCAGTCCACATTTTGGGAATCGCTTACGACTACATCGACTGAGCAGCCTGGCTCGTTGATGATAATGCTGTTGATGACTGCTTCGCAATCATTGGCATCTTTGACGGTCACGCTGTAAGTTCCTGCAGTTAAGCCTGTAAAGTTGCCTGTGTTGTTGGTGACGTTTCCTGGGCTAAGTACGTAGCTGTAAGGGCTTGTTCCACCTGAAGCTGAAACGTTGATTTCGCCTTGGTTGCCGCCAACGGTTGTGGCATTTTGGACGGTGAAACTGGTCAATAGGTCGGTTGGTTCGAGTACGGTGACGGTGCGTTCTTTTTCACACCCCAGAGCGTCAACGACATTGACAGTGTAAGGGCCTGCTGCCAAACCTGTTGCAGTGGAAGGCCCGCTTTTTGTTTCGGTGAATCCATTGCTCCAAGTATAGGTGAATGGTGCTAAACCGTCAACGGCTGTTGCAGTGGCTGTTCCGTCATTTCCGCCTTTGCAGCTTACTTTTGTTTTGGTGAAAGTTGCATCTAATTCACATATCAAGTTGAGTACCACACTTGTTTGTTCTTGACATCCTTCATCATCTACTGCTGTAACGAGGTATGTTCCTGCGCTTAGGTTGTTGAAGTTTCCTGTGGCGTTTGTTCCTGTGCCATCACCGCTTAGGGTGTAGGTGTAAGGTGGATGTCCGTTTTGGGCTTCTGCTACAATGCTTCCGTTGTTGCCCCCGCCACCCGATGTTGGGTCGGTTTTTTGGGTCAAAAGGTCGAAACCTCCTGCACATGGGTCGGTGACTTCAATTGTTCCTGTATTGGAGCAGGAGATTCCTGCTTGGTCTTCAATGGTGTAGTTGAAGGTGACGGTGCCGATGAAGGTGGAGGAAGTATTGAAGGTGATTTCAGCGCCATTTTGGGTGAATAAACCTGCATTGGAGGGTTGGATATTGGAGAATACCAAACTTCCGAGATTGAGGTCTCCTTGTCCATCGGGGTCTGAAACATAAGTATAAATGTCGAATACAAAATCGTTGCTTTTTTGTACGCTTCCTGTAATAGCGTTACAAACGGGAGGTTCTGATTGGGGTTCTTCTTGGCAGAATACTTCCAAATCTCCTAAGCCGTTTGCTTTTCCTGTTGAAGGAGCATTTCCTGCATAGAGTTGGAAACTGCTTTTGGTGCGGCTTCCGTTGATATTGCTCAACCATAAGATTCCGCCTGCATTTGCTTGGTTGTTGTTGGGATTCATGGCTACTAAAGCTACTTCGCCAGAACCTGGGTGAAGGGCGATGCCTCCAAAACTTGTTTCTTGGTGGTAGCCGCTATAGGGTTGGAAGGGATTGTAATCCCAAACTTCTCCCCAATAAAATTCACCTCCGCCTGGACCTTGTCCGCTGCCTTGGCCTAGACTTGTGGTTAAACCATCGCAGCCTCCATTGCTCTCCAATTCAAAACAGCCGTTGTTGTTGCAAACTCGCAAGATGTCGCCTGCTGTTTGGGCTTGGGTCAAAGAGTTTGTTGAAGGATAACTACCTGGCAGGTAGTTGTTTGCTCCTACTTGATGCCCGTTTCTGTCCATAAATGCCAAAATCATCGCTCCGTCCACATCAAATTCGATGTCGGACAAAATTGGCTGTGGATAGATTCCATATTGTGCTTCGTTTGAAATAGTGGAGTAGGTATCGTGCCACGGTAGCCATTCTGCATCTTCTGATTGATTGCCACCTACTTTTCCTCTTGGATAATCCAATGCGAAATTGAAGATGGGTGTCCATGTTGAACCATTGTAGGCCATGACATGCGCCCAAAGATCGTCTGTGCTTTGTGAGGTTTCGGCCGAACAAACGATACCTACATAGACCAAACCGCCATAAACTTTCAAGCCAAATGGTCGGTAATCACCGTCTGAACATCCTGGGTCTGGAATGGTGATTTTATAGGTCAAGGTTGGGTTTGTCCCTGCAATGTTGATGGCAACCAATTCTTTTTGGAAAAGGTTGACTGTGTATAGGGTAGTTTCGTCTTCTGAAATATCTAAGTCACCCAAAGAACGCTTTCCGACTGCTTCAAAAGCCAGTGCATCCCATGAAGGAAGACCTGGCTCTTTTGCCAATTCGTTGGGGTCGTTCATGGGTGGAGAGGTTGGGGTTCTTGTGTCGCTTCCCACATTTACGCCCAAAGTGCTTAGGTCTATCAATGGGGTAACGGGTAATGTAGAGGAAATGGTGTTGTTGTTGATGGCGTAAATACCGCCTACGCCTAATGGACCGTAACCAACGTGTCGTTTTAAGAAAGCAGAGGTATAGAGGGTTTTGGTAGAGCTTTGGTAGGCTACTCCCCAAACAGAACCAACTTTGTCTGCGGTTACTTTTTTGATATTTGGATTGCCTTGTGCTGTTCCTGAACTGTTGTATGGGAATGAAACATAGGCTACTGCTGTTCCACTTCCTCCACCTGCTAATGGGTCGCCATTGACATAACAAGGAGTGGATAGTTGCAACACATCTGAACATACTACTGGAGTAGGGCCAGTAGGAGGAATGGATTTGATGGTGAATGTTCCTGTTCCATTGCAGATTTCACCGTCTTGGTCGGCTATGCTGTAATCGAAGCTTGCAGTGCCGATAAACAACGGAGCTGGTGTGAAGGTGACATTTGCACCATTTTTACTGATTGTTCCTGCGGTGGACGGTTCGAGATTGTTGAAGGTCAATGTGCTTACATCAATGTCGCTTTGGCCATCGGGGTCAGATACAAAATCGTATATACTGAAGGTGATGCTGCCGCTTGCCAATTGTTTACTTTTTGCAATGGTATTGCAGTTGGGCGATTGGTTGCAACCTTCTTGTGTGTTTTCTAGTAGAATACTTTGGAAATCATCTTCACAACTGAATGGGCCTTCAACGTACAATTGATATTCACCTGGAGGCAAATTGTTGTAAACTTGCGTTTTGTCGGTTGTGGTAGTGACGATTGGTGCGCCTATTGGGGGGGTGAAGGTGTATGTGTAAGTTCCGTTTGGACCGCCTACTTGGGCAGTGATTGATCCGTTGCTTTCGCCACATGAAGGCTGAGTAACTGGATTCAATACGGTGCTGCATGTCAATAGACAGGTTTCGGAGGCATCTACAAAAACCCCTGCGTAAACGGCTGATTGTCCATTTTTGCCGTTGGGGTTTGCAGCTGTTCCTCTGGAACATACTAAGACTTCGATTTGGGTGACAGAAGCAGGAACGTCTTGCATGGTGATTTCACCGATTGCGGCTTCATGTCCTGCGTTTTGGACGTTGAACCATGCTTCTGCTGGTGTGTATCCAGATACACCTATGGGGGTCAATCGCACGTAGGAGTTTCTGCCATCGTTCGTAAATTCGGAGAAGGCAAATTCAAAGTGTATGTCTCTGATAGTTGCTGCTGGTGGTACGCTGAATGTTTCTTGCACACAGTCGTCTGCTACGCCATCGGGTATCATGTCGTTGGTGCTGCCACTGCAACAGTATAGACTGGTGATTTTGCCTAATTGTCCAGAGAATGCCCCTTCAAAACCTGGTGGTTCGCTGAATACATAGGCAACGACTGAACGTATTGCTGTACCCGAAATTGGAGTGACAGTAAAGGTTGTAACATTTGTTGGTGCATTGAAGAAAAAGACAGTTCGGTAGTAGGTTGCGCCTTTTGTACCTGAATCTTGTTGTGGATAGGCGGTTTGGATTGTTCCGTTAACTGCAAAATTGACACTGTTCGGAAAACCTGAAGTGCCTTTGTAATATGCAATGAGTTCTAATTTGGTGACAAAATCTTCGTCAAATTCGGGGTCGTTTACCAAGCTGACTATATTGATGGTGTGTGTGGATTGATTGTACATTCCTTCGGTTATCATGTCAACTCTTACACCTTCGTCACATTCAAATACAAATGGCTCTTGACAGTCTTCAAAGACGGTTTGAGTACCTGTGACGGGGTCGCAAACTCCTCCGCTGACGTACTCGGGTGCGTTGGTGGCAGTTCCGTCTTGTAGGAAGATATTGTAATCTCCGTCGCATAAGCCTGTTATTTCGATAATGGAATTGCTGCTTGTGACTGTTCCGCTGCTTGTGCCTGAATAACTTACTTGATAAGGTGGTGTTCCATTGATGGGTTCTATGATTATTTTTCCATCGCAATTGGTATCGCAACTGGGCAGTTGGCTCAAACTCATCGCCAAATCGTCGGGTACTACTTCAATGGTGACGGTTGCTTTTGGGCTGCAAAACTCAATCGGTGTACACCCGTCGTAATCGTCACATACTTTGTATTGGAAGGTTTTTGTGCCTGTGAAATTGTTAGGAGGTGTGAAAGTAACATATCCATTAGAGGTATTGATATTGACTGTCCAACCTGCAGGGGTTGGGTCAAATTCGAGAGTGGTCAAATCCATGTTGCCTTCGTTGTCTGCATCGTTTTTGATGACATCAATGACTACAGAAGTGTTTATACAGGTTTCTCCGTGGTCGTCGTTAACTGCGATAGGGGCACGATTGATTAAACAATCTACCCCTTCAAAATCTGGCTTCGTTGTCCATGAAGTGACGACTTCTGTTATTTCCGAAATCACACCTGTTGTTTTATTGATGCGGAAAAAATATTGGTCGTCCACGCCATACAAATTTCCATCATTGTCAAATGCCAGTCCATCTACGTCTTGGCTCAATTGGGTAATGATGGTGGCATTTCCTGAATTGGGTGGAAGTTTCATTAAGAAGTCATTTCCTGCATCTGTTCCGTTGCTGTTTTTGAGATCGGTGGCAATATAAACATCTCCAGTACAGGGTTCGATTGCCATATCTTCGGGTTCACCCCAAATATAGTTGTTGGGATTGCTTCCTGTGATGGTCAGAGGAAGATAATCTTGTCCGTTGATACCGTTGTTTACAAATTGTCCTTTAGTTAAGTCGACTTGGGCGATATAAGTAGTTCCGCTGTTTCGTCCTGTACCATAAATTTTGTTGTTGAATATGTCAACATTTAAGCCAAACATATTGTCTAAAATCAAGTTACTGGGCGAATTGGCTGTTCCCCAATCTCCTGAACTGTTGATAATCGAAACCGCATCAGTTGCAGGGTTATAGCTCGCCAAATTGTCTCCATTAGCATAGGATAAGTAGAGTAAGTCGTTGAAAATAACCAATTCTACAATTAGGGTAATATTTGGTTGATAGACAAAATCAAAGTCTGAACTGTTTTTGGGTGTTTTGTCGGGATTTTCAATAACGTAGATATTGCCTCCATTGTACTCATCGGCAAAGAAACAGGCATAGCCGTATTCTGAGAATACTGAGTTGGTTTGGGTTTCTGTGCCTTCTGGCGGCAGAATGGCGGCTTTTACATGGGCAAATGGGGACAAAAAGTTGGATATCCACTCTAAGTTGCTGATTACATTGATTTGCAGCATGATTGGGATATTGCTTTTTTCTTTCAATTGAAGTGAAGAAAAAGAGGTAACAGGTGTATCTGCTGCTACTAAATGAATAGGATTTTGAATGAGTAATGCTGACATCAGCATTAGGGTCAATAAAATGCACTTTTTGGGGTGGCTTATTTCCCCTTTGTTTTTGGTTGATAACTTCATCTTTTGGGATTGGATGTTTCTGAAAGTTTTTGGTCGTACTTGTTTTTTCATGGACTTGTTTTTAGTTCGGGTAAATGGATTCATGGTCAACACATATATTTTTATTACTGGTTGATTCGTTGCTTGGCGATTAATTAGTTGGTTAAGTGGTGCTTAGTGGTTGGTTGTAGGCGTAAGTCTGCCATTAAATTTGGCGGTTACTATTTGTAAATATGAGGTAAGTAAAATGTGTTCGGTGGTTATTGGTTATACTAGTGATTCTACCAAAAAATGTGGCGATTAGTATATAAAATAAGTATGGAGTAAGTAAAATCGTGGTCAGGTGGTTAGATTGATTGAGGACTTGTTTTAACTTGGTTAGAGTTTGGACAAGCCCTAATTAGTATCCAATGTTTTCCAAATATCATACCAAAAGCATCATCTCAATGTCAAAAACAGTTTTATTTTGTTGATTTTGAAGGAAAAGAAAATCTTATTATTGGTGAAATGGAGCAGAAATAAGCATTTTCTTATACTTGACTTCCATTTTTTAGAACTACAATCTCCACCTATTTTGTTAAACATAACAAAGCATTAATAATTTAGGCAACTTCAATTTTTGAAAAAAAAGGATTGATTCAGACTACGGCAAAACCTATAACATTTGTTCCGTGTTGTCTGATTATTTCATACTTGGTTAATACAGAATTAACATACCATTAACATAGCTTTCTCTATTTTTGCGTAAAAATTAACCCACGCTTAAATCATTGTTAATTCTATTTTTCACCCCCTTAAACATTTGTTTATGCACTTCAAAAAATTACTTTTCAGCCTTATTATTTTTGTAATTTTCACAGGTCTTCCTTCTTGCCTTTTTGCTCAAGTTACCACCGCAACCATTAGCGGAACAGTTCTTAGTAAAAGTGGTGATGAAGATTTGGTAGCTGCGGCAGTCGTTGCGACACACGAACCTTCTGGCACACGCTATGGTACAACGACTCGTGACAATGGCACCTTTACGCTTCCCAACCTTAGAGTTGGTGGCCCTTATACGATTCAGGCTACATATTTGGGCTACAAGACTTCCACTTATGACAATGTTTTTTTGACACTTGGACAAAAACTAACTATCAATTTTGAGTTGGAAAGCGAAGACGTTCAGTTGGATGACATTGTGATTACAGCCAGTCCCAACAGCGTTATGAGCAGCGAAAGAACAGGGGCAGAAACCAATATCGGTAAAGACCAATTGCAGAAATTACCTACAATTTCTCGTTCTGCTTCTGATTTTACCCGATTGACCCCTTCAGCAAGTGGCAATTCTTTTGGTGGACGCAATGACCAATTCAACAACTTCTCTCTGGATGGTTCTATCTTCAACAACCCATTTGGTTTGGATGCTGCAACGCCTGGTGGTCAAACAGATGCACAACCTGTTTCATTGGATGCCATCGAACAAATCAATGTCTCACTAGCTCCTTATGATGTTACGCAAGCAGGCTTTACGGGTGCTGCGGTCAATGCCGTTACTAAAAGCGGAACAAATGAATTAAAGGGAACGGTTTTTGGATTTTATAGAAACCAAGATATGACAGGTTCTAAGGTTAGTGGCAATGACATCTTTGTGCCAGATTTAACTCAATTGCAAGCTGGATTCAGCTTAGGCGGTGCTTTGGTGAAAGACAAACTGTTTTTCTTCGCCAATTTTGAAATCGAAAGACGGGAAGACTTGGGTTCTAATTTCATTGCAGCCCGTCCTGGATTGGGTGGTGAGAATGTATCAAGAGTGGAAGCGGCTGATTTAGAGGCAGTTTCCAATGCTTTGAGTTCTCGATTTGGCTACAATACAGGCGCTTATGAAGGATTTTTGTTTGACAGAGACAATGAAAAAGGCATTTTTAAATTGGATTGGAATGTAAGCGACAAACACACTCTAACGGCTACTTACAACTTCTTGAATGCCTTGAAACAACAACCTGCTCACCCTTCTGCAATTGGTCGTCGTGGTCCTGATGCGACTACGCTTCAATTCAGAAATTCGGGCTACCAAATCAACAACAAAATTCAATCTGGTATTTTGGAGTTGCGTTCTTTGTTTAGCAACACCGTTTCCAATAAATTGCAGGTAGGATTGACTTCCTTCCGAGATTCTCGTGATGCTTTTTCGGATCCTTTTCCTGTCATCAATATCAACCGAGATGGAATTCGCTACATCGTGGCAGGACATGAGCCGTTTTCTATTAACAATGTCTTGGATCAAGATGTCTTTCAAATCAGTGACAACTTGAATATTTATTCAGGCGACCACACTTTTACTATTGGAGCATCTTTAGAGAAGTTTTCCTTCAACAACTCTTTCAATTTGGGAGCTTATGACGCAGGCTCCAATGTTGGTGGGACGTTTGGACCTGGGTTTGCAAGCGTTGAAGCCTTTGTAGATAGTGTCAGTACAGGTGCTTTTGACGATGAAGTTGCCTTTGCACAAGGCATTTATGCAGATAACGAAGCCAACGGAACTTGGGCTTTGGCTGAAACGAATGTAGGTCAGTTGGCTTTTTATGCGCAGGATGAATGGCAGATGAATAGCTATTTCACCTTGACTTATGGCGTGCGTATTGACCAACCTTTGTATTTTGATACACCCGAAAAAATTCAAGAGGTGATTGACCGCAATTGCTGCTTTATTCCAGATTTGCTCTATTCGGACGAAAACGGCAATCCCATCACCTTTACGCACACACAATTGCCAGAAAGTTCTACCTTGTTTTCGCCAAGAGTGGGCTTCAATTGGGATGTAAAAGGCAATCGAAGTTTGCAGGTAAGAGGTGGAACAGGTTTGTTTTCAGGACGTTTACCTTTTGTATGGATTGGCAATCAGGTGGCGAATCCCAACTTCTTTTTCTACAATGTAACCCATCCTGACTTCAAATTTCCACAGGTATTAAGAAGCAATTTGGGTGTGGATAAAAAATGGGAAAATGACTGGATTTTGTCTGCGGATGTGATTTACACCAAAGATGTGAACGGTATGATGGTTCGTAATTTTGGCATCAAACCGCCAACAGGCACTTTGCAGGGAGTGGACAATCGGGCGATTTACCAAGCTTCTGACCGCACCAACGATTTTGCGAACAATGCTTATGTTTTCACCAACACTGATTTGGGTTATTCCTTCAATGCTACCTTACAATTGCAGCGAAACTGGAACAATGGACTTTACACAAGCATTGCCTACAACTATTTGGATGCCAAAGATGCAAGTTCTATTGAAGCTGAAATTTCGAGTGATGCTTATGACCGAAACCCTGCTTTGGGCAATGTGAATCAAGCTGTTTTGTCTCCTTCTTTGTATGGAAACCGTCACCGAATTGTAGGTTCTGCTTACAAGCAGTTTCAATATGGTACGGACAACAAATGGGCAACAAGCTTCGCTTTGTTCTTTGAATATGTGGAAGGTGGACGATTTAGCTACACCTATTCTGGCGACATCAACGGCGACGGTTCGGGTTTGAACGATTTGCTTTACATTCCTACGAGCAGCGAATTGAATGAAATGAACTTTGCAGGTACAGATGCTGAACAAACTGCACAAAGAAATGCCTTCAATGCGTTTATTGAACAAGATGATTATTTGAGTGCAAATCGTGGTGGCTATATGGAAAAATACGGTATTTTGAGTCCGTGGTATTCAACTTGGGATGTGCGTATTTTGCAGGACTTGAACTTTGGAGAAGGAAAGAACAAAAATACAATTCAGTTGAGTTTAGACATTTTGAATGTTGGCAACCTCATCAGTTCTGATTGGGGTGTGCGTCAATTACCTGTCAATACGCAGCCTGTTGGTGTAAGTGTAACCGATGGTATTCCAACTTATGGTTTTGACACAGCTTTGACCAATACGTTTACGGATGACTTTAGCTTGAACTCTCGTTGGCAAGCACAGATTGGACTTCGTTATATTTTTTAAGAACGAGGGGCGAATGTACTGTAAATGATACAATTAAAAACGGCTCAAGGCTTTTGCTTTGTGCCGTTTTTTTTGACCAAAATCTTTTGTCTTGCATCTTTTTCCTCTAAACCCTCACATACCATTTCCTTCTATCCATCCACACTGCCACCGACCAACAAATCAGCGTCCATGTCAAGGCAAACAAGAAAGCTCCAAAATACGCTCCCACTTTGCTGAAAATATTGTGGTATAGCGCATTGTAGAGTGTCCCATTTGCGGCATTGGGAATCCAATAGAGGATGATTACACCGACTTCAGAAAGTAAATAAATAAACAAAGGGTTTTTGCCCATTGGAGTGAAAAAATTTAGGGAAGCATATTCTTTTTTTCGCCAATCCAATAGATAATGTAAGGCAACGAGCATCAACATAGCAATACCAGAAGTGAGTAAAACATAGGAGCTTGTCCACAATTTTTTGTTGATAGGGAAGCCATAATTCCACAAAAAAGCAACTGCAATCAATCCCGCTCCAATGAGTGCCAAACACAAACGAACTTCGAGGTCTTTCGGTTTTTGACGCAACCAATAAACGGTGGCATAACCCGCCACTACATTGCCGATACAAGGCAGCGTGCTCAACAATCCTTCTGGGTCGAAAGGAACGCCTTCACCTCCATACAAATGGTTTTCTCCAAGCAAAAACATATCCAACAAATGCCCCGCATTGCCGCTCATGGTTAAGTCACCAAAGCTCAACAGAATGAGCCAATAACCCACCAAAATACCAAGGGTGATATAAATTACATTTCGTAGCGAAAAATGGTACAACAACAAGGCTGACAGTCCATAAGCCAAAGCGATGCGCTGCAAAACACCCATGATACGGGTTTCTCCAATGGGTCGAAAAGTCAATGCGCCGTCTTTCCAATCGGTGAAGGGAAACCAATACATGAGAAAACCCAAAAGAAAAATAATGGCGGTTCGGGTCAAAATTTTGCGGTGGACTTCGCTGTTGGTTTTCTCGGTTTTCCAACGGGCCATCACAATCGCCAAAGATGCTCCTACTGCAAAGAGAAAGGACGGAAAAACAAGATCGGTGGGTGTGAATCCATGCCACTGAGCATGAAGCAATGGAGCGTAGGTAGTACTCCAATTGCCCGAAGAATTGACAATAATCATAAAGAAAACCGTCATGCCCCGAAAGACATCAAGAGATTGTAATCGTTGTTGCATTATTTGTTTGTTTTGTTCGGATTGTCTATCTTTAAGAGGTTCAAACGCAAAATACAAGGTCAAATGCAATTAGAATATTGGTTTTGAAATATTTGTATTTGAAGTTGAATTTTACTCATTTAAAGGTATCGAATTTAATCCTGTCAAAAAAATGAAAAAACACTTATCCCGCAGAAACCTCCTCAAAACCATGAGTCTTGCCGCTGGTGGATTTTTTGCCGCCCCTCTACATGGCTTCGATGAATTGGGTAATCGCTTGCTACTTCCCAGTCGAGTGAAATATCCTGCTCCTGACAAACCCATCACCGCAATTACGCTTGGCGCAGGAAATCGAGGAAATGTCTATGGTGATTATGCAGTGGAATATCCTGACAATATTGACATCATTGGTGTGGCGGAACCCATCAAAATCCGCAACGAACGCTATTGTGAAAAACACAACATTGCAGAAGAACATAGTTTTGTGACTTGGGAGCACGTCTTTGAAGTACCAAAATTTGCAGATGCCATCATCATCACAACGCCCGACGATTTACATTATGGCCCTTGTATGAAGGCATTGGAGATGGGTTATGACGTTTTGCTCGAAAAACCGATTTCACCGAGCGAGCAGGAATGTCGAGATATTTTGGCTTTAGCTGAAAAAACGGGAAGGATTGTAGCAGTCTGTCATGTTTTGCGGTATGCGCCTTATTTCATCAAATTGCGGGAAATGATTCAATCGGGCAGTATTGGCGAATTGGTGAGCATACAACATTTTGAACCTATCGAACACGTTCACATGGCGCACAGTTTTGTGAGAGGAAACTGGCATAATAGTAAGGCGACTACGCCGATTATTCTCGCCAAATCTTGCCACGATCTCGATATTTTGCGCTGGATGATTGGCAAACCTTGTGAGAAGATTACCGCTTTTGGAGGATTAAAATGGTTTAGAAAAGAGAACAAACCCGAAGGCGCAACGCCTCGCTGCATGGATGGCTGCGCTGTTGAAAAGGAATGTCCGTACAGTGCCATGAAAATCTATTACCGTGACCGACAACGTACCTATGTTTTTGACCTGCCCGAAGACCCCGAAAAACATGGCGATGCGATTTTGGAATACCTCCGCACGACTAATTATGGTCGCTGTGTGTATCAAATGGAAAACGATCAAGCAGACCATTATGTGGTGAATATGCAGTTTGCGGATGATGTGACGGCATCGTTCAGCATGGAGGCTTTTACTTCTTATCACGGACGACGCACCCGAATCATGGGTAGTCATGGCGATATTGTAGGTGATATGTCACAGTTTGTGCATACTGATTTTTTGACGGGTGAAAAGACGGAGTGGAAGATGGAAACGGATGGTCATGGCGGTGGTGACTGGAACTTAATTGCAGATTGGGTACAAGCGGTTTCCAAACAAAATGCCAGTTTACTCACATCGGGCATTGACGCTTCGGTGGAAAGTCATGTGATGGGTTTTGTGGCAGAGAAAAGCCGATTGGCAGGTACGGTTGAAGATGTTCGGCTGTGAGTTGAGGAGAAAACAACATTTTTTGTGGTTTGGTTTTTTTATTAGACGAGAGAGTAAAGGTGCGAGAAACAGGAATTTAATTGACTGATAACCAATTGTTTGCACTTATTCATATCAATAAATTAAAATGTTGATTATCAATTTTTTATATCTCGCATCTTGCTTCCTACTTCTTTCGTCCAAAGTCCAATCTTTTTAGGCGTGTTCTTCAAATTCAACAACCTTCGTTTCAAATTCCCATTCTAAAAAATCTTCTTCGCCTAACCAATATTCTGATGTAATCAATTCATATAAACTTCCTTCAAGTTTATACAGATTCCATATTATATTCTCAGCTTCTTCAAATTCAACATCGCCTAACAATTGCTCTGTAAACAATCTCTTGATAATAGACCTCTCACTCAGTCCTTCGGAAAAGGCTTTCAATACGATTTCTTTGGTAATAGGTGTGTCATTATCGTGTTGTGCAGTGATTTCGAACGTCAATTTGGTTGCTTTTCCGTGTGGAAATTTTCCATTGTACGCTTTGTAAAGCAGTTGATTGATGTTGAAGAGTTCGTTGTGTAAAGAAATTTCTGGATATTCTTCAAAAATTTTGTCCAACAACATATCGTGTGAAAGTTGGCTAATTTGACCTTCTGATAAAACCTCCGACAGTCTGTATTCCAATAAAATTGCTGCTGCTTCTGATGGATCATAGTCGGTAATAGCCATTAACAATAGCTCTCTAAGTTCTTTTTTGTCATATGATTCAGCGTTAGGAAAATTGAATTTACTGAGTAGTTCAATGTAATCATCCGTTGTCCATGTACCTTCCACTTCTTCAATTGAAGATAGCTCATTAATTTTGATCCTGTATTGCATTTTTTGTTATTTTAATGAATATCAAAGCGATGTCAACAAATCTTGTTGTCATTATATCCAACGTCAACTCTCAAATAAAGTTGGTAATAACGACTACAATCGCTAAAATAGTCCCTAATAACTTCAATTAACCGAAAATTCTTCACCATTCGCCGAAAATACCCTACAACTCAACGAATACTTCCCTTACTACTCTTTTCTTCCCTATACCTTTGTAATGTAATTGGTCATCAAGAAATCAATTACATATTTAATATAGGCACTGAAATTAAGCTAAACTTTCCCAAAAAAAAATGAAATCTATTTTTATTCTCTCTGTTTTTGTTTTCTACCTCTTTACTGTTCTCCCTCAGCGTATTGCTGCACAAAACACGATAGATTTTTTTGAAGGCGACTTAGAAACATTGTTCGCTACGGCAAAAAAACAAAACAAAGCCATTTTTATAGATACTTATACCGATTGGTGTTTGCCTTGTAAAAAAATGGAGACAGAGGTCTTTCCTCGCCCCGATGTACACATTTTTTACAATAACTTCTTTATAAACTACAAATTAAATATGTTTTCAGAAGAAGGTATTGCCTTTGCAAAAAAGCATAAAATAAACACATATCCGACCTATCTTTATTTCAATGCAGATGGAAGTCTAAATCATACAGTAATTGGCGCAAAAATTCCACAAAAATTTATTGAAGCAGGTAAAATAGGAGCAGTCAATCAGAAAAAGCTGGCCGAAATGACCTTTATGTATAAAAAAGGCAATACGAGCAAAAGTTTTATGGCAGAGTTTCTAACACTCCTGTGGCTTTCCAATGATCCTTTGTATCCGATATTAGTGAAAAAATACTGTGTATCAACTACATCAGCAGATTTACAAGAAGAAATACATCAACAAACTATCTATTCCTTAGCCAATGATTTGACACAAAATAGCTATCAATTATTCGCAAATCATAAAACACTTTTTGAAGAAAAATTTGGAGTAGAACAGGTTAAAAACAAACAATTGGCTGCTGCTTACAATAGTTTAGAAATTGCTATTCAACAAAAAAATTACGCTTTATTCAATGACATAATAACTATTATCCGTACTTTTCAAACACCTAAAACAAACGAATCCTTACTTACTATTTCTCTTCAATTTTATGAAGCGATGAAAGATTGGACAACTTATGCAGAAACTGCTTGTACTTTTTTGCCAAAAGTAAAAATCACAAATGCTGCCGATTTAAACAATATTGCATGGAATTTTTATGAGCAAATTGACAATATTGACTTCCTCGAAATAGCCTTGAAATGGGCAGCCCAATCCATCGAATTGGACAATCAACCCTACAACAACGACACCTACAAATCTTTATTAACCAAATTGGGAAGTCATCGTAGTTGATAGCCAAGAAATAAACCAATCTATTTCTCTATTTCTAAAATCATCCGTTCTTCACCTTTATCCATTTTAGCCCACCTATCAAACCTGCAAAGTATTATTTGTCTTACCTTATCCTCTCAAAACTTTGTTGATTGCAAAACAATGCCTATTTTTCCACATCAAAACCAAAGTCCTTTTAAACATAAGGAACATCATCAAAATAAATTAACCTCTACAAAACCTAAATATCTTTCAATCATCGGGTTTAAGAATTTTAATTTTTTAGTAAGAGATAAAAGCGACAAAACCTTCATATTTGCAAACATATACCACGAAAATAATACCTTTTATTTGGCTAATAGGCCTTTTTCTCCTCAGTAGTTGGCAAACAATAGGAGCTCAAATTGCTGTGTTAGAATTAGACCATAATTTTCAACACGCCACAATAAACGACTATATTTATCATCTTGAAGATGAGTATCAACAATTAAATATTGATGATTTACTGCAAAAAAGCATTCAAGAAGCTTTCACCAAGGGATATCCAGATGCAGCCAATTTCAAAATGACATCCTATACTCACTGGTACCGTTTAAAATTGAAGAATCTAAATGCCAAACCTCTTAAATTGATGCTTGAAATAAATTGGGCATTGATGAATGAAATAATTTGTTATGAAGTAAATGATAGCAATGATATAGACATACACTATGCCATTGGCAGAGTCGAACACCACAATAAATGGGAAACTCCTTTTCGCAACCCTGTTTTGCAGTTAAACCTCAATGCCAAAGAAAACCGAACCTATTTTATCAAACTTTCTAGCAAGCATTTTTTCATCACTCCACTCAGTCTATACACAGCTAAAGCTTTTGATGGCTACAAAGACAATAATTATTTACTCATTGGTTTGTTTTATGGAATGATATTCGTGATGGTTTTTTACCATCTATTTCTCTATTTTTCAATCGGTGATATTTCATACATTTACTACACATTTTATATTGTCAGTTTTTTCTTGTTCCAAGCCAGTTTTGATGGCATGACATTTCAATACCTGTATCCCACTTCAACTGTATGGATTGACTATGCAATAGATGTTTATGTATATGCTACTTTTTTATTTTTTTTATTATTTGTTCAATCCTATCTTGAAACCAAACAGCACTATACCCATTTACATATATTATTCAAAGGATTAATACTGACTATATTGGTAATTGGAGGACTATCTCTCACTTTCCATTACCCCATACGTTTTTACTTTCAAGAATTAATTTTTCTACTGACCACACTCCTGATGTTTTATACGGGTTTACACTATTTTCGCAACAAACACTTACCTGTTAGATACTATTTTTTTGCAATCATACCTTTGTTTCTTGGTTTAGTACTATTGTTGTTGATGCTCAACGACTGGCTAAGTCACCATTTTCTCAGTCGCCATTTTTACCAAATTGGATTTGGGATAGAGTTGTTACTGACCTCGCTGAACTTGGGCGAACGGTTCAATTTGGTAAAAGCAGAAAAAGAAACTGCTGAAGCGAAACAAAGGATTTCAGAAAAAATCGTCAACATCAGTAGCAGTTTCTCTGCAAATGTAGAGCTTAGGACTGCCTGTCAAGTACTTGCCGAAAATATTTCCACCTTCATTCAGTTCGATGCTTTGTTTGTGTTATTGAAGCAAACAGAAAGCAAATCCTTTCACTTGCCTTACCAAATCAATAACCACCAATTGGTTAATACTGCTTTGCTCCAACAAGTGCAGGATTTGGTAGTAAAAAACAACTATGAATCTGTAGAGGAAATCAAAAACCTCACTCCTATTATCAAGCAAACCCTCATTTTTCCGCTTACCTTCAAAGAGAAAACAGGAGGTTATGTGGTTTGCTTCAATAAAGAAGGAGATGCAGTCCCTTCTCAAACAGCTCTGGAAATCTGTGCCAACGTTGTTGCCCAAAGTAGTATGGCTTTGCAGCGAGCGGATTTGTGGACACAATTGAAGGAAAGCAGAGAAAAGTTTGAAGCATTGAAGGAAGAATTAGACCAATTTACCTATATGGTATCACATGATTTGAGAGAGCCTCTACGAACCATTTCCAGTTTTATCAAAGTATTGGAAAAACATTATGGCAAAAAACTAGATGATGCAGGCAATGAATTGATGCACTATATCAGCAATGGTTCGAATAGGATGCAGTTAATGATTGATAGCTTATTGAAATATGCACGCTTAAGCAAAGAGGTGACATTGAAGCAAATCTCCGTCAAGGAATGTATAAGTCAAGCAGTTGCAAATTTGAGCAGACGAATTTACGAACACAATGCTACAATAAATGTAGATATTTCTCATAATATTTTTGGGAATGAACAGCAATTGATACAATTGTTTCAGAACCTGATTAGCAATGCCATTAAGTATCAAAGAGAAGATATTGCTCCTATCATTAATATCACAGAAAAAATAGAAAACGAAGAAGTAATCATAGAAGTAGCAGACAATGGCATAGGTATTGCACCTGAAAATTATGATAGAGTTTTCGAGATTTTTAGCCGACTGGGCGATAGGTACTCTACCGATAGTGCGGGCATTGGCTTGTCTATTTGCAAAAAAATAATGGATAACCATGAGGGAGGAATTTGGTTGGAATCTACCATGAACGAAGGCACTCATTTTTTCCTTTCCTTCAAAAATGGAGCAATCACCCTAAGTAAGAACTTGCAAAATGAGGATACTTCAATAACAAATTAAATAAATCCATGCAAGATACAAATATCTATCACACACCACTTCAAGTAGGCCTAACGGGAGGAATTGGAAGCGGAAAAACAATGGTGAGCAAATTTTTTGCGCTTTTAGGCATTCCTATTTATTATGCCGATGATGCTGCTAAATGGTTGATGCAAAACGATACGACTCTGATTGAAGCCATCAAAACAACCTTTGGCGAACATCTGTACACCAAAGATCAACAACTGGATCGGAAACTATTGGCTAACATAGTATTCAATGATGTGGAAGCACTCCGAACCTTGGAAAGTTTAGTACATCCTGCTGTTTTCCAACATACTCAGGAATGGGCAACAAAACATAATTCTGCCCCATACCTCATTAGAGAAGCTGCGCTTACCTTTGAAAGCGGTTCTTACAAAATACTCGACAAGGTAATCACTGTTTATGCACCAAAAGATGTTCGGATTCAAAGGGTTTTGCAGCGAGATAATACCACCATAGAAGCCATTGAAGCACGAATGGACAAACAAATGCCAGATGAAAAGAAAATGGAGATGGCAGATTTTGTGGTTTTCAACGATGGGAAAACCTTATTGATACCCCAAATTTTACACATCCATAAGGAAATACTATCATCAAATTAATATAGAAAAAATCCGATACCGAACTTTTACCGTATCTATATAATTAGTATTAACACACACAGTATCAAATCACAAAAAAATTCCCCCCATGATTCAACTAATGCTAGTAGATGACGATAAATTAGCCATGCTAATTGCCAAAAAAATGCTCGACAGGCTTTCAGATAAATTCGAAGTCAGTGTTCATTTGAATGCCTTAAATGCCTTAAATGCTTTAAAGGCACACCGAGAAATCCCTGATGCAATTCTATTGGATATCAATATGCCTCAAATTGATGGTTGGTGTTTTTTGGAAGAACTCAACAAAATAGATGTATTCACAGATGTAATCATGCTAACATCTTCTATCTATGAGGAAGATATGGAGAAAGCAAAAAAATATCCACAAGTAAAAGGCTTTTTCCAAAAACCATTAAATAAAGATAAAATACTTAAATTGCAGCAATATTATAGTCGACCATAACTTGTGTTTTACTTCAATATTCTCAAATATTACCTACAATTGCGTATCCGCCCAACTTTTACCAATCGGCAAGATTTGGAACAGTGGCAGGAACAGCAAATTGAACGATTGTTGAAGCAAATTCAACAAAAATCCCCTTATTACAAAAACCTACTTCTACAATATGCTAGTTGGCGGCAATTCCCTGTTATGCAAAAAAAGCAATGGATGGAAGCCTTTGACCAAATCAATACATTGATAATCAAACAGGAAGAAGCATTGGAGGTGGCACTGAATGCTGAAATCAGTCGAGATTTTAGTCCAACACTGAAAAATGTAACAGTAGGTTTGTCTTCAGGAACTTCTGGAAGTCGGGGTTTGTTTTTGGTGACTCCAAAAGAAAGAGCGAGATGGGCTGCTTATGTAATGGACAAAATCCTCTCCCCTATTCAATTCAGACGGCGAAAAATTGCGTTTTTTCTACGAGCCAACAGCAATCTCTATAACTCGATGCAGTCGCTACTCTTTCACTTTCGTTTTTTTGATCTAAAAGAAAAAATGGACGTGAACCTGCAACAACTAAATCAATATCAACCCCATATCCTAGTTGCTCCCGCCTCAATTTTGCGACACATTGCTCAAGCACAAAGAACTAAAACGATTACAATTCAGCCTGAAAAAATATTATCTGTTGCAGAAATATTGGAACAAACGGATTCAGATTTTATAGAAACCGTTTTTCAGCAAATCATTCATCAAGCCTATCAATGTACCGAAGGTTTTTTGGCCCTTAGTTGTGAATACGGGACGCTGCACTTCAACGAAGATATAGTCAAAATCGAACGCCAATACATAGATGCCGAAAAACGCCGTTACCATCCCATTGTGACGGACTTCAATCGAATGGGGCAACCTATCATACGCTATTTACTGAATGACATTGTGATAGACAAACCCGAACCATGTGCCTGCGGTTCTATTTTTCAAGCGATTGATCATATTGAAGGGCGTGCGGATGATGTTTTTTACTTCAAAAACAAATACGGTAACACTACCGCTATTTATCCCGATTTTATCCGCCGGGCCATGATTGTTCCCGATACTTCAATGGAAGAATATGCGGTGGAACAACTTTCATGGCAGTCCATCCATATTTTTCTCCATACTTCTGATTTCGCACAAGACCAACAAATCCTTCACCATTCTTTCTTCCAACTTTTTGAAGAATACGGCATTGAAGACATTGCATTGCAGTTTTTTGAAGGATTACCTGCATTGAAGGAAAACAAACTAAGACGGGTGAAACGAAGTTTTGATGCCTCCAATGACCTATTGTGCTAAACTCCTTTTAAAATATTTTACACATATATTTTATTTTATCATCGTTTTTTCAAAAAAAAAAAGAAGTTTTTTGAAAAAACTGGTAATAAATTCTTCAAAATCACAACCTCAAAACGTCAACTATTATTGAAGGCGGAAAAGTAATGGTTCGTTTTGATAGAAACAACATTATTTTTTCGTCAAAAAAAGAGTAGAGACTGTTAATGTTTTTGCAAAAAAAAGCAACTGTAGATATAAGAGAGTGTGATGAAAAAACAATGAATGTTCATTGAATTAAATGCAATGTTTACCTTTTAACCAATTTTTTATATAAAAACAGGAATCTTGTTTTTTAAACAATTTGATTTTACACTCTTAAGGTAGTTTTATAACAATGAATATTTTAACAGCAAAGAACAACATTTTATTTTCAATTACTTAGCTCATTTCATTATTCACTAAACCTTCAAAAAAGCACTTAAGGTAGATTAAATTCTAAAAACCAAAACACATTATGAGCCCGATTTAACTTAGCACTTTAAATTTTTATACCATGAAAAAAAGCATCATTTTTTTAATTTCTTTATCTCTTGCTCTATCATCTTTTCTCTCTTTTGCACAGGAAGATGAAGATCAAATCGTTTTCAATAAAGAGGAATCAGCACCAATCAATACAGTAGTAAAAAAATACAAAGGTCTATTCCCTATAAAGAAAAAAGCCAACTTTAGTTTTATTCACAAGGAAACCAAAGAGAAAATTGACCTAAATGCAGAAGCGATATTTCCTTTTAGCGAAGGGCTTGCCGCTATAATGATTGATAAAAAGTATGGATTTGTTGACACACACGGAAAATTAGTGATTCCACTGGATTATGACTGGGTGAGTAATTTTTCCGAAGGCTTTGCTTCTATTATTATAGAGGGCAAACAAGGATTTATCAACCGAACAGGGAAAGTCGGCATAGAACCTCAGTTTGAAAATGTTCTTTCTTTCTCCGAAGGTTTATCGGCTGTACAGTTGAATGGCAAATGGGGATATATTGACCGACAAGGGAAAATGGTGATTGAACCACAATTCGAGATAGCATCTTCTTTTAATGATGGTTTGGCAAAAGTTATCAGTGCGGGTGAAACTGACTGTGGCTATATCAATCGCTCAGGAATATTTGTTGTGAAACCCAAATTTAATTTTGGTACTTCTGGCGATTTTTCAGAAGGTTTGGCCTGTGTAAAAACGTCTGGTAAATATGGCTTCATCAACACTAATGGCGAATGGATTATTAAGCCTATTTTTGATTATGCCAAGTCTTTTTCTGACGGCCTTGCATTAGTTGTATCTTTAAAAAATGGGATGTGCAATTATGGTTTTATTAATGAGTTTGGGAAGGTCGTTATAGAACCACAATTCAGACAAGCATGTTCTGGAAATATTGAGAATCCTGCTTCTTGTCTATCGAGTTCTTGTATCACTCCTAATACGAGCTTAGACAAACAAATATATACTTTTATTGAAGGTCTGGCGGCTGTTGCTTTGGGCAACAAATGGGGTTTTATTGACAAGCAAGGTGATTTTGCTATACCTCCTCAATTCGACGAAATCACTCCATTTTCTAATGGGCTTGCAAGTGTACGCAAAGGCGAAAAGAAAGGCTATATCAATACGGAAGGGCAATGGTATTTGACCTCCTATTACCAAGAGAATTTTTCATTTTCGGAGGACTGGGCAATAGTAGGAATTCCAGAAAAGTGGGGTTTTATCGATGAGCAGGGAAAAACAATCATTACGCCAGAATTTGATGATGTAAAATATTTTGATAATGGGAATATGTGGATAAAACAGGAGGGTATGTGGGGAATTATCAATACAAGTGGGGAAATAATTATCAAACCACGGTTTTCAGATATTTACACTTGCAGTCCAGGAAATGCCATTGGTATCCAACAGGGTAAAAAATATTTTGTAGGGAAGGAAAATAAGATTGTAGGACCTTACAACGATATATTGCCTTCTATTCAAGGATTTTTTGAAGAAGGGCTAGAAGCAGTTCAGATAGGTACATTGTGGGGATTTGTTAATGATCAGGGAAAAACTATCATTTCTCCCAAATTTGAACAAGTAAGCAGTTTTTCTAATGGTATTGCCTTGGTAGTCAAGGATGGTAAATATGATTTTATTGGCAAAAAAGGACAGCAACTGTTCCAACTTCACTTTGACTATGCAACTCCATTCATAAATGAAATGGCTACTGCTCAAAAAGGAGGTGTAAGTTATCTTCTATACTCCAATGGCAACATGACTCCCTTGAATGGAATAGAATCTGTAGCCAGTCAATTCAATGAAGAATTGGGTAGGGCGAAAAATGGAAACCTGTGGGGATTTATTGATACAAAAGGACAAGTAGTGATTGACTTTCAGTTTGAAGAAGTAAGCAACTTCAAAAACGGATTTGCGATGTTCAAGCAATTTAATAAATGGGGATTTATTGACACAAAGGGCAATATGATTGCCGTTCCACAATTCAATGAGGTTTTCCCCTTCAAAGAGGGCTTGGCTTGTGTGGTTGTGGGTAAAAAATATGGCTTCATTGACAAAAAAGGCACTCTATCCATTATGCCTGTTTATGACTCAGCTCGCTCTTTTGCCGAAGGAATGGCAGCAGTAGAAGTAAACGGAAAATGGGGTTATATAGACATGAAAGGAAATATCGTGATAGAACCTACCTTTCAAGAAGTAGAAGATTTTGATAATGGATTAGCAAAGGTAACTTACAAGAATCAAATGACTTATATTAATTACAAGGGAAAAGTAATCTGGAAACTTGAAACTGCTGCTTTCTCCAATTAATAAACAGAAACTTACAATGCAATTATTTTTATCATTACTCATCTAAACCTATTTAACTAAATGAAAAATCTAAACCATTTCTTTATCATTTATCTGTTGCTATGGGGGCTTTGTACATCAAACCACCAATCCCTTTTTGCGCAAACCAATTTTATGAATATTACTGCGGGCAGTCAGTTAGGAAACAACATCATCCATGACCTTGATATTTCAGGCAACCGCATTTATGCAGCTACTTTCTATAATGGTTTAGCCATATCTGAAAATGGAGGCAAGACTTTTATGTTTAAAACTATGGCGGACGGACTAGGACACAACCATATCAAAGAAGTATTTGTATCAGGGGAAAAAGTCTATGTAGCTACTTCAAACGGCTTGTCTATATCCACTGATCGTGGTAATTTTTTTACCAATAAAACCACTGAAAATGGACTAGCAAACAACGAAGTCTCCAGTGTATTCGCATCAGGAAATAATGTGTATGCTGTTATTAAAGGAGGAATAGCCATCTCGAATGATGGAGGAAATTCGTTCATTAGAACAACCTTTATAAATGAGCAATACATCGTGCACAATGTATTCGTATCTAACAATAATATCTATCTATCTATTCGAGGAGGAATAGCCATCTCTAATGACGGCGGAGATTCATTTACTCTCAAAACCTCAGCAGACGGACTCGGCAGCGATATAGTGTATCAAGTGTTTGTGTTGGATAACAATGTCTATGCCGCTACTACATGTGGTCTATCCATTTCAGAAGATGGTGGCAATTCATTTATCAACAAGACTATTGACGACGGACTTGGAGATAACAATGTATGGAAACTACACGCATCAGGTAAAAGTATCTATGCAGGTACACAAAACGGTTTATCCATTTCAGAAGATGGTGGCAATTCATTTACCAACTATACTACCAAAAATGGTATTGGAGACAACTTTATCATGAGTCTATTTGGTTCAGGTCGCAATGTATATGTAGGTACTTTTGGCGGTTTATACATGGGAACTATTTATCCTAAAATTGCAGCAGATGACCATAAAAATTTTACTATAGACGATGAAATAATTGTCAAAGAATTAGCAAAAGTTCCTGTTCTTGCTCTAACCAATATCAGTTTTTTACCCAATCCACACAACCTACAAACGACTATTATTTTGGAGTTGAGTGAGACTACCGATATTGCAGTAAACATATACAATACAAACTATCAGCAGGTAGCGACCATCTATAATGGCATACTTACTGAAACGACTCCCCATAGGTTTCTGATTGACACAAATAAGCTGGCAGCAGGAACTTACATTGTTGAATTCAGTGATGTTCGCACTGGTGCAAGACACTGCGAAAAAATGACCATATTGAATTGAAAGGTAAGCAAACCAAATTTTCAAAAAAACTCATTTATCAAGATTTTCTTTTTTGAATATTTATTAGTCCACTTAACAATTAAAATACATCATCCATATATGAACACTTTTTATATTATGCAGATATAGGAGCCTTTAAATTATCAATATTTTGTCATTTTATTCTTCTAAACCAAAAAAAGATTCGTTTTTTGAAACAAAAAAATATTGCCCAAAAAAAGCATTTTTTATTATTACTTATAACATTAAAATATTAAAATACATTTATTTTAAATTATATCAGAGCTTACTGTGGTTTATTATAACAAAACTTCGTTTATTATTTTTCATTTTGTTTTTGTGCATCATAGTACAATCATTTATAAACATCTAAATTTTATTTTTTTCAGGTATTTTTCTATAAAAAAATATGTAGTTTTAAGCGATTTTCTTTCCATTAATTCACCCATCGAAAGACATTCATTAACCTTTAAAAATTTTATACACAAGTCCATAACCACTATAAAATCCACCCTTCATCGAATCACTCTTTGCTTTTCAATTACTGTTTGTGAATATTTTCCCTATAAAGACACATTTAATTGAAGAAAAGAGTCGGACATGATTTTTAATTTATTTACCATAACAAACGTTTAATTTTAGTCATGAAAAAATTTACACTTTTTTTTATTGCGCTATGCATTCATCTAATACCATTTTCCTCCTATGCTCAAGAGGAAGAAGACGATCAAATAGCTTTGAACAAGGCTGACTCAGACATCTCCTACCCTATTGACAACCCACTCACAAAACCTACAGCCCTATTCCCAATCAAACAAAAAGCCGCCTACAGTTTTATTCACAAAGACACTAAAGAAAAAGTAGATCTCAATGCCGAAACTATTTTTCCATTTAGTGAAGGATTGGCGGCCATTAAGGTCGATGAACAATATGGTTTTATTGACACCTACGGAAGATTAGTCATTCCGTTAGAATACAATTGGGCCTACCAATTTTCAGAGGGTTTTGCATCGGTTCTTATTGAAGACAAACAGGGGTTTATCGATCGAACGGGCAAAATAGTCATCGAGCCACAATTTGAAAATGCACTTCCGTTTTCTGAAGGTCTTTCTGCAGTTCAATTGAATGGTAAGTGGGGATTTATTGACCGAACAGGTAAGGTAGTTGTTGAGCCGCAATTCCAGTTAGCTTCATCTTTCAAAGATGGATTGGCAAAGGCAAAAAGTATAGGCGAATCTACTTCGGGTTACATCAACCGCACAGGAACGTTTATTGTAAAACCCAAATTTGATTACAACAATTCTGCCGATTTTTCAGAAGGGTTGGCTTGTGTAAAATCAGATAATAAATATGGCTATATCAACACCTCTGGTGAATGGAAAATCAAACCCGTCTATGACTATGCCCAGTCATTTTCTGACGGACTTGCCCTAGTCGTTACTTTAAAAAATGACATGTGCAATTATGGCTTTATTGATGAATCGGGTAAAATGGTGATTGAATCCCAGTTTAGACAAGCCTGTTCTGCAAGCCCTGAAAATCCAACTGCCTGTTTGACAGGTTCCTGCATTACTCCCAATACCAGCTTAGACAAGAAGGTATATACCTTCGTAGAAGGACTAGCAGCTGTTGCATTGGGCAACAAATGGGGTTTTATCAACAAAGAAGGTGACTTTGCGATTCCTCCTCAATTTGACGAAGTTAGCCCATTTGCTAGCGGACTTGCGAGTGTACGAAAAGATGAAAAAAGAGGCTACATTGATACAGAAGGCAATTGGGTATTAAACTCATATTATCAAGAAAATTACTCCTTTTCTGAAAGTTGGGCAATCGTGGGAATGCCCGAAAAATGGGGTTTTATTGATGAAAAAGGAGAAACCATCATCCAACCTGATTTTGATGATGTCAAGCAATTTGAAAGTAACAGCATGTGGGTGAAACAAAATAATAAGTGGAGCCTCATCAATAAAGCTGGCGAAACCATCATCGAGCCACGTTTTTCAGACATTTATACTTGTAACCGAGGATGTGCAATAGCAACAGAGGATGGCAAAAAATATTTCGTAGGTAAAGATGATTTCATTTTAGGTCCTTATGATGATATTCTACCCACAACTGAGTCGTTTTTTATAGAAGGGCTAGAAGCAATTCAAATAGGCTCACTTTGGGGTTTTGTGAGTGAAAAAGGTCGCATAGTCATCACTCCAGAATATGAGCAAGTAACTGGATTTGTGGATGGTGCAGCATTGGTTGTCAAGGAAGGCAAATATCTTTATATTGGTAAAAAAGGACAAGATTTGTTTAAAATACATTTTGACCAAGCAAATCCATTCATCAATGGACTTGCCACGGCTCAAAAAGGAGATGCAAGTTATCTCTTGTATCCAAATGGAGACCTGATCTCATTGAAAGGTGTAGAATCTGTATCAGGCCAATTCTATGAAGGATTCGGCAAGGTTAGAAAAGGAGATTTATGGGGTTTTATGGACGAAACAGGAAATATTGCCATTGATTTTCAATATGAAGAAGTGGGTAACTTCAAAAATGGATTTGCTCCTTTCAAACAGTACAATAAATGGGGATTTCTTGACACTGAAGGCAATATGATTGCCGCTCCACAATTCAATAATATTTCTTCCTTCAAAGAAGGTTTGGCTTGTGTAGCAGTAGGTAAAAAATACGGTTTCATTGACCAAAAAGGTACATTGTCCATCATTCCTACCTATGATTTGGCCCGTTCTTTTTCTGAAGGAATGGCCGCCGTTCAAGTTGATGGAGAGTGGGGTTTTATTGATAAAGGTGGAAATATCATCATCGAACCTCATTTCCAAGAAGTGGAAGATTTTGACAATGGTTTGGCAAAAGTAAAGTCAAATAACCAAATGACTTATATCAACTACAAAGGAAAGGTTGTTTGGAAGACCGAAGAGACTTCGCTCCTTGACGAGTAACTTCGAGTATGTAAATAAATAAAAAAATTAACCTCCAATGGCTTCGGCTATTGGAGGTTTTTTAATACCACATTCAATTCAGAAACAGATTTTTGGTTATTTGACAAAATCTGTGATTTGAGACTTTGGAAGTTTGCCGCTTACAAAATCAAAAAACTATTTCGCTAAAAGTTAACTTCTTATAAAATGAAACTTCCGAAGTCTTTATTGCTTCCACAAAAATTGTCACAGAACCAGATTTTTAAAAAAAAATTGTAGTTTCACCACAATATCTCAACCTTCAAATCTTCAAAAACCATGCAAATACTCCTACGCAACATCCAACAACTCGTACAAATTGAAGAAAACAATCCCGCCAAATGGATTGCAGGAAAATACATGGCAACTTTGCCCAGCATCGAAAATGCCTTTTTATTGATAGAAGACGGCTTGATAGCCGATTTCGGAAAAATGGAAGATTGCCCAGTTCCGGCAAAAGAAGTAATAGACGCAAGCGGAAAAATGGTTTTCCCTTGTTGGTGCGATTCCCACACACACCTCGTTTTTGCCGCTACTCGTGAGCAAGAATTTCAAGACCGAATACAGGGCTTGACCTACCAAGAAATCGCTGAAAGAGGCGGTGGCATTTTGAACTCTGCAAGGCGGCTGCAAGAAAGCTCCGAAGAAGAACTCCTCGAAAGCACTTGGGAGCGATTGCAGGAAATCAAAAGTTTTGGAACAGGAGCAGTCGAAATCAAAAGCGGCTATGGACTCACCTACAAAAGTGAACTCAAAATCCTGAGAGTCATTCAACGCCTCAAAAAAATCTCCGACCTCACTATCAAAGCCACTTTTCTCGGCGCACACGCGATTCCATTGAAGTACAAAGAAAAGCGCAAAGACTACGTGGATTTGGTAGTCGACAAAATGCTACCAACGATTGCAGAAGAAGGATTGGCAGATTACATTGATGTATTTTGTGAAAAAGTAGCCTTCACAGTTGCCGAAACCGAGCGAATCATGCAAGCAGGCGCAAAATTCGGATTGAGAGCCAAAATCCACACCAATCAGTTCAACTGCATGGGCGGCATTGAAGCAGGCGTCGCTCACAATGCGCTGTCCGTTGACCACTTAGAAGTCCTCAACGACCAAGAAATTGCAGCCCTCCAAAACTCCAATACCATGTCGACTCTACTGCCCTCCGCCCCTTTTTTCATCAACGATGAACACTATCCTCCCGCACGAAAAATGCTGCAAGCTGGTCTGCCAGTTGCTTTGGCGACCGACTACAATCCTGGCTCGACTCCTTCGGGCAATATGCCTTTTGTCTTATCTTTGGCGTGTATTAAAATGCGGATGTTGCCCGAAGAAGCCATCAATGCCGCAACTATCAACGGAGCATATGCCATGGAATTGCAGAACGAATTGGGAAGTATTTGTCGGGGCAAAAAAGCCAATGTATTCATCACCAAACCCATTGACAGCATCGCACGGATACCCTATTCTTTTGGCAGCAATTTGGTGGAACAGGTCATCATTGAAGGGAAAAGATAAAACGGAATTTACTCTATTGGGTGATAAATCGGTCTGGTCAAACAAGTCGAGCCAGCACATCCTACCCGTTTCAGATTGAAGTGTTGGCACCATAAATTGTATTAATTTTGTAATTGCAGCAAAAAATAGTGAGTTTTGCAGTTCAAAAATACGCTAATAAAATGCCAATCAACAACAGCCTTTACTCCAAAGCAGACATTTTGGAGCAGATTCCCTTGATTTTTGACGAAGTAGCACAAGTGATTCAAAATACGCCTGATGAATTGTTCTCGAAACAAGTCATTGAAGGAAAATGGTCGATTGCCGAAAATTTTGACCACCTCATCAGAGGAGGCGCGCCTGTGGCTTCGGGCTTGAAAATGAATAAATTGATGATTCGCACCCTCGGCAAACCCAACCGCCTCTCTCGCACTTATGAGGGCTTGGTTGAACGCTACAAAGAAAAGCTGGCAGCTGGCGGAGTGAGTAGCGGGCCTTTTTCACCTGATGCGGCAAAGGAATACCACAAAGCCGAAATGCTTCAAAATTGGGAGATGGTGAAAGGAAAATTGATAGAGCGAGCCGATACAAAATGGTCGGAAAAGGACTTGGACAACTACTTGATGCCGCATCCACTTTTGGGTAAATTGACGGTGCGTGAAATATTGTTTTTCACCATTTTTCATACAGGACACCATTTGAAGGCGATTAATCGGATAGTGGAGAATTGAGATTGGTGATTTAGGAAGGAAACTAATTTGGGAGAAAATAGGTTTAGAAAAAACAATTCAACAATATGGCAATTTAGCCATAAAACAATCAAAAGTCTTCACACCATCGAAGAACTTATTTTATTGAAGTTAATTTTTTGATTTTCATTTAGATTTTAATTTTCATTGACCAATGGTTAAGATAGCCGATATAGAATTAGGAGAATTTCCGCTTTTGCTTGCTCCAATGGAGGATGTGAGCGACCCACCTTTCAGGGCTTTGTGTAAGAAATTGGGAGCGGATATGATGTACACGGAGTTTATCAGTTCGGAGGGTTTGATACGAGATGCGGCAAAAAGCGTGGAGAAATTGGACATTTATGACGACGAACGTCCCATTGGTATTCAGATATTTGGAGCCGATTTAGACTCGATGCGCCGCACTGCGGAGATTGTCGAAGAAGCCAAGCCTGAAGTATTGGACATCAACTATGGTTGCCCTGTCAAGAAAGTAACCTGCAAATTGGCGGGTGCGGGTATTTTGCAGGACATTGCCAAAATGGTGAGTTTGACCGACCATATTGTGAAGGCAACAAATCTTCCTGTAACAGTAAAAACCCGTCTGGGTTGGGACGAAAATACCTTGTTCATTGAAGAAGTGACTGAAAGATTGCAGGATGTAGGTATCAAAGCGATTTCGATTCACGGACGTACCCGCAAGCAGATGTATAAAGGGGAAGCGGATTGGACCTTGATTGGAAAGATTGTGGACAATCCCCGTATTCACATTCCTGTGTTTGGCAATGGGGATATAGATTCTGGCCCCAAGGCTTTGGAGATGAAAAACCGATATGGAGTAGATGGTATCATGATTGGTCGGGCTTCAATTGGTTATCCGTGGATTTTCAGGGAAATCAAACATTTTTTGGCGACTGGTGAAGAACTTCCTCCTCCCACAGTTGCCGAGCGTGTAGCAGTAGCAAAAGAGCATCTAACAAAGTCTTTGGAGTGGAAAGGCATACACCGAGGGGTAGTCGAAACTCGCCGACACTATACCAATTATTTTAGAGGGTTTCCGAATATCAAACCGTTTAGATTGAAGCTAGTGACGAGTTACGAACCTGCCGAATTGTTTGATACGTTGGAGGAGATTGGAGAGGAATACAAGGATTTTGAGGTGGCAGGTAAGCATGAATTGGTGGGGGCGACTTTGGCAGGGAAGAAATAAGGAGTAAATTAAAATGAGAATAAAAAAACACTTCAATATCAGTTTGTTATCAAATAAAATTGATAAAGTTATTTTTGAAGCGTTTCTAAGTTGCGTGAGGTAAAAAAGAAACTACAAAAGTCTTTAACTGCTCCACTAAAATCTTCGATGAACCCAACCCGTATAATTGGACGCTAGCATCCAGTGTCATAGAATCCGCCTCGCTTATTGGAGGAACAATAAACAAATCTATATTGGAGTCTGCATACACCCTGTCTTGCAAGTGATTAGAAGCCATATACATAGACTGTGTGATATTGGTGAGGATAGTCGGTCCGATTTTCTTTTTATTGAAAGGATTTAGTTTTCTTGCTAACAAACTCCATCCCGATATAGTGGGAGGGAATTCATTAGGAACTTCAATAAAATAAGTTCCCGATTTAAATTATAAGGTTTCGCATTATTGTTCACACAGTCGTACCAAACGTACTTTCAAACGTGTGTCCATATTTATTGAATAGCCTAATTCTTGCATTTCCCTGACTGCCTGAGTAGTAGGGTGCATATCAATGATTTGTTGTTTTTTACCTGATTCTACAAATCGCTTGATTTGAATGCTAAACTCGGGGCTGCTGCGCATCACAAAATCTAACTTGCGCTCCAAATGTTCATAAATCATACGAAAACCCACAAATTTCGCATCGTACAACATCAAAGAGCGTTCGGTCTCACTCATTTCCGCCTGCAAGGTATCTAACCAGTCATAGACAATCGCATTTTCTGAGGTCTTTATCTTATCCATTCTACCCAACACAATCAATTCATTCAGAACATCATAGCAAACCATCAAACGTGCCATCACCTTACCTCTATGTAAACCAAAATATTCCTCCATTTTATTCGCCTTATCATTAAATAAATAAGCGGTAGAACCATCTGTAGCTTTCAGGGTAAAGCCTTTCCACTTGCGTACACTCTCTCCTGCTTGTTCATAGTATGTTTGAAACAATACCTTGTTCCAATCTTCGAAGAACTCCTTTTTGAGTTTCTTACGAGCCATACTAAAAGTACTCTTAGCCACCAGTTCGTCTAATGCTCCGATTTGTGAAAAGAAATCTATTAGTTCCACAGACAAACTTCTCTTTAAACAATTTAGTATCAATAGTGTAACTCTTGAAAAAGTCAGCTTGCGTTTACGAGTAAAAGCACTATTGTGAACACAGTATTTTGATTTTTCATGTTCTGCTCTTTCCATAAACTTTTTTAACTCAGAGATAATCTGTAAATTTACTGCTCGCATTAGAGGGGATTTTTAGTGATTTTCAAGTAATTGTATGAATCTGTAAAATTACTATATTATCTCCTCTTTTGCTTTTTTTACCTTAATTGAATGACATTGAACTAAAGTCAAATAGAAAAGCCCACTTCTAACGAAGTGGGCTTTTCTATTTGAAAACTATCGCTTCAAAAACTTCCCTCGCACAAACCCCTCTGGCGTTTCCAAAGAAATCGTATAAAAACCAACAGCCAAATCACCGACCTCCAATTGCAGGGCATTCTCACCACGATTCACCTGCAATGATTTTTGCTGAATCAAACGCCCATTCACATCATACAATAACAGATTCACCTGAAAACCATCCGTTCCAAACACCACATTGAGGTAATCATCGGCTGGAATAGGAAACATCTGGTAAATCTTCAAAGTATTAGACGCTGCAATTGGGTTCTCCAAAACATCTTTTCCACTTCCACTGCCAAAATTGACAGGCGTAATTTTCACTGCCGTCTCATCGTCTTCATTTGGAATCTTCGTATTGTTGTTATTTGGAGTCGAATCTATATCCATTTGATCGAGCGATTTGACCTGAGCAAATTTCACAATTTGAGCATCGTTGAAGAGCGTAAACAATACCAAATTGAGCGTTGCCGTTTCGCCAGCCGCCAGTTCGGGAATCGTCCACGTTTGAAACCACAGATTGTAGGTTCCTTTTGATACTGTTTTGCTGGTGAATGCCATACCAAAAGGAATCGGGTCAGAAATAACGAGATTAGTCGCCTTTTCTGTGCCTGTATTGGTGGCGGTCAAAGTGTAGTTCACACGTTCCCATTGACGGTAGATTTTACGGTCGGCAGTGTATTGCAGTTCGATGTCAACACCTTCTGTCTGAATTGGAGGAGTCAAATTGGTTTCACTGTCTAGCCTTGCAGCAAACACCTCCCCTTCCTTCGAACCTGCCATGAGAAAACCTCCATCACTGGTTTGAATCAATACATTTCCGACTTTTCCAATGAAATTTGTCCATTCTTCCACCCCGTTTTCATCCAACTTGAAGAAATTGGCAGGTGGATTGTTGGGAGCAGCAAAGTCAATGTAATCTCCTACGAGCATATACCCTCCATCATTGGTTTCGACTACGTCATTGAAGTAAGCAGTGCCAAATTTAGAGCCTGACCGAGCATATTCCCAAGATTGAGTACCGCCTCCTTTCGTTGCAAAGGCGATTTGTCCCCCATTCCCTACATAGTTAAGCAAATGCAAATACACATAACCGTCATCATTTGTTGGTATTAATTCGCTCACGCTTGTAAAAGCTCCCAATTGCCCTGCTCCTCCTTCCACATTCGTTTGGTTTCCATTTGCATCTATCTGATAAATACTGACCGAACTGCCATTTGAGAAACTGAGGGGATGGCCATTGGGATTTGCTACCCTTCTGTTAGCTGCAATAACATAAGCCCCATTTTGACGTTGAACAATCTGCAAACCACTTTCATAGTAAAAATCAAGCCCTGTTATGCCTATTTGAGTTTGATAAAAATTGAACCATTGTTGATTGCCGTTAGCGTTTACCTTCAAGGCAAAAGGATGTTCCGTTATACGATCCAAGGTATTTCCTTGATATATAACTTGATCTTTCACAAAGACCGAACCCGTAGCAATAAAGCCATTGTCTGCTGTTGCTTCAATATCTACGGCTTGCAATTCCAAACTAGAATCGAGCTGGTATTCTTGCAGCCAAACAATTGCAGCATTTTCATTTCGTTTGGCAATGTAAAGGGTGTTTTCGTCTTTGTTGCCGAATTCTACAAAGCCATTGTTGATTCGTTTGAAGACTTTTCCTTCATATTCAGCAGTAATTTGAAGTGGTAATGGGCTATCTGTTAAATTGCCTGTCTTGCTTACATTCGCAAAAGTATAGTTTTTTTCTGAGCCTGTAAATTGTGTAACCAATTCATATCCAGTAGAATTTTCCACCAATTGAAGTGGAAAACCTGTGCCAAACTGCTGCAAAAAGTAGGTTTGGCTGGTTTCGTTTGCTGCTCGGGTAATTCGCACAAAATATTGGTTATCAGATTCATTGGTTTCTTCAATCGTGTTATTGGAGTCCATTACCCAAATCAAATAGTATTCGCCAATAGGTTCAGTCAATCCCTGAGCTATGGTGGAAAATTCAATGGTTTGTCCGACATTGACAGCAGGCATTTGTGTTGAAGCAATTATTCTATCGTCACTACTCACTGTTTGGTCAGTAGAGGCATAAACGGTATAGATTCCATTTGGTGCATTTGCTTGCCCATTGTTCTGGATTTCACAGGTCAAATAGATGGAAGCATTGTTTCCCTGTCCTGTATAACGAGCGTTTTTGGGGTAAATGTTGGGGCGAAGATTGTTGCTCCCTTCATTGACAACTGCTAAAGCCTCATCGTCTTCTATTGGACTAAAAAGGGTATTGTTATTAGGTGTTGAATCCGAATCGGATTGGTCTGCTGCAATGACTTGTGCAAACCCTTTGAAGGGCTTGTCTTTGATGAGGGTAAAAACAATAAGCTCTAAAGTAGCACTTTCGCCTACTGCCAATTTATTGATAGACCATGTTTTGGTCCACAAGGCATAGTTTCCCTTTGAAGTAGTGCTGCTCGTGTAGGCAGTATTTTCAGGAAGCGGAAATTCGATTTTAACACCCGTAGCTGCCTCATTTCCATTATTTTGAATAATTAGAGTGTAGATTAGGTTTTTGTAGATTTCTACATTGGTTTTGTCGGCTGTCATAGATAGTTCGAGGTCTATGGATGCAAAGGTAGAGGTGGTAAAAAGAAGGGCACAAAACAGACTCACCCACTTGGTAAATTTTGGCATGGTTGCAGGCATTTATGGTTAAGAAATCGCTGTTTAATTGAATGGGAATGGGAATGGGAGGAACTTCCATAAATATAAGCATATTATTTATGAAATGAAGAAAATACTCCTAAAAAAAAAGCTCTTATTGAAGACTATCCTTCAATAAGAGCTTTTGTGAGCAATGGTTGTTTGCTATATGATTGAATAATTCTATTACTACATAGCTCATTTAACAACCATCCAACAGTTTAGCCATACAAGCCATCATTTCTTGTTGCTATTTTTACTCTTAATATCTTCACTATACGTATATCGAGTAGAACAAAGCACATTTACCCAATCTGGTGGAACAGTCGCAAAAATGCAGGTAGGGTCTTCTTTCGATTTTTCTACTTTTACTGCAACGTCTTCTCCTTTTCGAGTTTGTGCTACAAGGTTGTATTTGTGGGTATAAGGGTTGTAATTGGCAAATAGTTTAATGCCACTTGCTTGGTCTGTGTGTAGCAAGTTTTTACCCGCTTTCAAGCCCATGTAATCCAATTGATAGTTGACAACAGCCGTTGCATAATCCGCATTGGGTGGAGTAGGAAAACTACTGTCTTCTACTTTCATGTCAAAATCTCCCATTGAGCCTTTAGCATCTTGTGCAAATACAACGCTGCTCAAACCGCAGCCAATCAATAGTGTGAATAAAAATAATCTCAAAATGTTCATTTAGGAAATATTTTATTTTTAGAAAATTCATTTGTTGAAACGATGGTAGTTTACAAAATATTTCACAAACCTTCATCAAGTTCTTTGCCTTATTTAGACATTTTTTGATATCCAAAGTTTAATCGTTCAGCAAAATTACCTTTTCTTGCCGTTCTTTTCCGCCAATGTTTGACCACAGTAAATATACGCCCGAAGGAATGGCTACAATGTCTAAATAATAGTTTCGATTGTTGCCGTCCAAAGACCACTCTCCCACCAAACGACCTTCAAGGCTGTATATTTTGAAGGAAACAGGAATATCTGAGGGATTGTTGTTGTAGAAATACAAAGTGCCATCACTGACAGGATTTGGATAGACCAAAAAACCATCTGGTGCTTCCACTGCCGTTTTCAAAGGGATTTCCAACGTTTTTTGACATCCTTTTTCGTTGGTGACAATAACAGTATAAGCACCTTCCGCCAAATTGGAGCGTTCGCTGCTGGTTGGTCCACCGATATTCCATTGATAGGTTGTAGCAGGACTGGCATTTTCGACCGTCAATTTGATTGTTCCATTGTCTTTCCCAATTTCAGGAGGCGTAGTTTGTACCACCACATCAGGAATGTTTCCGACCTCAACATAGTTGTTGAGTGTGAGTGTATCGGTCGTGTAGGCATCCGATACAATGAGGCGCACGGAGTAAATTCCTGGTTGCAGATAGGAAATCACTGGGTTTTCATCGTTGCTACTGACCGTTTCTGCTCCAAAAAATTCCCATTGACGCACAGTTGCTTTATTGTTGCTCACATCTTCAAAAACAATGGATTCACCTTCGCATATACGGTGTTTATCCGTTTGAATCATTGCCACTATGGGCAGAATATCCGAATCTATAAAAACATTTTTCTTTGTACTACAACCATTTGCATCCGTCACCACCACACTGTAATTTCCTCTCGTCAATTTATCTGGATTTGCAATTGTCGCACCGTTGCTCCAATTGAAGGTCAAATTCTCCATTGACGAACTACTCGAAATATCCAATTCTACGCCGCCATCTTGTATAATAGGATTGCTGGCATTGAAGGTGAGAATGTCGAGATTTGTTCCATTTACACGAATATAGTTTTCCACCTCCAATTCGTCTTCCGAAACACTGTTGGTCACTTTCAATGACACATTGAAGTCACCCCAATTTTCAAATACCACCAAAGGATTTGGTTCAGCAGAAATAGCGGGTGTTCCTCCTTCAAACACCCATGCGTAAGTAGCTGCGGCACCTGACAAAGCTGTAAACTGAACCGCATCACCGCTGCAAACCTCTGTTTGGTCAGCACTGAAAGCAGCTTGCAACACCAATTTGTCTTCAATGCAGAAGGTTACAGACTCCGACGAACGAAATTCTCCTCCTTCTCCAAACACGATTCCTCCTTCCAAACCAACCATATAACTGCCATTGCCATTCTGACAACATATTCCATCACCCAAACCATCAGGTCCTTCAAAGCTATCAAAAATGGTAAAGACATAACAATCGGGTGTCAAGCAAAAGTCAAAGTTATACTTTCTATCACTATCGAAATTTGTTCTCTCTACCACGATATTCCCTGCATCATCCTTGATTTGAAAAGAAGTTTCTGAGCCAAATCTATCCGTATTCAAATCCACCTTCAAAACAGTTCCATTCAGCACTTCAAAATCATACATAATCACATTGTTGGTTTCATTCATATCCAGCTCTCCATTGGGATTTTGGATAGAAATAACCAAAGTGTGCGTTCCTGCTTCTACTTCAATGGGCGGCAAAGCGACCCACTCCGAATCGAAAAAATCTAAATTTCCCTCCCATGTCATCATTTCATTTGTAGAACCATCAATCGAATACAAAAAACTGATACTTGTAAGTGATTGTGCGCCTACATTTCGAAACAAAATCACAGGGTTAATACTTTGTGCGCCACAGATAGACTTATCAGGAGAAGCAATGGACAAAATACTTGCATCCAAGTCCAATTTTGGAGCATTTCCTTCGACTCCATCTATGATTAAAGTTCCTGTATTATCTGGATCGAGCCAATCTTTGAGTCTTGAAGCGTTGCTGTCACCACTGTTCCACGAATAGGAAAATTTTCCATACTTATCCCAACTACTATTGAAGCAAGATGCAAAGCCACCGTACAATTGACCAACGATTCGTTTGTTGGGATCAAACAAGGGAGAACCTGACGAACCTCCTTCGGTTGTACCTTTTTCCCATTCTGTCACTTTCCAAAAACTATTCAGAGGTGTTCCTCCAATATTGTCACTCACAAGTGGATTTTCATTGAAAGTGATTTTCTTGATATCTCCTGCGGGATGGTGAATACACGTTGATTGAATTGCTGCCACATTTTCAGCCGACCAACCAGCAAAATAAACTCCGTATTCTATTGGAGGAATTTCACTCAGTTCGACCAGCGCAAAATCGGAATCGGCAGAAGATGCTCTCAGTATCGAACCCGATACTGTTTGGTCGGTTCGTCCATCTTCGTCTATACAACTGAGACTTTCGTAGTTGAACATAAACAACCACGTTTGTACTTCGTTGAGATTGTTGGGCAAACAGTGGTTGGCAGTCAATAAATAAGGTGTGCCGTCTTGCCGCACATTGTTGACCAAAGCCCCTGTACAATCCCGTTTTCCACCTGCAATAATCATGGCTACTGCTCGCTTCTGTATTTGCCAATCGTTTCCTTCTGAGCAGTTAATATTCACATTGCAGCCTCCCGAATCACCATAGCCTTTTTCGACCGTTGGCTCAAAACCTCTGTACCCATGTATCACTTCCGAAATCTGAACAATACCTTTGCCAGCTACATTTGCAGGTTCGTAATACTCCAAAATGGTCTTGTCGCCTTTGAGTAAAGTAGTTGAAAATTTGCGGTAAGGCTTGTTATTGCGTTCGGTAAATGCTCCAATGACTTCGCTTTTGTCGGCATTGTAGAGGAATAGTTTCGCACCTTTGGGTAGGTAAAAATCGTTGTAAATCAAGTTGATGGTTTTTGCACCTTTGGCAAAAATCTGCAATCGCCAGAGTTTATCTCCATTCTTCAATGTTTCCCAAACGCCTGCATTGTCTAAATTAAAATTCACTTCAATAGACTTTCCAAACCGAAAAACTTGTTTGTCACCATCATTGAGGGCATCTTCTGCTTTCAGTGCTGCAAGGTTGATGCTTGGCATAGAAGCTGTTGGCACTTTGGAGGTCAGTGAAGAATGAGTGAAACTATAGGGAGTACCTCCACTACTTATTTGTGCAGGAAGATATGTGCAAAAGCTTAACAACAAGTATGTAAGGGCTATGTATTGCTTCATCTTGTAGGTTTTTAAACGAGTCGAAAGAGGAACAAAGATAGCATTATTAAAGCAATCAATTTGTCATTCAAGCAGCTAGTTACAATATCTCTACCGTTGTATTTGTCAATTTGGACAAAGGCATTACCACTTTTTTATCATCTGATTGCAAAACAATCGAAGTACTGTCAATTTGTAGAATTTTTCCTTCAATCCCTTCTACTCTAATCGTCTGTCCTATCATGAATTTGCCTTTGCTGTAAAATGACCCAAGCATATTCGCCATCAAATCTTTTGAGGCAATCGCATACCCCAGTGCAATGGCAAAGAAAATAGAACCGATGAGGATGGTAACATTTTGGGTAAGAATTTCGGTTTGAATACCTGTTTGGTTAATGGCAGTAATCGCAATCATCACCACCAAAAAGTAGAAAATAAAACTACTGATTACCCGTCCAGCTGCAATATTCATTGACGCACAAGCTGCTGCAATGACTTCTTTGATAATGTTGGCGATAAATACTCCCGCAATAAAAAACAATATGGCACTCAACAGGGTAGGAATGTACGCAATGAAGCTCGAAATACCATTGGCAACAGCGTCTAAGCCCATTGCCCGACTCGTCTCAAGAATAATAATGGTCATCAAAAACCAATAAATAGCCCCTGCAATGGTTTTGCTGAGTTTGAAGTCAAGATTAGCAAATAAATCCACTTCCTTCAATTTATCTCCCAAATTATCCACTTTAATAGCAACCAACACTTTGTAGGTAACCTTGTAAATAAGTTTGGCAATCAACCAAGCAACGAATAGCAAAACCAAACCACCAATTACATCTGGTAAAACAGCGACTAATTCTACCGTTCTATTTGTCAAAGCTTCTTTTACAGTTTCAAATATCTTCATCGTTTATGGATTGTATATTTTTTAATTTTTGTTTGCAATTTCAGCAAATCCTTCTTCCTCCTATTCATCTTCCTCTTCCTCTTCCTCTAAAGATACATCTTCAATATCTTCGTTCTCCTCTAAATACGAACTTAAGCCCATTATCTGCTGCTGAGGATTGGTAGGTGTCACATGGTCAAATAAGCCCAGCATCCCCGTAAGTACATTGGTCAAACTACCAAAAATAAATTCTACTATTCTGGCAATATTCGTAATAAAACCATAAGATCCCATCACCTTATTTTTGATAGATGCGGGGGCTTTTATAGATTCTTCTAATTCGTCTAACTCTTTAAATGGGTTTGACATTACATATAATTTTCTGCGTAAGTATTTTTATACAATTCATGTACCTTTTCTTTTGCACGCTTGAGTCTCATTTTTACAGCACTTTCAGACACCTTTAAAACCTCTTGTATATCTTTGATACTCATATCATCTTTGTATTTCATCAGCAAGATCATGCGTTCTTCTGGTTTGATTTTTTCTAGTAAAACCTTTAACCTTGTAGCTTTTATATGTGCAAAATCATCTACTGATTCTACCTCTATATTCTTCACCCGCTCCTCATCGTCAATAGAAACTGTTTTCGTCTTACTATTTTTCCGTGTATAATCTACACAAAAATTATACGTGATAGAATACAGCCATGTTGAAAACCTTGAATTACCTTTAAAAGAAGCCAACTTCATATAAACTTTGATAAAAATATCGTGTGTCAAGTCAGAAGCAATACTTTCCTCCTTCACAAAGGAAATGCACTTTCTAAAAACCTTATCAGCATAGCGTTCATACAGCACCTCTACAAGAGTAGCACTCTGAGTACGAACTATTTCTGCCACAATTTCTTCGTCAGACAATTCATTTTTTTTATGCTGCTTCTTTGTACTAGAAAAGCTGAATGAAAGTATGACTGCAAAGATTGATTTTAAAGTAAACATAGATTACCTAGTAAATAATTGTCGGGTAGAATCTCACATAATACAAATAAAAAACAAGAAGCGATTTTTATGACGTTAAAAAACAAAAAAGTTTCTTGATTTATTAACCATATTTATTTTTTCATGCTAAATTGACAATTAATTGTGGCAAATATGCTATCTTATCATCTTCAAATTAATAGGGAAAAATTTGACATCATTTTTATCTCGTTTAATAAAAGTCTCATTATGAGTTTGCAAAAATTAATCAAGTCCTATTCACCAACTAAGTTTTTTCATAGAATTTCACTTGTAAATGTATTTTTCATTTATTTCATTTCAAAATACCTTTTTATTATTTTTCTTCTACCACTACTTTTCTCGAATATCTATTCTTTTGCCGTTCCGTCACCCTATACTTTTCAAGAAGCAACAACTACTACTTTCTACATCGTGCGGCATACCGAAACAAATACTAACGCAATAGGAGAAGTATCCTTGAGTAATCTCGGACAACAACGTGCCAAAGATTTGGCAGAAATGCTGCAATCCGAAACCATCAATGCCATTTATACAAGCTACAATACATGTGATAAAGAAACGGCAAAAGATGTTGCTAAAAACAAACGGATCATTATCAATACTTACGATAGCCAACAGATCGAATCTTTCTTACAACGCATTTTGCAGCAGCGAAAAGGGCAAAACATACTGATTGTGGGGAACTTAGAAGTCATCACCACCATACTACAAAACCTATCGCAGTCCTTTTCTCCTAGTAGCATCAACCAGATGGATTACAGTACTTTATTTGAAGTATCTATCACAGATGACAACACAACGCAAATAACAAGGATACAATACAGCCAGTCTAAAGCCATTATTGGGCCTCCAAACAACCTAACAGTCAGCAATCAGAACCTTCCTGAAAAATCAGCAACTCCCACCAAGTTTTCAAATAATATGGCTACTGATATGCCTGTCTTGTTCAACAATGATGAAACAGTTGAGGCAACCGAAACCAATACAATAAATAGCACTGCAACAGTATCGGTTCCTCAAAAAACCATTGAAGAGAAACAATTGCCGCCACTCAAAAAATCTTGCAATCTGACCAAAAAAGGGCTTATGTTATTGGGTTATGACCCAGTTGCTTACTTCAAAAGTAACAAAGCCATTAAAGGAGAAGAAAAACATACTACTACATACCGAAGTGCTACATTTCAGTTTAGCAGCCGCAAAAACCTAAATACATTTACCGAAAATCCAGAAAATTATTTACCCAAATACGGAGGATGGTGTGCTTTAGGAATGTCCATAGAAGGCGTGAAGGATGGTTATACTGCTGATAAATATGATGCCGATCCAGAAAACTTCAAAATCATTGATGGGGAACTCTATCTTTTCTATAAAACATCGGACTACGATGCCTTATTGAAGTGGAATGAACAAGCAGATGAAAGCCTCGCCATCGAAAGAGCCAATAAATTTTGGGAACAAATCACCAACGATGAATAATAAAGAACAACAAATAGATACTCAGTCAAGATTACAGGCCATTATCGACACTGCAACTGATGGGATAGTAACCATTGATACCAAAGGGAATATAGAAAGTATCAATCCCGCTGGTGCAAATTTATTTGGATATGATCCCCAAGAACTGATTGGTAAGAATGTAAGCATATTGATGCCAGAACCTTATCGCAAAGAACACGATAAATATCTGGACAACTATCTTAAAACAGGGCATAAAAAGATAATCGGTATCGGCAGAGAAGTAGTGGGTTTACGCAGTGATGGCTCCGTATTTCCCGCAAGATTGAGTGTAGCAGAGGTTCAACTAAATAAAGGGAGAATCTTTACAGGCATTATTCACGACATCAGCGATAAAGTATTAGCAGCCGAAGCGCAAGAAGCATTGAAACGAGAAAAAGAACTCAATGCACTAAAATCCAGATTTATTACTACGGCTTCACATGAATTTCGTACTCCCCTGACCTCCATTTTATCCTCTGCAACACTTATTGGAAAATACAATAAAACGGAACTGCAAGATAAACGTGTCAAACACATTGACCGCATACAACGGTCGGTACGAAACCTCAACAACATCCTCAATGATTTTCTATCTATCAGCAAATTGGAGGAAGGAAAAGTCAAACATATTCCTTTTTCCTTCAATCTCAAAGAAGCGATTGAAGAAAGTATTGAAGAATTGGAAGCCATGACCAAGGCAAATCAAAAAATTATTTTTCAGCATTTTACTACAAAAGAGCAGGTTTTTTTAGATAAAAAATTACTCCACAATGTCCTAATCAATCTACTCTCCAATGCCATCAAATACTCAAATGAAGGACAACAAATAGACATACGAAGCGCAGTGAGCCAAGAAAACATTCTAATTGAAGTACAAGATTATGGCATCGGAATTCCCCACAAAGCACAAGTCCATCTATTTGAGCGTTTTTTCAGAGCCGATAATGTTTCCAATATTCAAGGAACAGGTCTCGGATTGAACATTATTAGGCGATATTTGCAGTTGATGGGCGGTTCTATTACCTTCGATAGTGAATTGAATAAAGGAACAACTTTTAGGATAGAATTTCCAATATATCATGACTCAAACGTTCATTAAAAAAACCTAAAACATTAAAAATGAACCATCTAAAAACCATACTACTAATAGAAGACAATGAAGATGTGCGAGAAAATACGGCTGAAATTTTGGAACTTGCCAATTACCATGTTTTGACCGCTACCAATGGCAAGGAGGGTGTTATGAAAGCAAAAGAACACCTTCCCGATTTGATTATTTGCGATATTATGATGCCCGAACTTGACGGTTATGGTGTACTGCATATTCTCAGTCACGATGCCAAAACGGCCACCCTTCCTTTTATTTTTCTCACAGCAAAAACCGAAAAAAACGACCTGCGAAAAGGAATGAATATGGGAGCAGATGACTACATCACCAAACCCTTTGAAGAATTAGACCTGCTCGACACCATTAAGCGACGGCTCGAAAAAGCAGATATGCTGGTACAAAAATATGATGATACAGAAGATGCGGTTTTTCGTGGATTTTACAATCCTCAAAAAGTGCGAGAAATCCTCCAAACCATTGCCGATGAGCATAAAAAATTGTCGGTGTCTACTAAATACATGCTCTTTCACGAAGACAGCTATCCCTGCTATCTTTACTACATCATCCAAGGTCGGGTCAAAACCTACAAAACCAACGAAGACGGCAAAGAAATCATCTCAGCCATATACCAAACAGGCGATTTTTTTGGCTATCGGTCGCTATTTGGTGATAGAAAATATGAGGGTTCGGCAATGAGTTTAGAAGACAGCGAAATTGTATTAATTCCCAAAACTATATTTTTAGAGCTTGTCAATAAGAATCAACACATTGCCAAATTCTTCATTACCTTGCTGACAAATAGCCTCGAACAACAGGAAAAACGTTTGTTAAATTTGGCGTATGATTCAGTTAGAAAGCGTGTGACGGATGCACTCTTACATTTTTGCAAACAATATGCACCCGATAACTTCAAAGAAAACCAACGCATTAGCTTAGATATTTCAAGAGAAGATTTGGCAAACTGGGTCGGAACAAGCAAAGAAACACTTATCCGCACTCTTTCAGATTTGAAGCAAGAAAAAATCATTGTCACCAAAGGACGCTATATTACCGTTCTAAATCAAGCAAAACTATAGCAACTTTGAATCAATTCACAATACCTAAAACTCCGTTGATCAAAAATTTCTAAAAATGAAAGCCATACAACTCCGTCAATTCGGCAGTCCAGATAATTTTTACATCGCCGAGTACGATACTCCTCAACCCAATGCTTACGAAATACAAGTAAAAGTCACTGCCACGGCTTTGAATCGAGCCGATACACTTCAACGAATGGGTAAATATCCACCGCCCCAAGGCGCAAGCCCCATTCTCGGTTTGGAAATGTCTGGAACCGTCAGCAAATTGGGAAGCGAAGTCAGCAAATGGAAAATCGGTGATAAAGTTTGTGCCTTGTTATCAGGTGGTGGTTATGCTGAATACGTCACTATTCACGAAAATTTAGCTGCTTCAATCCCTTCAAACTTGACACTTTTAGAAAGTGCTGCCATCCCAGAAGTATTCCTAACTGCTTATCAAGCACTGATTTGGCTCGCTCAATTGCAGCAGGGCGAAAGCATTTTAATTCATGCAGGAGCAAGCGGTGTTGGAACTGCTGCCATTCAAATTGCACGTGAGAAAGGCGCAAAGGTTTATATTACCGCTTCAAAATCAAAACACTCCATTTGTCTGCAATTGGGTGCAAGCAAAGCAATTGACTACAAAGCAGAAAACTTTGAAGAAGTGGTATTGAAGGAAACAGACGGTAAAGGCGTAGATGTAGTTTTGGATTTTTTAGCAGCCCCCTATTTTCAAAAAAACCTCAATTGTTTGGCTGTTGACGGACGCATGGTCATGCTTGCTTTGATGGGAGGCATCAAAGTAGAAAACCTCAATGTAGCACCTATTCTTCAAAAACGTCTCAAAATAATGGGCAGTACTTTGCGAAGTCGAACATTGGAGTATAAAGTCCAACTTACGCACGATTTTTGGGAATTTGCTCACGAACTTTTCGTGGAAAAACGTTTGCAGCCCGTTGTTGACAGCACTTTCAACTGGAGTGATGTTGCAGAGGCGCACCAGTACATGGAAGCCAATAAAAACAAAGGGAAAGTATTGTTAAAGGTTTCAGGTGATTAATTTTCTGAGAGTTTAAATTTATTTTAAACTTTGAATAAAGGAACAAAGAAGTAAGATGCAATAATTTAATTTATTGATAACCAATTGTTTACACCTAATCGCATCAATGGGGCAATATTCTGATTGTCAATTTTTTATATCTCACATCTTGCTTTCTACTTCTTTCGTCTAAAGTCTAATATTTATTTGTTTTTTATTTTAAATGATACAGGCAAGTCAACATTTTTTTACTGATGGCGTTTAAAGCACACATTACTACTTGGCAAAAGCAGAAAATCATTTATAACAAAAAACAATCTTAACTATGAATTTTTCAAAAATGTTGAATCAAACAACAGGAATTATATTCCGATTAACGGCATTTGTATACCTGTTATCCTGCAATTTTCTTGTATTTGCACAAGATGGAGACAAAGGTCTTGATATTGATGTAGATATAGGTGGAGGCGATGAAGCTGTATGGTACACCAATCCAATGATATGGGTTATTGTGGGACTTTTTGTTATTGTCATTGTAGCCATAAGCACAAGAGGTAAAAAATAATAAATGTTGATTTGAATTAAAAAACCCGACTTGCTTGGTTTTCGGTATTAAAAACACTGAAAATCAAGTAAGTCGACTTTTTTATGCGGTTTATTTCCGCAATTCTGCCAATTCTTCAAACCGTTTCTTTTCGTCTTCGCTCAAATCCTTTGGAACTTGTATATTAACCTTCACATACAAATTACCAAATGTAGAAAGGTTATCGGATTTTGGCATTCCCAAATTCTTCAATCGCAGTACCTTACCACCGTCCGTTCCAGCAGAAATATTCACATTCATATCGCCCTTCAAGGTGTGAATTTTTTCTTTTCCGCCCAAAACCGCCTTGTACACATCAATAGGCATTTCTACATGCAAATCATCACCTTTACGCTCAAAAATAGGGTGTTTCTCAACGTGAATTTTGAGATACAAATCACCGTTCGGCCCACCATTTTTACCCATTCCTCCTTTGCCTTTTATCTTCAACACACTGCCGTCCTCCACTCCTTTCTTGATGGTAATACGTAGTTTATTTCCATTGACTTCAATGACCCTTTTCCCTCCTTTATACGCATCCTCTAGCGAAATACTAAAAACGGCTTCAACATCCGCTCCTTTATAAGCAAACTGTCCACCGCCACTACTGCCTCTCTTAAAAAACTGCTCAAAAACATCTCCCGCTTCATGTGATTGACCACCACCCCCAAATTGATTGAAGAAATCTTCTATGTTTCCTTCAAATTCTACACGAGTGCCTTGTCCGCCTGTTCCTTTCGAAAAATCGTAATAATTACCCGATGACTCACTTCCATTTGCTCCAGCCTGTTCGTACATTTTCCATTTATGACCAAACTGATCATACTTCTTGCGTTTATCGACATCGCTCAATACTTCATAGGCTTCAGTCGCTTCTTTAAATTTTTCTTCCGCTTCCTTATCATCTGGATTTCGATCAGGATGGTACTTCAAGGCTACCTTACGGTAAGCTTTTTTTATGTCTTCAGCCGTTGCAGCCTTCGGTACATCCAATATTTTGTAGTAATCCCTGTTTTGCATGGCTTATGATTATTTGATATTTGCTGTTTTATATGGTAAACTGCACCCTCAAATGAACGTGCTACTAATGACCAACAATCTATATGCCATCCACCTTTTACTGTAAATATGGCACATCTTCAATGCTCATTATGTCAAGATGGCATATATACAAAAATCAACCTGTCAAAACCTCAATTTTCAAAAAATACTGAAAATTGTGAAAACTTTTTGATGGTTTTCGACATTATTTGTGCGTCCTAAACAATTATCGTAGTAACTTTGTAAGAAATAAATTCCATACGATTTACTACATGGAAAAATATACTAACAATATGAATATCTCCAATCTACTTGAGAGAGCCATACTCTCGCACCGCAATGAAGCTGAGCCTTTAACCATTGAAGAAGGCACTTTTTTGTTTCACAATGCAACGACTGCTGAGTTGATGTATGTGGGCAATGAGCTTAGAAAATACCACAAAAAAGATACTTTAGGCAAAGTAACATGGATCATTGACCGCAATGTAAATACGACCAATGTTTGTGTGGCAAACTGCAAATTTTGTAATTTCTTTGTGCCACCTTCTGCAAAATATGCTGATAAAGCATACATTACAAGCATTGAAACGTATAAGCAAAAAATTGAAGAAACGTTTCGTTATGGTGGTGAGCAATTGTTATTGCAGGGAGGACATCACCCTGATTTGGGTGTAGATTATTATGCCAACCTTTTTCGAGAACTCAAAAGTCTTTATCCAAATTTGAAATTACATGCTTTGGGTCCTCCTGAAATAGCTCACATCGCAAAAATTAGTAAAAAAAGCCATCAAGAGGTTTTGGAGGCTTTGATAGAAGCGGGACTCGATTCACTACCAGGAGCTGGTGCAGAAATTTTGGTGGATAGAGTACGCTACAACATTGCAAATGGTAAGTGTGGGTCAGATGAATGGCTTGAAGTGATGCGTGTAGCCCATCAATTGGGTCTAACGACTTCTGCAACAATGATGTTCGGACACGTCGAAACGATTGAAGAACGCATGGAACATTTGGTGAGAATCAGGGAAATACAAAGTTTGAAGCCCGATGGAGCAAATGGTTTTTTGGCCTTTATTCCATGGCCTTACCAAGATGAGGATACCATGCTTCGCCGAATTCGGGATGTCCGCAATGAGGTAACTGGTGATGAATATGTGCGAATGATTGCACTGAGTAGAATAATGCTCTCCAATATCGAGAATATTCAGGCTTCATGGCTCACAATCGGCAAGGCAGTTGGTCAAATTTGTTTACATGCTGGAGCCAATGATTTTGGTTCGATTATGATTGAAGAGAATGTAGTATCGGCAGCAGGCGCACCGCACCGTTTCACATCTAATGCTATTCAACAAGCTATTCGTGAGGCTGGTTTTACACCACAACTTCGCAATCAACACTATGAATTTAGAGAGCTTCCCGAAATGGTAGAACAACAAGTGATTAATTATTAGTTTGTTGCCTATGTTTCGGTCATATTTCACAGAGCATTGAAAATCAAATTTAATAACAATTAAAAATCTATCAATTGAGATAAAAATAATTTCTTAGTAATTTGATTTTTATTTTATTATAAAAAAGTTATCGAAATGTAGGTTGTTGATGTGTTGATGTGTTGATGTGTTGATGTGTTTAGTGATATACGATTTACCCTTTATAAACAATTGGCATTAAAAACAGTAATTATCAATTCGGTGATTACTGGTCGCTAATAACTACGGCACAGGATCATGCCCATGTCCTCCCCAAGGGTGACAAGACAATATGCGTTTTGTCGCCAAAAAACTACCATATAGAAAACCATGTTTTTGAAGTGCCTCTAGAGCATATTGTGAGCAGGTAGGTGTATAGCGACAGGTAGGCATCGTATAGGGTGAAATAGCTGTACGATAAAACTTTATCAACAATAATAAGATAAACTTCAAGGGAGTAAAAAAGAAATCCAGTATTTTTCGGATAAGTTGCATCATTTTTTAGGAGTATATTGATTGCTTAAATATCGGATACAGGCACACATTTTACCATAAATGAAAGAATAAGGTAATGGCTGCCTTCCTAAATAAATAAACAACAAAGCAACTTGAATAGTTGGGCGGGCAACAAAGTGTTCTTCATTTTCTATTTGTGAAAGGAAATCGGGGAATTGGCCGTAAAGCTGGTGTTTGTTTTGACGATAAGCCTCTTTGATTTGCCTTTTGATAAGGTTGCGGTTATTCGCTTTTGGAATCGAACGTTTGGGAACGCTTACCATAAACTGCACAGGAAAAGGTGTTGGCAATTCCGTTTCGAACCATACAATTCGGAAAGGGTAAATTACCTTAGATTTAGACCGCCCTTTGTCAAACAATTGATCAATTATTTTTTTGCTTTTGAGGCGTTCCACTTTATGGAAAGTGAATCGGGGTCGGTCACTGGTCATTTTTGCAGTTGAAGTATAAAAACAACAATATGGCAACCAAACTTTTGAAGTCTGATTGCCATATTTAATATGTAGAAAAAGATATTTTAAACCAAAAAAATTAAATTCAGATACATAAACTTTGGAAATCAAAGTTTTATTGTACTTGCATTAGAATTTTAAGTTCGAATTCTAAGAGGAAGAACTATTTTAGTTTCAACTCGTCAGAAACGGTTAGTTTCTTTCTGCCTTTGGCACGTCTCCGTGCCAAAACCTTGCGACCATTTTTACTACTCATTCGCTCTCTAAAACCGTGTTTGTTCTTTCTTTTTCGCCTTGATGGTTGAAATGTACGTTTCATTTTCTTCGTTTTTTATAATTGGGCTGCAAATTTAGCATTTATTGATAGAATATGAAAATTTATTAGCCATTCATTGAAATTAAAAATTCTTCATTGGAGCGTGTCCCCCTCATGTGGTTCAATAAAAAGTTCATGGCTTCTTCAGTATTCATATCTGCCAAATGATTTCGCAGGATCCACATACGCTGCAATACATCGCGATCCAACAATAAGTCTTCACGGCGGGTACTAGATGCAACAACATTGATGGAAGGATAAACACGTCGGTTGGAGAGTTTTCGATCCAATTGAAGTTCCATATTACCTGTTCCCTTGAACTCTTCAAAGATGACTTCATCCATTCGAGAACCTGTGTCAATCAGGGCGGTTGCCAAAATAGTCAAAGATCCTCCATGCTCAATATTTCGTGCTGCGCCAAAGAATTTCTTAGGTTTGTGCAAAGCATTGGCTTCCACACCACCTGACAATACTTTACCAGAAGCAGGTGCTACGGTATTGTAAGCTCGAGCAAGTCGGGTGATAGAATCCAACAAGATGACTACATCATGCCCACATTCTACCAATCGTTTCGCTTTTTGCAGTACAATACTGGCGACTTTTACGTGTCGTTCGGCAGGTTCGTCAAACGTTGAAGCAATTACCTCCGCATTCACACTTCTTTCCATGTCTGTCACCTCCTCTGGTCGTTCATCAATCAACAAAATCATCAGGTAGGCTTCAGGGTGATTGGTAGCAATAGCATTGGCTACATCCTTCAATAAGAAAGTTTTACCAGTCTTAGGCTGTGCTACAATCAAACCTCTTTGCCCTTTGCCAATTGGCGTAAAGAGGTCAATGACACGAGTAGAATAAAGCGTTGGGTCGGTAATCAGATTGAACTTTTCGAGCGGAAACAATGGAGTCAAGTAGTCGAAAGGAACCCTATCTCTTACCTCCTCAGGACGCTTGCCATTGATTAATTCCACCTTCAATAGCGCAAAATATTTCTCTCCTTCTTTTGGAGGGCGAATTGCACCACGAACGGTATCACCTGTTTTCAGCCCAAAAAGTTTGATTTGAGAAGGGGAAACGTAGATATCATCTGGAGAAGTAAGGTAGTTGTAATCCGCAGACCGAAGAAATCCATAGCCATCTGTCATCATTTCTAAGACGCCCTCGCCTTGAATAACGCCGTCAAACTCAATATTGAAAACTTCTTTTTTGCTATAACGATCGTCTTTTCTCGAATCACGGCTTTCACGATTGCGAGAATCTCTATCTTGATCCCTATCCCTTGTTTCGCGAGGTTCTCGATCTCTCTCCTTTGGTTCACGAGATTCGCGTTCTCTATCTCTTGGCTCACGAGATTCGCGTTCTTTATCTCTCGACTCACGGGGTTCTCGATCTCTAAATTTTTCTACTTTGCGCTCTCTATCCCGAGGAGTAGATTCTTGGTTTTCTTCCTCCTCTTCGGGAAGTTGTTGAACAGGTTCTTCTGTTTTTGGTTTGTTATCAGAGTTTTTCTTCTTGAGACTGGTTTTGGCAGGAATTCGAGTTTTTGGTTTGGTGTCGGTAAGCTCCACTGGCTGTTCTTCTTCCTGTGGTGTTTCGACGACATCAATATTAGCAGGAGTGGATATTTTGGCTTGTCTGTCCAAAATTTTAAAGATTAAATCTTTTTTGGTTAATCTTTGGTGGCTATCTACCTGAAAACTCTCTGCAATATCTTTCAATTCGGGAACCAGCATCTCATTCAGTTGCAGAATGTCGTACATACGGATATGATTTTAAACAATTGAAGTGAACATACTTGTTTGAGGTGATAAAAAAGGGGTTGAATATTGTTAATTGATTAGAATATTGTGATTAAAAATGGTAATTATTGTAACTAAAAGTAGTGTTGGGTAAATGATACAGTGTGGCTGTAAAATCTAAGGAGGCACTTATGTTGGAATCTGTGCTGCAATATTACAGCAAGTTTTTGGAAATACCTATTAAAAACGCAATAAAATTAGGCAACATTATAATTCAGCACATATTTCATGCCAAAGGGTTGTTAATATGCTGTTGGCCAAACTATCTTTGCAAACATTTTTAACTTCGTGTTAAACAATCTAATGCTAAGATAGTTTTTATTTCATAATAGTTTACTCAATTTTTTAAAGAACGTTTCAAAATGAATAAATTTTTGCAATTTTTTGTTGCTTTAGTATTAACAATTGGTATGGTTTCTTGCCAATCTGCTCCAGATGCCCCAAAAGCGGATACGCAAGAGGCAAAAGATACAACTACCCCTACTAAGGCTGGGGAAGAACTGATGATTGACTTGGAGCAAAGTTCTGTTACATTCATCGGCACTAAGCCTACTGGACAGCATACGGGTGTTGTTAAGATTTCTAAAGGAAGTAGTCTTACCATTAACAATGGTGAAATTACTGGCGGCAAATTCGAAATGGATTTGACCAGTTTCAAAATTACAGATCTTGAGGGCGAAAATGGTGAAAAATTGACCAATCATCTTAAAAGTAATGATTTCTTTGATGTGGTCAATCACCCTACTGCAACTTTTGAGGTTACAGGCGTGAAACCTTATGCTGGTGAAGAAGGTAATGAGGCTTCAGGTGCAACGCACATGATTTCTGGTAATTTGACTTTGAAAGGTGTTACCAAAAACATCGCTTTTCCTGCTAGTTTGGGTGTTGATCGGGGAATGGCGAGAGGACGTGCCAATTTTAACATCGACCGAACAGAGTGGGGTTTGGCGTATGGTAATGATAAATCCCTCGGCGACCGCTTTATCAATCCTCAGGTGAATATTCAATTGATGATTATGACTGAGAAGTAATTTTCGAGATTTAATTGAAATTTAAAAAAGGCAGTTTCTTTTGGGTGGGAAGGAGAGACTGCCTTTTTTATGGACTTCTACTTTTTATGCTGTGGTATCAAGACCTTCAATCTGCCCTGTAATTTTCCAAATAGCAAATACGAAGTTTCCAAAGCCAATGCCAAATAAGGCAATAAAAGTCAATATTCTCCATTCTTCTTCTAATCCAATTTTTTGGATCAGTGCCGCCCCTACTAAACTGAAAACAATTAAGCTGACAAGCGCAATAATGACTAAGGAGTGTTTGACGAAACCTAAAGAACATCGTTTTTTGATGAAAACGTTTGTTTTTTGTTGGGAGATGTCGTGTTTTGTTGTTTGTTTTTTCATTATTATTGAGGGTTTAGTGCCGCGCAGATTGAAAATTAATCCACACGACAAGGTTTAGAAAATTTTGAATCGGAAGAAATTTAGAGAAAAGCATCATCATCAAATACATCGAGGTGCCCTTTAACCATTTTCAAAACAAATTTGTAAGGCGTTTTGAGTAAATGTAATCCATTGCTTATAACCCATAAGCCAAAGAGAACCAATAAAACTGTAAACGAAACTCTAACGATTCTATCCAGCCACTTGTGCTTTTCTCTACATGCTTTGAACCATTCTGCCTTTTTATCTATTTTCAAGGCATAGTATAAGGTAGATAACTTATGCTCAAGGATTTGATTAACTCGGTCGGTAATACTGATAGCTTTCTGGTAGATATGATTTTGTTGTATGCGATTGAACAATATGCCTATGATTTTTAGAACTGCATTTGCATAGGTCAAATCACTTTTGAAGTTTTTCAGAAATTCCATTAATTTCCCAACAGAGCCAAAGTTACCTTCTTGTAATTCTTGATTTTCAATCTCCTCTTCGACTTCTTCTTCCATCGTATCCAATTTCTCCCCTTCCTCTTGAACCGTCTGTTCTTGGTAATGTTGCTGGTTGGATGCATAGCCCAAAAACCAAATCCAACTACTTATCAACTTAGGCGACATAAGAGGCTGAATGCGAATCAATTCATCTGTGAAAATTTGGCGATGGCTATCAAAAGATGCAATCAGTTCGGAAAAGCTTTCAACACCATTCAATTGTTCTATCAATTCAATTGGTTCATTGAAGGACTGTAAATCTCGTTCGTAGGCTACCAAGATAGGGGTAATGGTGCCAATGATTTTTAGATAGTTTGTACTACTCATTTTTATTTATAGGTTATTGTTATTGAATAAAGCTTGTCTAATGGATTCAGAATATCGCGGCGATTTTTCTTACCCCTTGAACAAAACTTGATAGTTTGTTCTGCAATGTCTGCTTTTCAGGAACTACCCATTCTTTGTTGTATTTTTCTTTGACATAGCTAAAATCGCAGGTATTAGCTTTAGCCACCTTTAGATGTTTATACCATGTTCGAGCATCAGGGGGGAAAGGATAAGGGCGTAGAATAGATTGTAGGGTTCGGATTTTTTTATTGCCAGACCATACTGCTTTTTGAAAAGTAATAATGCCAACTTCTCCTAAATTACTAACCCGCCCTTCTTCAATCAATTTCTGTAAAAAGACGTAACTGTTAAACAGTTGGTCCTTGTGCCCGCTTTTTAGGTGCTGCTGGAATAAGAGATAGTTATAACCATTGGTTAGAATTTTTTCTTCAAGCTCGGAATCATATAGGGGGCAGATGTCGCAGCCTATCTCCAAGAAGTGATGATACCTGTCTTTGTTTTCGTTTGCTATGATTAAGGTTTTGTTTGATACGATCATTTGGATATTTGTTTTGGTTTTGTTTGAAATATCTTGAATGTCGTATAGTATAGGCAAGGATAAAGCCAAGAGGAGAAATATTTCTTGTTGGCTGATTATCAGTAGAATAATTTTTGAAACGTTTTTAGGTATGCGAAAATATTTAGCGTTTTATTTCAATAGTCACGAAAACTTTCGGATTTTGAGTACGAGGGAGGTTGTAGGATGGAATTTTAAGGTATGTTAGTAGATGAATTAGAGCATTCAGAAAAATTTTCGGATTTGAAATTTATTTAACGATACTAATTCGGAAAAAAATACGAGATAAATATTTTCACATTGATTTACATCTGTTTACAAATTGATTGCATTTTGGAATACCTATTGTAGAGTAATAACATGATTTCATCACAAAAAAATATCATTCATGGAGAATTTAGTTGAGTATAAGATTTTTATTTCAAGTGATTTTTTTAAGGCAGAAGAGCTTTTTGAGTCGTTGAATACTCCAATTGAGTCTGAAAGTGATTTAGCACTTGAATTAGAAGAAATTCCAGAGGGTAGTAGAGCTTGGTTTGACCCTTATCTTTTAGCTCTTATTACGTCGGGGACATTGTTGGGAACATTAAAGTTGATTGTTGGACACTTGCAATATATGCATAAATCTAAGTATCAAAAGTACATTATTGTTGAGATGAAAGACGGAACGACATTTGAGTTCCCTCTTGATTTTGTTGACGATGATGAGGCAATTAAAAAATGGCTAAGAGATAATGGCTTACTCCTTAAAGATGTTAAAAGTATAAGAGTTAGGAAAGAGTGGGAGTAAATGATGTTAAGTTGTTACACTCTATTATATATTTTTTGCAGCTCTTTATAGGTATATTTACAACTGTTTATGTAAATAATGTACTGACTTTCTTGAGCTTTATTTATTGATATATCTAGCTTATTACAAGCTTCTAAAAATGCTTGTTCATAACATTTTTTATTTTTTAGAGCCTTGTAATAAGCTTTTGAAAAAGGAATAGCTGTTTTTTCCGCAGATATATAATGATTGACTCCTATTACATAAGGAATGCCTGTTTCTGCAATTTTTTTAGCTTGTTCACTTGAAAAACACGCATTTAGTACAACACATTCAATATGAAAATCCTGATTGATCAGTTTGAATAAATTCCGTATTCCATAGTGTGACGTACTTTCAGGTTGATTCGGGTGACGATCAGAATTAAGTACTAAATGCCCATTAGGACTACCATGACCTGAAAAGTGAATAATTGGATAGTTAGTTCCTGGTTTTTGAAAGAAATTCCATAAACCTGAGGGGGTTAGTTCGGGCTTGTATTTTGTTTTGATCTGTTCATCAATTATGTTTTCCTCCTTCTCTATAGTAAGTTTGTCTATTTGAGGACAAGCTGCCAAAAATAGAATTTCACTATCTTCCTTAAATTGCACTTTTTGATGTTTGTATTGCAATCTTATGATAGCATTTTTCTCTTCTTTTAAGAATTCAGCTTCTTTCTTTAAGTGGGTGATATATTCACTAATAAAATTGGGGGAATCAACTGTCCACAACGCTTTAGGAACGTGATCATACCAAGTGGGAGTAGTAGGCATACCTTTTTCTATAAAAAATGAATACACAGATTTTCCTTTATGAGGTTTAAAAAAATGAATATAGTCTGTTTTATATGTTTCTTTATACTGTAGCCCCATAAACTGGTAGAGGT